>CALMGA010000403.1 GCA_937863205.1 uncultured Beijerinckiaceae bacterium | reverse complement strand
ATCCTCATCATCCTGCTGCTCGGCGGCGGTGGCGGCTACTACGGGCACCGTGGCGGCTACTACGGCAACGGCGGCCTCGGCATCGTCGGCCTCGTCGTGGTCGTGCTGATCGTGGTGCTGCTGTTCAACCGGACGGGCTTCGGTATCTGAAACGATCACCGCCTCCGCCGGGTCCCGGCGGAGGTTTTTCTCTCCTTTCGGAGGGGCTGGCCGGAACCATTCTTCCATGCTCGGCATCGACGCTCCCCCGCTGTTGCACCTCGGAAGAAAGCGACTTAGCTAGACGTGACAGCCCGGCCCGAGGGCCTGCGTATCCCTGAAGGTGCCAGCCAGCACGCCATGAGCAAGTTCATCGAAGAGCACGTCGTCAGCGTGCACCACTGGACGGAAAGCCTGTTTTCCTTCCGCACCACCCGGAACCCGGCGTTCCGCTTCCGCTCCGGCGAGTTCACGATGATCGGCATCCCGGTCGACGGCAAGCCGCTGTTGCGCGCCTATTCCGTCGCCAGCCCGCACTATGCCGACGAACTCGAGTTCTTCTCGATCAAGGTGCAGAACGGTCCGCTGACGTCGCAGCTGCAGCACCTGAAAGAGGGCGACCCCGTCCTCGTGAGCGTCAAGCCGACGGGCACGCTGGTGCTCGACAATCTCAGCCCCGGCAAGCACCTCTACCTGCTTGGCACCGGCACCGGCCTCGCCCCCTGGCTGTCGATCATCCGCGATCCCGAGACCTACGAGCGCTTCGCAAAGGTGATCGTGGTCCACGGCGTGCGCTTCATCAAGGACCTCGCCTACTCCGACTTCATCACCGGGGAGTTGCCCGAGGACGAGTTCCTCGGCGAGATGGTCCGAGAGCAGCTGATCTACTATCCCACCGTCACCCGCGAGCCGTTCCACCACCAGGGCCGTATCACCACCCTGATGGAGTCGGGCAAGCTCGCCAGCGACATCGGCCTGCCGCCGATGAACCGCGACGACGACCGTTTCATGCTGTGCGGCTCGCCGCAGATGCTCGCCGAGGTGCGAAGCCTGCTCGACGGCTGGCACTTCACCGAGGGCAATCACGGCGAGCAGGGCGAGTTCGTCATCGAGCGCGCCTTCGTGGACAAGTAAAAGCAGCAGGGCTGAGGGAAAGCTTCTATCGCATGCCTTATTGACACATCTCGCAGGTTTGTGCCTTCCTACACCCATAGGTTGCGTAGATACGATTGTGGGAGAAGGCGCTGCCATGACTGATAGTGTCAACGTCACCTTGCCCGGTGACAGCACGGGCAACCTCACGTGCATCGCGCACGCCGCCTATTTCCAACGTGTCACCATCGCCCTCAGCGGTCAAACGCTGGGTGTTTTTTCGGGAAGCGGCGAGAATAAGCCGATGCTGCTGGCTGATGGCACTGCCGTCCTGCGTGTTGGGCCCAACGGGCAAGCAGTCAGCTTAAACCTGACATTCGAGTTCAGCCCCAGTGGCAGCGGTGGCCCCTTCTCGCCCGCAAATGTCCAGCAACCCATCGTAGAAAGTAGCGGCAACGCAACTATCGTCACGGTCACTTCGGAAGACAGCACCGATAATGATGATAATGACTCCTACCTAATCTTCAGCTACGTAACTAGTTGATACATTTTATCATCAAAGATTGTTTGCGTATCGGAAGCTGACGTCTGGCAACGGTGCCGCCTTTGCCGGTCGCTGCAAGGAGGCAATTGCATGGAGCAACCTGCGCCAAAATCACTATCAAGGTGGCGCAGCCTGGCCTTGGGCTTGGGTGTCGCGGTCCTTTTCCTCGCAGCTAGTCTAATCATTCGCGGAGCCTCGGCGCAGGACTCATACTGAGGTTTGTATGGAAAGAATCCGTGCTCCACAATCCAGGAGAGCTACTGCAAATTCGATCTTGTTATTGGACGTGCCGACCTCTGCGACTTCAATCGCTCATCCTGGACGACGAAGGCGCTTGATATGACGCGAACAGGTTCGGTGCTTGGTCAACCTTGCGGCGGCGGCACACCAATAAGTTGCTGGAAGCTAGACGATCAAGTTCGAGACAGCTTGGAAATGAACGCTTCCTCCCTTAATTTTGTGACGGAGATAATCCCCAATGTGGCCCTGCCTCAGAATGGTCGCTTTATCTTTGTCTATCGAGCTACAGATGCAAAGCTAATGATTCGTCGTTATGATCGCGTCAACACGGAGGGCGACCCTACGCTGACCGCTTGCCTTGATTATTTCCAATATCGATATCCTTCAAATTACGTAAGCAACATCTATCAACATGTAAGGCATACCCAACTGAATAGCGGATGGTCGCCAGTTTATTGCGCAGGCGAGATGACAATCAAGGATGGCGGCGTTTGGCGCCTGAACAATGCATCGGGCCATTACCAACCGGACGCGGCATGCCTCGTCAATGTCGAAAATACTTTGGGAGCCTACGGCGTACGTTTCAATCCGGATTTTCAGAAAGGCCCGTACACTTCGGTACATGCGACGGAAACTTCATGCCCACTCCCACCTTCACCCCCACCGTCGCCAAGTCCCGACGATAAGGAGCACGACGAACTTTAGCTCGTCCGCACCCTCTTCTACTGCGGCAAACGAGCAGAGTACCGCGTCCCTCACGCCTGCCTGGCGAGGCTCGCCACGTTGTGCAGGCTGCCGCCGTCGGCGGCGTCCATCAGCTTGCGGAAGCCGCGTGCCGCCTGCCGGATGCGCTGCTCGTTCTCGACCAGGGCAAGGCGCACGTAGCCCTCGCCCTGCTCGCCGAAGCCGAGGCCCGGCGCCACCGCGACCTCGGCCTTCTCGATCATCAGCTTGGCGAACTCCAGGCTGCCGAGGTGGGCGAAGCGCTCCGGCACCCTGGCCCAGGCGAACATCGAGGCGCGCGGCGCGGGGATCGGCCAGCCCGCCTTGGCGAACACCTCCACCATCACGTCGCGGCGGCGGTGATAGATCGCCCGCATCTCGTGGATGCAGTCGTCGGGGCCGTTGAGGGCCGCGGTGGCGGCGACCTGGACGGGCGTGTAGGCGCCGTAGTCGAGGTAGGACTTGACCCGCGTCAGCGCCGAGACGAGGCGCTCGTTGCCCACCGCGAAGCCGATGCGCCAGCCCGCCATCGAATAGGTCTTCGACAGCGAGGTGAACTCGATGGTGCAGTCGATCGCGCCTTCCACCTGCAGCACCGAGGGCGGCGGCTCGCCGTCGAAGTACAGCTCGGCATAGGCGAGGTCGGAGAGGATGAAGATGTCGTGCTTCTTCGCGAAGCGCACGAGGTCGCGGTAGAAGTCGAGGCTGGCGACGTGCGCCGTCGGGTTCGAGGGGTAGCACACCACCACCGCGATCGGCTTGGGGATGGAGTGGATGATCGCCCGCTCCATCGCCGCGAAGAACGAGGGTGACGGGTCGGCCGGGATCGAGCGCACCGCGCCGCCGGCCATCAGGAAGCCGAAGGCGTGGATGGGATAGGAAGGGTCCGGCACGATGATGACGTCGCCCGGCGCGGTGATCGCCTGGGCGACGTTGGCGAAGC
>CALMGA010000402.1 GCA_937863205.1 uncultured Beijerinckiaceae bacterium | reverse complement strand
CCATCGGCGAGGTAGCCGCGCGCCACCGCCGCGCCCGGCGCCGTCACCAGCGCGAGCTGGGCGTCGCGCCCGACCCAGCGGCCGGGGTCGAGGTCGGGGTCGAGGTCGCGCACGGTTCCGGCGATGGGGCTGCGCAGCACCAGTTCGCGCCGCTCGCGCTCCAACCCTTCGAGCCGGTCCGCGAGGAGTTTGCGTTCCCCTTCGAGCGACAAGCTTTCCGCCCTGTCGGCGGCGACGCTGGCCGCGCGCGCCAGCTTGGCCTCCACCAGCGCCAGCCTGATGCGGGCCAGCCGGCCGTCACGCTCGTTCTGCGGCGAGGCGAGCGTCACCAGGACCTGCCCCGCCTCGACCCGCTCGCCGACGCGCACCGACACGGATCGCACCACGCCCGGCGTGACCGGGAACAGCCGGGCATAGGCGGCCGGCTCGACCACGGCGGGGATGGCCACCCGGGCGCGGAAGGGAAAGATCGCCAGCCCGATCAGCGCGGCGCCGGCGAGCGCCGTCAAGCGGGAACGCGGGCTCGCCGCGAGTTCATTCCTCAACTGCCACCACACGCGTACCTCCCTGGCGACCGGCAGGATCAGGAACCAGCCGACCTCGACGGCGAACAAAACGATGCCGAGCAGCTTGAACACGGCGTGGTAGACCAGCAGCGCGATGCCGGCGTAGACGACCGCCCGGTAGGCGACCACCGTCGCGGCATAGGCGAGAACAACCGCCGTCTTCACCGGCCCGAAGCTGTCGGGCTTGGGCGCGCCGAGATCGAAAAGAGCCTCGCGCAGGCGCCAGCGCCCCAGGGCGAAGGCCCGCGCCTGCAGGTTGGGCACGGCCAGCGCGTCGGCGAGCAGGAGGTAGCCGTCGAAGCGCATCATCGGGTTGAGGTTGAGGGCGAGCGAGCTGGCGAGGCTGGCGGTGGCCACCAGAAAGGCGGCCGAGCGCAGCGGGCCGTCTTGCAGCAGCACCCAGGCCAGCGCGGCGTAGATCGCCAGCGCCACCTCGGCGAGGAGTCCGGCGGCGTCGATCGCCATGCGCTGCCGCCGGTCGGTCAGGCGCCAGCTGTCGGTGACGTCGCAGTAGGGCATCGGCACCATCACCATCAGGGCGAGGCCGATGGAGGACACGCGGCAGCCGTGGCGGGCGGCGGTGAAGGCGTGGGCCAGCTCGTGGACGGTTTTCGTGCCGAGCAGGGCGAGGGCGTAGACCAGCGCGCCGTCGAGCGACAGGAAGGCCGGGAAGGTGCCGAGAAAGGCCGCCCATTGCCGCGACACGAGGTACAGGGCGAGCGCGGCCGCGAGCACGGTCGCGAGGAAGAAGGCGCGGGTGAACAGCGGCGCGACGAGGCCGCCGGCTCGTTCGAAGGCGCGGCGCGGGCGCCACAGCGGCAGCTTGACGAAGAGGTAGTTGTGCACCGCCCACGCCAGCGGCGAGGATCGCCGGGCGCGGCAGCGGGCGGCGTGGGCGCGCCAGCCCTCGCCCTCGGTCAGCTCGTTGCGGCCGGCGAAGGCGAGGAACGCGGCCGCCGTTCCCGGCGGCACCACGTCGCCGGCCGCCTCGACGCGCGCGTCGAGCATCGCCGCATCCGCCGGGCCGTCCCAGGCGCCGAGCACGGCGAAGGCGTTGCGGTCGAGCTGGAACCAGCTGCCGCGCAGGGGATCGTACAGCATCCAGCTCGGCGCCGGCCCAACCTTCGGCCCGGGGTACAGGCGCAGGTCCTGCCGCAGCTGTTGCCGCAACCGGGGGGCGTCAGAGGCCGTAATGCTGGCGGACATAGCTGAGCGGGCGGCGGAACAGGTAGAGCAGCAGGCTGGAGCGCGGTCCGTAGATCTCGGCGGTGCCGCGCACGCCCAGGCGGGGCACGGCGGCGCCGGGGTCGAGGCGGGCGTCGGCGCGGTAGGCGAACAGGTTGGCGTCGGTCATCCCGGCGTCGTGGCTGGCGTGCTCCAGCACCGCCTCGACGGCGCGGGTCGGCGAGCTGTCCAGGAACAGCCGCACGCGAGCCCCCTCGTCGAGCACGATGCTGTCGTCGACCGGCACGAAGATGCGCGCCATCACGCGGGCGGGATCGGCGATGGCCATCAGGCGCTGCCCGGTGTTGACGGGACGGCCGACCAGGTCGTTGGCGTCGTTGAAGATGGCGAGGCCGGCGCGCGGCGCGCGGGTGACGGTGCGCTCGACCAGATCCTTGGCATAGTCGCGCTCGGCGCGGCGCAGCTCGACCTCGGCTTCGGCGGCGGCCAGTTCGCGCTTGGCCTGAGGGTCGGCGAAGGCCGCCTGCCGGAACTGCTTCCACTTGGCCTCGGCCACCGCCATCGCCCGCTCGGCGATCACGAGGTTGTCGCGCAGGGTGGTCGACACGGTGGTGTAGAGCACCTGACCCGCCGCCACTTGGCTGTTGGGCTGCACGGCGACCGTTTCGATCGTGCCGTCGCCCGAGGCGGCGACCACGAAGGGGCGGTCGGGCACGACCTCGAAGCCGGCGAGCGCGGTGATGTGGGTCGGGGTGAGGCTGAGCACCACCACCGCCAGCACGGCCAAACCCCCGAACGTGCCCGGCCGGCGAAGCCGCGCCAGGGCGAGCGGCGGCTTGCGGAACGCGCCCCAGGCATGGGCGAAGCACTCGGCGAGACGCTCGCCGACGCGCCGCGCCTCGTCGTCCCACGGCGTTTCGCGGGCGAGCAGGACGAGGCCGAGGGGCGCGCCCGACCGGTCGGCGAGCGGCAGGGCGAGCAGCTTGGCGAAGGGATAGTGCTCGGCGTGGTCGCCGGCATCGGCCGGCTCGTCGGCCAGATCGAGAACAGCCGGCGCGCGAAGGCCCGTCAGCCGCCGGGCGGCCAGTTCCTCGATCCACTGCACGAAGGGCGCCTCGCGGTCGACACTCGTGAGGCTCGACACGGCGGTGACGATGGCGGTGCCGTCCGCCGCGCCGGCCTGGTTCGCCAGCACGAAGACTTGGCGGGCGCCGACGAGGGGGCGCATCTCGTTGGCGATGAGGTAGTGCAGGTCGCCGGGCGTTTCGGCGCAGCGGGCGTCGCCCTCGACCCGCAGCAGGGCCTGCAGCGCGGCCACAGCGGGATCGCCGGCGGGCTCGCTGGCGGGGCGGATCAGCCGCGGTGCGGCGGACGACGGCGCGGCGGACGGGGGCGCGCCGGCGGCGGGGGGCACGACCATCTCAGAACCCGGCGCCGAAATCGGCCCGGCCGCTCATGCCGGGCAGCACCGCCGGCCTCGTCGCCTGTCCCTCCCCGCCCGGCGCGGCCTCCAGGGTGCCGACGACCTTGAGCGTCTGGCTGACCGGGTCCACGGCGGCGCCGATGCGGACCACGCGGCCGCGCACGCTTTGCCCGGTTTCCTCGACGGCGAGGGCGAAGTTGGCGCCGGGCGAAACCCGAGCCGCCGCGCGCGATGGCAGCAGCATTTCCACTTCGAGGTTGCCGGGATCCACGATGCGCAGGATCGGCACGCTCGGTCCCGGCAGGTCGAAGACGTGGGCGAACACATCGGCGACCCGGCCGTCGAAGGGGGCGCGGATCTCGCAGGCATCGACCCGGGCCTGCCAGCCCTCGACGGCGGCGGCGGCCTTGTCGACGGCCGCGCGGGCGATCTCGACGTCGTTGCGGCCGGCGGCGTGGTATTTCTGCAGGTCGAGGCTGTTGCGCAAGGTGACCTCGTGGCCGCGCTGTTCGGCCTGCGCGGATTTCAGTTCGGCACGGGTGCGCGCGCAGTCGAAGGCGACCAGCAGGTCGCCCTTGCGGAAGGCGGCGCCTTCCTTGAGCGGCAGGTCGAGGATGCGCGAGCCGGCGTCGGAGCCGACGGTGACGTCGTGGGCCGAGCGCACCACCGCGTGAATGGTGTCGGCCTCGCCGGCCGGCGCGGCGACCGGCAGCAGCGCGAGGCAGGCCGGCAGCAGGGCAGCGAGGCGGATCAGGCCGGGGTACGGGTTCGCGTCGCGACGTCTCATTGGCGCAGGCCCAGCTCGGCCGCGCTGATGCGCTTGGCGCCGTCGACCCAGTTCTCGTCGATCACGTGGGCGATCTCCTCGACGGTGGTGCCGGTGGTGATGGCGCGGTCGAAGGGGTCGAGGCCGACCGCCTCGAAGACGAGGCCGTAGGCGTTCTCGTAAGCCGCGAAGGCGATATCCTTGCGCGCTTCGGCGACCAGCATGTTCATTTCTTCGCGGATCAGCGTCTGCTCGCTCGCCTTCTCGGTCCGCGCCTGCGCCTTCACCTGGGCGAGCAGGCGGCCCTGCACGTCGAGGAACTCGCGGGCGATCTTCAGCTCGTTCTCCGCCTCGAAGAGCCGGATGCGGGCGACTTGCACCTGGGTGACGATGGCCATCGTCAGCGCCAGCGCGCGGGCGTCGATGACGGCCTCCTGCGCGTTCACCTGGTTGACGCGCGACGGGTACTTGAAGACGTTGAGGAGGTTCCAGCTGGCGTGCGCCCCGTAGGCCAGCCAGTTGCCGTGGAACAGGTATTTGCTGGTGTCGCTGTTGGCGCCGAAATAAGCCTGGGCGTTGGGCAGCAGCTCCAGGAGGGCGGCGGTGGCCTCCTTGGCGTTGATGCGCGACTTGTACTGCGTTTCCCGGAGTTCGGGACGGTTCACCAGGGCGACGTCGACCAGCGTGTTGAAGTCGCGCCGGAACACCGGCGAGCGGGCGCCGCCGCCGCGCCCCGACAGGGTGAAGGGCACATCGGGGGGCACGTTCATCAGCGCGGCGAGCTGCGCCTTGGCCACCGCCATCTCGCTCTCGATCGCCTGCGCCTGACGCTTGATCTCGACCAGTTCTCGCTCGTAGGTCAGCGCCGCAACGGGCGAGGTGTCGAAGCCGGTGGCCACCGTGCGGCTGTCGGCGATGGCGCGGCGAACCCTCGCCTCCAGCCGGTGCAGCCGATCGCTCAGGCGCTGGCTGGAATAAGCGCGCCAGTACGCCGTGCGGATGTCCTGGACGATGCGGTTGGTGACCTTGCGCTTGGTTTCGGCGGCGATCAGCACCTCGTCGGCCGCCTGCCGGGCGCGGATGTAGGACAGGCCGAAGTCGAGCGTGTTGTAGGACAAGGTGAGGTCGGAGATGAGGTCGTTCTTCGGCGTCGAGGTCGACGGCTCCAGCGTGACGAGCCCGGTGGTGACCGACTGCGAATAAGCGCCCAGCGTGTTGTTGCGGCCGAGGAAGTTGGTGCTGGCGACGGCGTTGGGCAGGAGATGGAAGTCGGCCACGTCGAGGTCCTGCACGCGCAGCGCGGTTTGGAAGGCCTCGACGCGGTAGTCGAGGTTGTAGCTGAGCCCCCGGGCGATCGCCTCGTCGAGGCTGATGGCCTGGGTGATCGGCGCCTGGTTGGCGACGAAACGGTCCTTCTTGTCCTGCGCGTAGGCGGCGATGGCGGCCGGGGTCAGCGGCTCCGGCCGGATGCCGCAACCGGCGAGAAGGCTGCCGGCGAGAAGGGCGCAGGCCAAGCGGGCGCAGGCCAAGCGGGCGCAGGCGAAGCGGGCGCAGGCGAAGGGGGCGGCGCGGACGCTCCGTCGGACCGGCGCTTCGCTTGCCCCGGCGGCGGCTTTCGCCGGTGCGGCAGTCCGGCAACGAGGAGGCGCGCCGTCGTGCTTGTTCGTGGCCAGATACACTTCGTTCACCGCGTTTCGTCTTCGCGGATTTCTGGCTCAACGCGGTAAACATTTGATAAAAGCTTCGAACGAGCCTGCCTCGTACCAGGGCTTGACCCGACGTCATCCGGCCGGCGGGGCCAGTGCGCGCGACAGCAGCAGCACGCCCAAGGCGGCCAGCATCGGCACCACGGCGAGCCACAGGCCGGCGGCGGCGAGGCCGGCCGCGGCCGCGACCGAGATCGACAGCAAGGCCTCGGCGAAGGTGGCGATGCGCGAGGACGTCTGCCGGCGGCGGAAGTTCGAGCGCCGGCCCTTGACCCGGAAGATGTACTGCACCGCGCTCGCCCCGCCGGCGGCCAGCGCCGAGCCGACCCCGGCCGCGACCCCGGCCAGCGGCGCCAGCAGCCCGGTCGCCAGCACCAGCGGCGCCATCGGCAGCGCCACCGCCAGGGCCACCGCCTCGATCTTGGCGCGAAGGATCGCGGCCGGCGCGATCGGCGCCGTGGCGACGCGGTCGGGCGCGTCCTCGCCGGAGATCGCCAGCCATGCCAGGCCGCCGGCGAGCTGCCCGGCGGCCATCACAAGCACCGGCACCAGCACCGCCGGCCCGCCCGCGCCGTAGCCGTGCCACAGCATCAGGGCGGGGGGAACGAGGTAGAGCACCTGCATCAGGCTCTGCGACACCAGCCAGGGATCGCGCCGGAGCAGCACCCATTCCTTGGCCCGCAGCGTCGCCGCGGGCC
>CALMGA010000401.1 GCA_937863205.1 uncultured Beijerinckiaceae bacterium | reverse complement strand
CCCCGCCACCGGCGAGCTGCACGCCATCACCTATCAGGCGACCGATCCCGACACGATCCGCCACGTCGTCGTCGGCCCCGACGGGGCGGTACGGCGCAAGCTGCGCATCCCCGTGCAGCACGGCCCGTCCATCCACGATTGCGCGGTGACCGGTCGCTACGTCGTCATCCTCGACCTGCCCGTCACCTTCTCGATGGGGGCGCTGATCGCCGGCGAAACCTTTCCCTTCCGCTGGAATCCCTCGCACGAGGCGCGGATCGGCCTGCTGCCGCGCGAGGGCGGGGTCGCCGACATCGTCTGGATCGCGGTGCCGCCCTGCTACATCTTCCACACGGCCAACGCCTTCGACGATGCGGACGGGCGCGTGGTGCTGGACGCGGTGGCCTACGACCGCATGTTCGCCGGCAACACGCAGGGGCCGGACGGGCTGCCGCGCGGCTTCGAGCGCTGGACGCTCGATCCCGTCGCCCGCACGGCCGAGCGTCGGATGATCGACCCGTCGCCGCAGGAGTTCCCCCGCCCCGACGATCGCCGCATCGGCCTGCCCTACCGATACAGCTACGCGCTCGGCTTGCCCGACGAGGTCGTGCCCGAGCTGCTCACGGCGACGCACCTTTACAAGCACGACCTCGTCGCCGGCACGCGCGAGCGCCACGACTTCGGCGCGAACCGCCATCCCGGCGAGTTCGTCTTCGTGCCGCGCCATAGCCGGGCCGGCGAGGACGAGGGCTGGCTCGTCGGCTTCGTTGTCAACGCGAGCGAGAACACGGCCGACCTCGCCATCCTCGACGCGCAACGCTTCGCGGACGCGCCGGTGGCCACCGTCCACATCCCCGCGCGCGTACCGCCCGGCTTCCACGGCAACTGGGTGGCGGCCTAGCGGTTACTTACCTTCAACGCGTGATCTCGTCCGAAGGACCTGGCGTTCCCGCGAGCGCTCTCACAGGTACGGCGACACCCCGAACAACCTGGGGTGGAACCACAGCAGGGCGGCGAACAGGGCGAGGCCGGCGAGCGGGGCCACGAGGCCGATCTCGCCGAGCGCGAGCCTGTTGCGCCCGCCGAGCACCGCCGCGAAGGGCACGATGGATGTGCGCTGCGCCAAGCCCTGCCAGCCGGCGGGGTCGCGGGCGGCGAGCTTGCGGTCGATGGACGGCATGCCGAGCAGCGCCGTGACGCCGAAGGCGCCGAAGAACAGCAGCGAGGCGAGATCGCCGTTGCCGACGACGTGAACCGCCGCCCAGATGGTGAAGGCCCAGAGCATGGGATGACGGGTGATGCGCAGCATGCCGGCCGGCTCGCGCGCCAGCACCTTCTCGCCGCCGACCGCCGTCGGGTTCGGCGTGGTCACGGACGCCGCCAGCAGCACGAAGGCGAGCGCCATCAGGCCGACCAGCACCGGCCCGAGCCACTGCGGCGCGCTCCACAGCCGGACGGGATCGACGGCCCGCACCCGGTTGAAGCTGGCCACCAGGGCGGAGATGGCGATGACCGAGAGCAGCGAGAAGATGCCGCGGAAGGCGCCGTCGCCGATCCGCCCGGCGACCGCGCGGCGCACGGTCGTGCCGGCGATGCCGGCGTGCACGCCGATCCACAGGAAAGCCGAGGCGATGAGCAGGGCCATAGTTGCACTTCCCTAGAGCATCGGACCGAAAAGTGCGCAGCGGTTTTCGGACAAATCCGATGCGATACAACAAATTAGAGCATCGGACCGGGTCCGATTTAGGGTCCGATGCTCTAGCTTGGTCGCGATCGGGAACACGCGCCGTTCACCGCCAGCATACGCATGCCACGGCGCGGCCGGCCCGCGACAAAGCGTGCGCGTGCCGGTCGGCGGGCATGGTGCGGGAGCCTGTCGCGCGCCTTCCCGCGCTTGGCTGTGGCACCCGCCGCCGTTCGGCGGCAAGGTGCCGGCATGATCCAGCCGAGCCGCCTCAAGGTCCTCAAGGACGCGCCCCACAACGAGAAGGGCGCCTACGTCCTTTACTGGATGGGATTGTCGCAGCGCGCCCGCGTCAACCCTGCGCTGGAGCACGCCATTGACGAGGCCAACCGCCTCAAGCTGCCGGTGGTGGTGTGCTATGGCATCGCGGAGGGATTTCCCGAGGTCAACGCGCGGCACTGGACCTTTCTGCTGGAAGGGCTGACGGAGGTCGGGCCGGAGCTGGAGAGACGCGGCATCGCCTTCGTCGCCCGGCGCGAGGGCGGACCGGTGGAAACGGCGCTGCGCTACGCGGCCGATGCCGCGCTGGTGGTGTGCGACCGCAACTACCTCGCCCCGATCAGGCGCTTCTACGAGGACTTCGCCAGGCGCTCGCCGTGCCGGGTCGTGCAGGTCGAGGGCGACGTGGTCGTGCCGGTGGAAACCGCCTCGCCCAAGCACGAATACGCCGCGCGCACGATCCGCCCGAAGATCAACCGGCTGATGGACGAGTACCTCGTGCCGTTGAAGGCGAGCCCGGTGCGGCACAAGGCCGGCGAACTCCCCGCCGGCCTGCGCGACAGGCTCAAGGCGGAAAGCACCCTCGACCTCGCCGACGTGCCCCGGCTGGTGGCGGATCTGAAGTGCGATCACGGCGTGCCCGCGGTGAAGCGCTTCCGCGGCGGCACGAGCGAGGCCGAGCGCCGGCTCACGCATTTCCTCGGCGAGCCCTTCGCCGACTACGCCGCCGTGCGCGGCAAGCCGGAAGCCGGCGCCGCCTCGCACATGAGCCCCTACCTCCACTTCGGCCAGATCTCGCCGGTTGCGCTGGCGCTCGCCGTCAAGGCGGCCAAGGCCGGCACCGCCGACGACAAGACATCTTTTTTGGAGGAGGTCGTGGTGCGCCGCGAGCTGGCGATCAACCATGTCTTCTACGAGCCGCGCTACGCAGACTATGGCTGCGTGCCGGACTGGGCGCGCAAGGCGCTGGCCGAACACGCCAAGGACAAGCGGCCCTACCTCTACGACCCTGGCCAGTTCGAGCGGGGCGAAACGCACGACCGCTACTGGAACGCCGCGATGAGCGAGATGCGCGACACCGGCTACATGCACAATCACATGCGCATGTACTGGGGCAAGAAGATCGTGGAATGGTCGAAGACGCCCGAGGATGCCTGGACCACGGTGCTCGGCCTCAACAACCGCTTCTTCATCGACGGGCGCGACGCCAATTCCTTCACCAACGTCGGCTGGCTGTTCGGCCTGCACGACCGACCCTGGGGCCCGCGCCCGGTCTACGGCACCGTGCGCTCGATGGGTCTGGCGAGCCTGAAGAAGTTCGACGCCGACGCCTACGTGCGCGAAGTCGCGCGACTGGTCGCGACCGAGCGCGCGTGACGGCGGCGCTGGCGCCGACGGCGGGCGGAGGCTACACCGGGCGGCACCGGCATGGGCTATGCCCGCCGGACTCCCTCCATCGCCGGATCACTCTCGCTTGCTGAAAGCCTTCCTCGCCTATTACCGCCCGCACCGCCGCCTGTTCCTCCTCGACTTCGGCTGCGCCGTCGCGTCCGGCCTGCTGGAACTCGGCTTTCCGATGGCGGTGAAGGCCTTCGTGGACGTGCTGTTGCCGCGCCACGACTGGGAACTGATCGCCCTCGCCACCGCCGGGCTGGTGGTGATCTACGCCGCGGCGGCGGGGCTGATGGTGGTGGTGACCTACTGGGGCCACGTGCTCGGCATCAACATCGAGACGGAAATGCGCCGGCGCGCCTTCGACCACCTGCAGAAGCTGTCGTTCCGCTTCTACGACGGGCAGAAGACCGGCCACCTCGTCGCCCGCGTCACCAAGGACCTCGAGGAGATCGGCGAGGTCGCCCACCACGGCCCGGAGGACCTGTTCATCGCCGCGATGACGCTGCTCGGCGCCTTCAGCCTGATGCTGTGGGTGCATTGGCCGCTGGCCCTCATCACCGCCGCCGTGCTGCCGCTGGTGATCGCGGTGGGCGCCCGCTACGGCACGGCGATGGAGCAGAACTGGCGGGCGCAGTTCAAGCGCGTCGCCGCCTTCAACGCCCGGCTTGAGGAGAACATCGGCGGCATCCGCGCGGTGAAGGCCTTCGGCAACGAGGACCACGAGCGTCGCCTCTTCGCCGCCGACAACCGCGCCTACAAGGAGGCCAAGCTCGACGCCTACCGCATCATGGCCGGTGCGATCACCTTGAACTACCTCGGCATGCGCTTCGTGCAGATCGTGGTGATGCTGGCCGGCACATTCTTCGTGGTGCAAGGCGGCCTGAGCGTGGGCGGCTTCGTCGGCTTCCTGCTGCTGCTCGGCGTGTTCTATCGCCCGCTCGACAAGATCAACGCGGTGATCGAGAGCTACCCCAAGGGCATCGCCGGCTTCCGCCGCTACCGCGAGTTGCTGGCCACCGAGCCCGACGTCGCGGACCGTCCCGGCGCCATCGAGGCGGCGCCGCTTGCCGCCGCGATCCGTTTCGAGGGCGTGCGTTTCGGCTACACACCGGAACGCCCGGTGCTGCGCGGCTTCGACCTGACGATCCGCAAGGGCGAGACGGTGGCCTTCGTCGGGCCCTCCGGCGCCGGCAAGACCACCATCTGCTCGCTGCTGCCGCGCTTCTACGACGTCGAGGGCGGGCGCATCACGATCGATGGGCTCGACATTCGCGAGATGACGCTTCGCTCGCTGCGCCGGCAGATCGGCATCGTGCAGCAGGACGTGTTCCTGTTCGGCGGCACCATCCGCGACAACATCGCCTACGGCCGGCTCGGCGCCGGCGACGCGGCCATCGCCGCCGCCGCGAGGCGCGCCCGCCTCGACGCGATGATCGCCGGCCTACCCGATGGCATGGACACGCTGGTCGGCGAGCGCGGGGTCAAGCTGTCGGGCGGGCAGAAGCAGCGCCTCGCCATCGCCCGCATCTTCCTCAAGGATCCGCCGATCCTGATCCTGGACGAGGCCACGTCCGCCCTCGACACCGCCACCGAGCGGGAAATCCAGCGATCCTTCGCCGAGTTGAGCCAAGGCCGCACCAGCCTCGTCATCGCGCACAGGCTGGCGACGGTGCGCAAGGCCGACCGCATCGTGGTGATGACATCCGACGGCATCGCCGAGGAAGGTCGCCACGAGGAACTCCTCGAAGCCGGCGGGCTGTACCGGGCGCTTCACGACGCATGAAGGACACGCGTCCGCCGATGCCGGCGGCGGCTCACGCTTCCCGTTGCGCCAGGCGCCGATTGATCCCCAGCGCCGCAAGCGTGCAGACCGACCCGGAAATGAGGTAGACGCACACCGCCCAGTTGCCGAAGATTTCGTAGCCGCCGATCGCCACCAGCGGGGCGAAGCCGGCACCGAGCAACCAGGCGAGATCGCCGGTGAGGGCGGAGCCGGTGTAGCGGTTGTGGCCGGTGAAATTCGTCGCCAGAGCGCCGGCGGCCTGGCCGAACGACAGGCCGAGCAGGCCGAAGCCGAGCAGCACGAAGACCACTTGGCCGCCCTCCCCGCTGCCGAGCAGGAACGGGGTGATCAGGCCGAGCACCACGATGCCCACCGCGCAGGTGCCGATCAGGCTGCGACGCCCGATGCGATCGGCGATCTCGCCAGACGCCACGGTCCCCACGACCTGCAGGGCGGCACCGGCGCATTGTATGAGCAGGAACTCACCGAGGTCGCGGTGGGGATCGAGGCCGACGTACCAGATCGGGTAAAGGCTGACGAGGTGGTAGAGCGCATAGCTCGACAACGGCACGAAGGCGCCGATCAGGACGACGCGCCAGTTGTCGCGCAGCATGGCGAACACCGGCGTCGGCTGCAGCGCCCGGCTGTCGTAAAGCTCGGCGAACTCCTTGGTGGCGATCAGCCGGAGCCTCGCGAACAGCGCCACCACGTTGATCACGAAGGCGACGAAGAACATGTAGCGCCAG
>CALMGA010000400.1 GCA_937863205.1 uncultured Beijerinckiaceae bacterium | reverse complement strand
GAGGTGCAGGCTGAGCGGTGCGAACAGCGCGGAAGCGCGAAGCGGCGCCGGCGCAGCCCCGGCCGACCCTGCTGGCCGCGCGGGGCGGGGCCGCGCGTCACCGTGATGCGCAGCGAGCCATGCTCCATGCGCGGGAGAACGGCCGCGATCGCGAGATCCACGCGGGCGGGATCAAGCGTGAAGCCCAGCGAACGACAGCCTGCGAGCAGCCGCTCGACGTGGTGCGCTCGCCAAACCATGCGTCCACCCAGCACCATCGCCGTATCGAACACGCCATCGCCGAGCAGCAGGCCGCGGTCGGACGGATCGAGGGGGATCGGGCCCTCGATCCAGGCGGGTGCGGCCCCCGCCGCGTCGAGCCAGCAGCCGGGCACGGGATCAGCCGACAGAGGTGCCAGCGCGCGCGAAGGCGTCCGCCAACGCGAGGAAGTTGCGCAGGAGGTCCAGGCCGCAGGGAGTAAGCACCGATTCCGGGTGGAACTGCACGCCATAGGTCGGATGGCTGCGGTGCGACAGGGCCATGATCTCGCCCTCGGCCGAGCGGGCATCGACCCGGAGCGCTTCGTCGAGCTCCGCGCTCGGCTCGACGATCAGCGAATGATATCGCCCGACCGTCAGTGGGTCGGGCAGGCCTGCGAAGAGTCGAGATCCGGCGTGATGGATCGGCGAGGCCTGGCCATGCAGGGGGAAGCGCGCCCGCACCGTACGGCCACCGAAGACGCTGCCGATCGCCTGGTGGCCGAGGCAGACCCCGAGGATGGGCAAGGTGCCGCTCAGCTGCCGCAGCACGTCGCAGGTGATGCCCGCTTCGTCCGGCGTGCAGGGTCCAGGCGAAAGAACGATGGCGGCGGGTGCCAGATCGCGGATGGCGGCCACGGCGATCGCGTCGTTGCGCACGACGCGCACCTCGCCACCGAGCAGGACGAGGTAGCGGGCGAGGTTGTGGACGAAGGAATCGTAGTTGTCGATCACAAGGATCATGCGCAGGCCGCCTCGACCGAGGCGGAAGCCTGAAGCGCGAAGGTTTGATGAGCGAGGGCTTGCGGCGCAGAGGCTTGGGTGATGCGGTGCGCCTTTGTCAGCGTTTCCTCGTATTCCGTGGCGGCGTCGGACAGAACGGTGATGCCGCCGCCGACGCGAAGCTCCGCCGCGTCGCCCGCGAGCACCAGGGTGCGGATCGCGATGTTGAGCTGCATCGACCCGTCGAAGCCGAGCGAGCCGATCGCCCCGCAGTAGGCGCCGCGCGAGGCGCCCTCGACCGCGGCGATGATCTCCATCGCGCGCAACTTCGGAGCCCCGGTGATGGAGCCGCCGGGAAAGCTCGCGGCGAGGAGGTCGAGTACGTCGCAGGAGGGGCGCAACCGGCCGGTGACGACGGATACGAGGTGATGGAGCCCGCTGTAGCTTTCCAGTTCGCACAGGGCCGGTACGTCCACCGAGGCCGGCTCGCAGACCCTGGACAGGTCGTTGCGCAGGAGGTCGACGATCATGATGTTCTCCGCCCGGTCCTTGGGCGAGGCGAGCAGCGCCTCCGCCGCGTCACGGTCGGCGCTCGCGTCGGCGTGGCGACGGATCGTGCCCTTGATCGGGCGCGTCTCGACGTGGCGCCCGTCGCTGCGCAGGAACAGTTCGGGCGAGGTGGAAAGCACCGCGCCCGCGTCGTCGGCGAGACAAGCGGCGAAGGGCGCGGGGTTGGCGAGGCGCAGGGTTTCGTAGAGGGCGAGCGGATCGGTGCCGGGCGGCAGTTCCGCCCGGAACACGCGGGCGATGTTGGCCTGGTAGATGTCACCGGCGCGGATGAAGGCCTTCACCGCGTCGACGCCGGCGAGGTAGGCGTCGCGCGGCTGCGTCGGCTGCCATTCGAGCGCGCGCGCAGGGCAGCGCGGCGGCACGGGGCGGGCAAGGCGGCGCTCGAAGCTGGCGAGCCGGCGTCGGGCGCGGACGTGGCGGGCCTGGGACGTCGGGGCGGGATGGCCGGAGGCGACGAGCAGGCATCGGTGGGCGGCGTGGTCGAAGGCGAGCACCGTGTCGTAGAAGGCGAGATCGATGTCGGGCGCGATGCGCGGGTGCGGAGGCAAGCGGTCTTCCAGCGTCCAGCCGAACTCGTAGGCGAAGCGACCGATGGCGCCGCCGGCGAAAGGCGGCAGGCCAGCATCCGGCGGGGTGGCGTAGCGGGCGAGGCGCCCGCGCAGTTCGGTCAGCGGAGTCGCGGCCTTGTCCACCGCCTCGCCGTTCCAAAAGGTGCCACCATCGCCGGAGCGGAAGGTCGCGAAAGGGTCGGCGGCGAGCGTACTCCAGCGGCCGAGCGTGGGGTGGGTCATCGCGCTGTCGAGCAGGGCGAGGCGGGGCAGAGCGGACAGGCGCCGCGCCGCCTCGATCGGCTCGATCCAGTCAACCTGCCGGGTCCACATGCCTCGTCCACATGCCTTTCAGCCCGCCGCGGCGACCGGCCGGAACCGGCGCGTCCCGTAGTAGGTGGTCATCCCCCGCCTTTGCAAGGTGACCACAAGCGTTGCGAACCGTGGCGGCGGGCAACAGTTGATGGCGCTTGGGGAGGCAAGGGAATGCGACAGGTCGAGTTGCCGGACGGGACCCGCGTGCCAGCGCTCGGCCAGGGCACCTGGAGGATGGGCGAGGTTTCCGGCCGGGCGAGTGCCGAACGGGCGGCGTTGATCTGCGGCATCGAGGCCGGCATGACGCTGATCGATACGGCCGAGATGTACGGCGACGGCGCCACCGAGCGCCTTGTCGGCTCCGCGCTCGCCGGCGGGCTGCGCGACGACGTCTTCCTGGTCAGCAAGGCTTTTCCGCAGAACGCCGGAGCCAAGCGCCTGCCGGCCGCCTGCGAGGCCAGCCTGAAGCGCCTTGCCACCGACCGTCTCGATCTTTACCTGTTGCACTGGCCGGGCCCGGTGCCCCTTGCCGAAACGGTGGCGGCGATGGAAAGGCTCGTCGCCTCGGGCAAGATCGGCGCCTGGGGCGTCAGCAACTTCGACGTTGCCGACATGGACGAGTTGGTCGCCGCCGGCGGCACGGGCTGCGCGACCAACCAGGTTCTCTACAACGTGGTGCGGCGCGGCCCGGAATTCGACCTGATGCCCTGGCTGGCGCGCCGTCGCATGCCGTTGATGGCCTACAGTCCCGTCGAGCAAGGGCGCCTGCCCGACGTTCCGGCCCTGCGCGAAGTGGCCGGCAAGCACAATGCCTCGCCGGCTCAGGTCGCGCTGGCGTGGGCGATGCGGAGCGGCGCCATCGTCATACCCAAGGCCGGCACGGTCGCCCATGTTCTGGAAAACCGCCGCGCGGCCGACCTCGCGCTCACGGGCGAAGACTTGGCGATGCTTGACGCCGCCTTCCCTCCACCTTCGCGCAAGGTCGCGCTCGCCATGCTTTGAGACAGGCAAATCGCCCGATCTTTTCCCTCCGGGATCGGGAAGCCGGCGAGAAGGAGCCGCAGATGACGCGAACCAGCCAAGTCCGTGGCGCGATGGCGCAAGGCCAGCGCAGGCCCGACGTGCCGGCGCTGCTGCGCCGCGCCTTCGCCGGAGACGACCTGACGCTCGACAGAGACGATTATTCTTTGCACGAGCTCACCCAGATCGCCCTTGCGATGCGCCCCGGGGCTGGGCTCGCCGTCACGCGCGCAGCCACGATGAGCCCGCTCGAACGAGCCAGCGTCGCGAGTGTCGGCGCGGGCCGGGTCGTCTTCCTGTAGCTCGGCTTTGCCAGTCCCGCCCGCTCGTCGCGTGCGCAAGCCTCAGCGCGTGGTGAGCTGCGCCAACACGTAGCCGATCAGCGCCGCGATCAGCAGGGCGATCAGCGGACGGGCCTTGACCTCGGCTTCCAGCGTGTTGAGCGCCTTCTGCGCGGAGTCCGTGGCGTCCGACAGGGTGTCGCCGAAGGTGTCCTTGGCCTGCCCGTAGACGTTTTGCGCCGTTCCCGCCGCCTGACGAACGTAGCCGCTGGCTTCCGTTTCCTTGTCGCCGGTGAGGTCGCCGAGACCGGCCTCGGCCTTGCCGATGGTTTCCTTGGCCTTGCCGCCGATGCGATCTGTATCCATTCCGCCCTCCTCGCCGTTGACCGTCGGCAGGGATATGGCGCGGGGAACCGGCTGAGCAATAGCTTAAGGCTTCAGCTTGGCCGCCCGCCGGAGCTGCCCGGGGCCGCGCTGCTATGCCCGCTGCCGCGCGGGGCCGAACGGGATTATGATTTGATCATGACCTTGCACATCAACGAGCCGGCCGCCTTCGCGCCCATCATGCGGCGGGTGACACCGCCGGCCCCCCGCCCGCGCGACCAGCAGATGCGGCCCCTGGCCTTCCTGCGCACGCTGCGGCGCAACCCGATCGAAACCTGGACCCAGGCGCATTTCGAGCGGCCGATCCTGACCGGACGCGGCCTGCTCGGCATCGGCGCGGTGATCAACCACCCGCCGGCGATCCGCCGCGTGCTGCTCGACAATGCCGTCAACTACCGCAAGGACGCGCTGCAGAAGCGCGTGCTCGCCCCCGGCCTGCACGACGGCTTGCTGACGGTGGAGGGCGACGCCTGGAAGATGCAGCGCCGCGCCATCGCGCCGATCTTCACGCCGCGCATCGTGCATTCCTTCGCCGCGGCAATGGCGCGCAACGCCGATACGCTGGCTGACCGCTGGGGCCGCGTCCGCCCCGGCCGCATCGTTGACGTGCAAAAGGACATGCACCGGGTCACGCTCGACATCCTGGGCGACACCATCTTCTCGACCGGCATCGAGAACGATCCCGAAACCATGCTGTCGGCGATGAGCCGCTTCTTCGCGGCGGTGGGGACGCTCGACCCGGCCGACCTCCTCGATTTCCCCGACTGGGTGCCGCGCGTTTCACAAATCCGCAGCCGACCGGCGGTGCGGTTCTTCGAAAGCGCCGTCAATACCATCATCGACCGGCGCAAGGCGCTCATCGCGGACGGGCACGAGCCGCCGACCGACCTGCTGACCCTGCTTCTCAAGGCCTCCGATCCCGTCACCGGCACCGGCCTTACCGGAGAGGAGGTGAAGGCCAACATCATCACCTTCATCGGGGCCGGCCACGAGACCACCGCCAATGCCCTGACCTGGTCGCTGTTCCTGCTCTCCCTTTCGCCGGAATGGCGCGAGCGCCTCGCGCTCGAAGCCGACCGCGGGCTCGATGGCCCGGTGGAAACCGTGCTCGACCGCCTGCCGGAAACCCGCGCCGTGATCGAGGAGGCGATGCGCCTCTACCCGCCGGTGGCGAGCCTCAGCCGCGAAGCGCTGGGACCCGACGACCTGTGCGGGCGGCGCATCCGCAAGGGCGCGCTGATCATCGTGTCGCCCTACGTGCTGCACCGCCACAGGCTGCTGTGGCGCGACCCCGACAGCTTCGATCCGACCCGCTTCCTGCCTGGCGCCCGCGAGAAGATCGACCGCTTCGCCTATATCCCCTTCGGCATCGGCCCACGCGTCTGCATCGGGGCGGCGTTCTCTCTGCAGGAAGCGGCGCTGGTGCTGGCGACCCTGATGCGGCGCTTCGCCTTGACGCCGGTGGCCGGCTTCCCCGTCGAGCCGGTGCAGCGGATCACGCTGCGCCCGCGCGAGGGCATGCAACTCGTGCTGCACCGTCGCGACGTCCATTAAAGCATCGGACCGGACGGTTCGCAGCGCTTTCGGTCGAATTCGATGCGGCGCGGCGATGGTCCGCACCGCCGGCAGGCTCAGTTCAGGGTCGCCGCCTCGTCGCGCTCGCCGGCCAAGGTCTCGACCGGCGCCGGGCCGGCCTCCCGCGTCATTGCCGCGACGGCGAGGCCGAGGGCGTGGATGCTTTCGCGCAAGCCGGCATCGTCGGGCGAGGCAAGGTGCCTGCTGCCGCCCAGCGCCTCGTCGAGCGCCGCCTGGAGCGCCGCATTCTCGCTCTGCAGCCGGTCCAGCCTGTCGGCCAAGGCGCGGTCGGCAGACCGACCTTTCTCCGCCTTCAGGCTGTTTTGCAGATGCAGGCTTTTTTCTCGTTCCCGCGCGGCGGCAAGCTCATCCTCAAGCACCTGCGCCCGCGCCTGGGCCGCCCCTGCCTCGATGAGGCGCTCAGCGTCTCCGGCGTTCGTCGAAGTCGCGGCAGGCAGTTGCTCGCCGGCGCGCGCCAGTTCGCCGTTCAGCCTCGTGATCTCGGCGTCGCGCCCATCGCGGTCGTGCTGCGCCTCGGCAAGGCTCGCCTGAACGCCGGCAAGCTCGCCGCGCGCCTTCCACAGTTCATCGCGCAGCGCGGCCATTTCGTCGCCAAGTCGGGTCGCATCCATGCTGCGGCGTCCGATCTCGGCCATATCAGCCGCCTTGCCGGCCCGTACGCGCTCCAGGTC
Source organism: uncultured Beijerinckiaceae bacterium (assembly GCA_937863205.1). Next base: position 3,138 of record CALMGA010000400.1, on the reverse strand, counting down.
CTGCTCGACGCGCAACCGTTCCACGGCGAACTCCGCCCGCATCGCATCGCGCTCGGCATAGATTTCCTGCATCGAGACGGGGATCTGAAGCTGCAACCGCTTGCGGGTGAGCCTCAGCGCGCGGCTCCAGAAGATGGGGGCGAACATCAGAGCGCCCAGAGCCGTGATGATGCATCCGAGCGCGAAATAGATGGCCTGTTCGATCACGTGGCCTCGGCTGCCGGAGGTGCCTTGCCCTCGTGCGATCGTATAAGGCATCGCGACCGAAGCTGGCAACGGAGCCGGGGTCGCAGCATCGGGGCGCGAGACCCGCCGCCGATCGGAACGGGTTCGAAGCCGTCAGAAGGGGTTCCAGGTCGAGACGGGCGTGAACTTGAGATAGCCGACGTTGACGCCCAGGCGCGCGCCGAGCCCGGTGCGGATCGGCACCACCACCATGCCGTCCGACGTCAGCGCGGTCATGCCGAGGCCGCCCACGAAATAGGCCGAGCCGTCGACGCCGCCGAAGCGCTGGAAGATCGCCGATCGGGCGGGCAGGTTGTAGATCAGCATCATGGTCCGGTCGCCGTCGCCGCCGGTGTCGAAGCCGATCGAGGGACCCTGCCAGAACAGTCGTTCGCCGGGGCCGCGCTGCGTGTACAGCTTGCCTTCGCCGTATCGCAGGCCGCCGATCAGCGCGCCGCCGGCCTCCTGGCCGAGCACGTAGCCGTTGGGCTGGCCCCAGCGCTGCGTGGCGGTTTGCACGACATCGGCGAGACCCCGCGACACCGAGCCGAAGAAGCGGTGCCCGCTGACGACGATCTCGTCCGAAGTGTAGGGGATCGGCCGCTCTTCCAACTCGGCCAACGCCCCGACCGGCGCGAGAACGGCGAGGCCGAGGCACGATCCCAGCGCACGCAGCGCCTGCCGACGTCCCGCCAGCTCGCTCTTGCCCAGCGCGGGGCGGCCAAGGCCCCGATCCGTACCGCTGGTCCGCCCGTCCCATTCACGCATGACCCACCCTCCGATCCTGCGGCGGGCACCGGCTTGCGTGGCCGCCGCGCATCGCAAGGGAAGACTGGCGAAACTCGATGAAGGAAGGTTTAAGCCGCGCCGCGCACGAAACCCGAAAAGCCGGCGAGGTCGTCCCGCACGGTTGCGGCCCCGATGCGACCCACATCGGAAGCGGTGGGAAGGGCGAGCGGAGACGCCGTCCCGCCCCAGGCGACGAAGGGACCATTGCGGTATTGCCGGTCGGCCTTGCCGTAAAGGAGCGGCGCGCCGCCTTCGTCGACGACGACACCGCCGGCAGCGCGCAGCACCGCATCGCCGGCGGCCGTATCCCACTCCATGGTCTGGCCGAAACGCGGGTAAACATCGGCCTCGCCTTCGGCAAGGACGCAAAACTTCAGCGACGAGCCGGCGCAGCGCCGCTCGGCAATGGGCAGTTTGGCCAGAAACGCTTCCGTTCGCGCGTCGGCATGGGACCGGCTCGCCAGCGCGATCAAGCCCTTGTCCGGCCGCGGGCGAGCCCGGATCCCGCGGCGGCGCTCGGGCGTCGGCAACGGCTCGCCCGGTGCCACCGTCGCAGCCCACGCCGTGGAGCCGCCGACCCACAAACGCTCGCTGGCCGGAGCATACACGGCACCCGCGCGCGGCACGCCATCGAGGATGAGGGCGATGTTGATCGTGAACTCCCCGTTGCGGCAAAGGAATTCCCGCGTGCCGTCCACCGGGTCGACCAGGATGAAGGCGCGCCCGCACTTCGGCTTCTCGCCGCGCGAGGCCGCTTCTTCCGCGATGATCGGCACGAACTTCAGCCGCTCGGCCAGGCCGGCAAGGATGATGGCCTCAGCCCGCTCGTCGGCGTCGCAGACCATGCTGCGGTCGGCCTTGACGCGGGCATGCGCGTCGCCGGCGTAGACGCACATCACGGCAACGCCTGCCCTGACGGTCAGCTCCGCGAAAAGCTCGGCGATCTTGTCGTAGTCGAGGCTGTCGTTGCAGCCCTTGGCGGGAGACGCCATCGTGTTCACCTGACCAAGTCGAGCTGGCACGAACGCATTCCCGGCTTCACGGCGCCCATCCGCGGCGCGTGATGGTGAAGCAATGCGCCTTTCGCTCGAGTGTGACAAGGTGAGCATGATGTTGCCACATTCAATCAACCGCTGCGTCTCGCCGAAACCACAGGATCTGGTGAACCGCCGGCTCGCCGATCCGGGACCTTGGTGATCGCCGGGTCGGCCCGCGTCCCCCGGCCTGACGAAGGCTGCGCCGTCGTGGTCGGCGCCTCGGGCGGTCTCGGCGGCGCGCTCTTGGAGGCGCTGCTCGCCGGAGGCTCGCTCGTCCACGCCCTTGCCCGCCATCCGCCCGCCGCCCGGCCCGGCCTCGTTCCCGGCTCCCTCGACATCACCGACGAGGCCAGCATTGCCGCGTCGTTCGCCGCGTTGCCGGACACGGGGGCCCTTCGCCTCGTGATCGTGGCGACCGGCCTGCTCCACGATGCCGAGTTGCAGCCGGAGAAAAGCCTGCGCGCGCTCGACGGGGCGCGGCTCGTCCGCAGTTTCGCGGTTAATGCGATCGGCCCGGCGCTGGTCGTCAAGCATGCCCTGCCGCTGCTGCCGCGCGAGGCGCGAAGCGTGATCGCCGTGCTGTCGGCGCGGGTCGGCAGCATCGGCGACAACCGGCTCGGCGGCTGGTACGGCTATCGCGCGGCGAAGGCGGCCCTCAACCAGCTCGTGCGCACGGCGGCGATCGAAGCGCGGCGCACCCGCCCGCAAGCGATCCTGGTGGCGCTGCATCCCGGTACAGTGGCAACGTCGCTCAGTTCGCCCTTTCGCGGCGCCGTCGCCGGCGAACGGCTGTTCACCCCGGCGGTCGCGGCCGGCCACCTGCTTGACGTGATCGCCGGGCTGGAACCAGAGCACAGCGGCGGCTTCTTCGCCTGGGACGAGTCACCGATCCCGTTCTGAGACGCTCGGACGATCATCCCTTGCGTTTGACCTCGACGGTGCCGCCGCTTCGCGCGCCGTCCGGCTCAGCCCTCGCCACCCTTCCCAAATCCCATCCGGGCGGCGTAACCTCGCCAGCCGTCGGTCTTCCCGCGCTTAACCGGCTGTTAACCACCTCCGCCCTTCACTGCGGGATGGCTCACCCGCC
>CALMGA010000399.1 GCA_937863205.1 uncultured Beijerinckiaceae bacterium | reverse complement strand
TCGTTCCTGGGGCTGGGCCTCGTCCTCATCGGCTTGGCTGCGCTGCACCGGCGGTTCGTCCTCGCCGGGCGAGGCACGGACGTCCCGGCGTGACGCTCACGTCGCCCGGAACCCCGTCGGCGGAGTCCACTTGCGACCGCCGTATGTGTCAACGATACGATCGCCGGAGTCTTTGGCAGGCGCGCCCCTTGGTGGCGGATCGGTGGATCGCACCGGACGGCGTTGGCCGCAGCGAGCCGGCAAGCACCAATGCGGGCTCCAACGCCACACCAGCAGCTTGCGCGGCAGGGTCGGCCCTTTATCGTCCTATGGTCATTCCTCGGCGGCTTGTAGGGCAACGGCGGTTGGATCACCAATCTTTCAAAGTCAGACATCTCGTAGCGACGAGGCATGCTCATTGAAGCTCCTTCTCAGCCTTGATGAGGTTCCCGCGCCATAAATTCATGACCTCAACCAAAATGAAGTGTAGCGCCGATGATCAGGATTATACTTTTTTGCAGGTAATCGATCTCAAGATACGATTGCCTCTGCATGAGGATCGTCCCGGGCGGCCGGCGCGTCACGCGTCCGACCCCGTCTACCGAACCGGAGGACGCGCAAGATTTCACTCCAGAGAATTCTTCTTGCTTCATGGGATTGACCGCGACCGCAGGCCGCGACTAGCTTCGGAGCGCCGCGGGACGATCGGTCCGCGAAGGCGGGCCGCGGCGGACGGATCACCACGACAGAGACGGGGCTCGGCATGTCACAGGACGGAGTCGATCGCAGGCAGTTGATGAGGGGATTGGCGGGCGCGGGGGCCGCTTTGGGCACGGGCGCCATCGCGGGTCCCGCGTCAGCCGCCAACAAGCCGGGCGGCGAGCCGATCGTGATCGGCCTCACGATCTCGCAAACGGCAGCGGCCGGCGTCGCCGACCACAACGACTACCTGAATGGCTCGACCCTCGCGATGGAGGAGATCAACGCCGCCGGTGGCATCCTGGGGCGACCTTTGAAGTTCGCGATGACCGACGTCGACCTCCTCAATGCCGAGAGCTGCCAAGCCGCAATTCGCAATCTCGTCTCTCAGAAGGTCCACGCGATCTCGTCGCCCTTCCTCTTCGTGCCGATCCCCGCCATGGACGCCTCCGTCCAGTACGGCTGCCCTTATATCAGCGGCAATACCCAGCGCGCCGCGACCGACCTCGTCGCCGCCCACCCCGACAAGTACGGCAACGTCTTTCAAATGGATCCTTCGGAAGTCTATTATGGCTTCACTTTCCCCAAGTTCCTGGAAGACCTTGAGAAGAGCGGCGCTTGGAAGCCGCGCAACAAGAAGGTCCACATCATCCAGGAGCAGATCGCCTATTGCCAGACGATCTCTCGCTCCTGCCAGGAAGCGCTGAAGAAGAGCAGCTTCGAACTAGGCGGCATCACGGACATCCAGTACCCGGTGCAGGACTGGGGCCCGGTGATCCAGGACATCAAACGCGTCGGCGCCGGCACCGTTATGGTGGATCATTGGGTGGCCGCCGAATACGCGGCCTTCGTCAAGCAGTTCCGTTCCAACCCGCTCAAGGACACTCTGGTCTACCTACAGTACGGGCCATCGCAGCCAGAATTCCTCGAACTGGCCGGCAAGGCCGCCGAGGGCTTCGTGTGGAGCACCGTCCTGGGAGTGTACGACGACGCAAAGGGCAAGGCGTTCCGCGAGAAGTATAAGAAGCGCTTCCCCGGCAAAGTGATGGGCCTCTGCTACACCGGCGGCGGCTACGACACCACGTACATGCTGAAGGACGTCTGGGAGAAGACCGGCAAGCCCGAGGACTTCAAGGGCAATTGCGACGCCCTCCGCAAGGGCTCGTTCCGCGGCGTCTGCGGCTTGTCCATCATGGACGACAAGAGGCAGGAGGCGGTGCAATACCCGGTCGGCACGAGTGACCTCGAGAAAGGAATGAGCCAGCTCTATTTCCAGGTGCAGGACAAGGAGAGCAAGATTTTCTATCCGTTCCCGCTCAAGCAGACCGAGTTCAAGAAGGTCCCGTGGGTGTAGTCGTGACCTCCGCGACGATGTCGCCCCTGTTTGCTTGCGAGGCGATCAAGCTCGACCTTGGCGGCCGCGAGATCCTCAAGGGTATCTCGTTAGCCGTGGGACGTGGGGAGGTTATCGGCATCATCGGCCCGAACGGTGCCGGCAAGACGAGCCTCTTCGAGGTGTTGAGCGGTCGCCTGCGTCCGAAATCCGGCCGCGTCTCGTTCGAGGGTCGAGAGGTGACCGGTCTCAAGCTCTTCGAGCGTGCGCGGCTGGGGATCGGCAGGACGTTCCAGACGCCGGTCGCACCGGAGGACCTCACCGTGGCGGAGGTCCTGAAGGGCGCCCGCCAAGCCTTCGCCCCCTATCTCACCCGCCACCACGCGGAATGGGGCATGGAAATCGTCGGGCTCAACGTCGACGAGGGGCTCCTGGCCTCGCGCCTCGAGACGCTCAACCGACGCAAGCTTCTTTGGCCTGCCTGCTGATGCGTCGTCCGAAGCTCCTGCTCCTCGACGAACCCGCGGCCGGCTTGATCAACGCCGAGGTCGACGAGCTGGATCATCTCATCCGACGTTTATCCAAGGAGATGAACGTGTCGATCGTGATCGTCGAGCATCGCATCGAACTGCTGGCCACGATCGCCGACAGGGTGATGGTGATGGATGCCGGCGAGAAGATCGTCGAGGGGTCGCTCGCGCAGGCGATCGAGGACCCCCGCGTCCATGCGGCCTATTTCGAGAACGTCGAGGAGGACGAGTCGGCATGAGCGTCGCCGCCGTTTCCCAGAGCGCCGCGTCCGGCACCCCGATCCTGGACATCAAGGGACTCTCGGCCGGGTACGGGCCGATGCGCGTCATCCACGACCTGGACCTCGTGGTGCGTCCTGGCGAACGCCTCGGCATCGTCGGCCTCAACGGCCACGGCAAGTCGACGCTTTTCCTCGCCATCGCCGGCCTCACCGGCTGGCAGAGGGGCTCCATCAAGCTCAGGGGCAAGGAGGTCGGCGGTTCTCGCAGCCAAGGACCAGGGCGCTACACCCATCTCGTCGTGCGACAGGGCTTGGCCGTCATGCCGCAAGGCGACGAGATTTTCCACGGCCTCACCGTCGAGGAGCATCTCGACAGCGGCGCCTTCACGCCGCGCTCTTGGAAGGAGCGCGCTCGACGCAAGGAGGGCATCCTCAAGATATTCCCTCCATTGCGCAAGTTGATGGGCACCCCGGTGGGTCGGCTTTCAGGCGGCGAGCGCCGCATGGTGTCCCTGGGTCGCGGCCTCATGTGCGACGCCGCGCTGTTCCTTGTCGACGAACCCTCGCTCGGCCTCGCGCCGAAGATCGGCAAGGCCGTGATGGATGCGCTCATGGACATCGAGCTCGGTTCGTCGGCCATGGTCATCGCCGAGCAGAACGTCGCCCTCCTCGAAGGCCGGGTCGACCGCATCCTGGGCATGCATGTCGGGATCCTGAAGGGCGAGGCGTCGACGTCGCTCTCGGCGCAGACCCGCCGCGAACTCTGAGGGCATCTTGGATTACGGCTTCATCGTCATCTCGGCCGTCACGCTGGCCTGCATCTATGGCACGCTGGCGATCGGCATCTCGATCACCTGGTCGAGCCTCGGCCTCATCAACATGGCTTACGGGTTCACCTACGCCGCCGCGGGCTATGGCGCATGGCTCGTGGCCGACCAGCTCCAGCAGTTCGACGCCATCGCCGACCGGACCTGGATCGTGGGTCCGGTGGTGCTGCTCGCGGGCATCCTCGCCGGCGCGACGGTGGGCGTCCTCGTCTGCGCCATCGCCTTCATTCCGATCCACGACAAGCCGAATTTCACGGTGCGCGGTCTCATCGCGTCGCTCGCCCTCAGCCTGATCGGCACCCAGGCCCTCCTCTACGTCTTCGGGCCTCGCGCGAAGAACCTGCCGCCGCTGTTCGGCGAATGGGAGCTGCCTGTGGGCAACGTTGTGCTCACCGCCGACAAGGCGGGCGCGATGGTGACGTCGGTGGTGCTGCTCGCAGTGGCGCTGCGATGGATGCGTTCGAGCCGGCGAGGGCTTGAAATCCGAGCCATGATGATGAACCCGCACGCGGCCGCCCTCGTCGGCATCGGAGTCAGGCGCACCGGCTTCTACGTCATGGCCCTGACCGGCGGGATGGCGGGCCTCGCCTCGGTGCTGCAGTCGCAGACCTACTTCATCTCGCCGTTCAGCGGCCTCACCCCCCTGATCAAGGGGCTGAGCGTCGCGCTTCTCGGAGGGCTCGGCAGCATCGGGGGCGCGGTGGCGGCCGCAGTCATCCTCGGCGTCAATGAGGCGCTGACCGCGGCCTTCTTCGGCGGCCAATACGACCTCATCACGCAGTTCCTCCTGATCATCGTGGTCCTGCTGTTCCGTCCGCGCGGCATCGCGGGCATCCTCGACAAGGCGCGGGAGGCCTGAGTTGGACGAGATCGTGACGGATCCTTCGCCATCGCTGCGCGAGGGCGAAGGAACGCGGGACAAGGTTTGGATGAACCCCCTGGCCCTCTGGCGGGGCGATGCCGAACCCGCCGAAGCGCAGTGCGATCCGTGGAAGCATCCGGGTCAAGTCTGGCGCGAGAAGCGCGCCTCGCACACGACGATGCACAAGGTCGGGCGCCTTCGATACTACCGCAAGTGGCGGGGGCATGGCGACAAGACCTGGGCACGCGTACGCTATTGGCCGACCCGCCGCCGCGTGCTGGATCTTCGAGGGGAATACAATCCGAAAATCCTTCGGCGCGAGAAGACGATCGTCGACAAGCGGCCGATCTGGTGGGCCCTCTGCTTCGTGGCCCTGCTCGTGGCGCCATTGCTGTCCGGCGGCGGCCTGCAGACCACGCTGATCGGCGCCGGCACGGTGTTCCTGATCTATTCCGCGATCAACCTTCTCTGGACGCTGATCCTTGGAATCGCCGGCATCTTCTCGCTGGCCACGATGGCTGTGGTCGGGGCGGCAGCCTACTCGGCGGCGGCGGCGTCGGTGTTCCTGGGCTGGCCCTGGTGGTCGATGCCGGGCGTCGGAGCCTTGATCGGCCTCGTATTCGGCGTCGTCATCGCCCTTCCCGCGACGAGACTGGAAGGGTTCTACTACGCCTTGCTGACGCTTGGCTTGAACGAGCTATGCCGCGTCTACGTGATCCAGTCGCACACCTTCGGTTCCGCGACCGGTGGCCTGTACGGCGCCGACTCCTTCGTCCCCGCAGGGGCCGGGCCGCGGGCCGAACTGCTGATCGGCTATTACGCGAGCTTCGTCGTGATGCTGTGCTCGCTCGGCATGTTCCGCTTCATCAGTGGCAAGAGGCTGGGACGAATCCTGCGGATGGCGCCGGAAAAGCGCGAAGCCTTCGCCGAGGCGGTCGGCATCGACTATCGAACCGCGCGGATCAAGGTCTTCGTGATCTCGTCGGCGGGCCTGGGCGCGATCGGCGGCTTCTACGCGTCGTATTTCCACGGCGCCTCGCCGTCGCTGTTCTCCTTCGACTCGGTCCTCCTTGGCGTGGCGATGCTCGTCATCGGCGGACTTGGACGATCGGAGGGCGCCGTGCTCGGCACCTTCATCGTCACCCTTCTCGACAAGGTGTTCCTGCAGCTCGGTCCGCTGCGGCTCATCCTGATCGGTACGATCATGTTGCTCGTCGTCCTGTTCCTGAAGAACGGCGTATTCGGGATCAAGCAGCAGTTCCGCAACTGGCGGGACAAGAAGAAGAGCGAGAACCGTTCATCTAGGGCGGAGAAAGGCGGAGAGATGCTTCCCGAAGAGGCCACCGAGGAAGGCGACAAGGACCACGTCTACGCTCTGCGCTTTGACAAGATGCAGCGCGATTATTTGAAGACGATCGTGTCCGAGAAGCTCGTCGAGGAACATCGTCAGCGCATATTCCATGTCGAGCCCGCCCGACGCGA
>CALMGA010000398.1 GCA_937863205.1 uncultured Beijerinckiaceae bacterium | reverse complement strand
CGGCGACCGCCGCGGCGGCGACGAAGATGTCGGCCGGCAGCGCCGCCTCCACCGCGGCCAGCATGGCGGCCGCCGTCTCGACGCGGACCACGGCGACGCCGGGCGGGTCGGCAAGCGCCACCGGGCCGCTGACCAGCACCACCTCCGCCCCCGCGGCGGCGGCGGCCGAAGCGATGGCGTGCCCCTGCTTGCCCGACGAGCGGTTGGCGATGAAGCGCACGGGATCGATCGGCTCATGGGTCGGGCCGGAGGTCACGACGACGCGGCGCCCGGCCAGGGCGCCGCCCGGCAGGGCGAGCACGGTGTTGCCGCCGGCCAGCGCCGCCTCGACGGCGGCCACGATCGCGAGCGGCTCGCTCATCCGCCCCGGTCCGAACTCGCCGCAGGCCATCGCGCCGCGCTCGGGGCCGCAGAACAGCACGCCGTCGGCGCGCAGCCGCTCGACGTTGCGCCGCGTCGCCGGGTGCAGCCACATCCGCAGGTTCATCGCCGGCGCGACCAGCGTCCGCTTGTCGGTGGCCAGCAGCAGCGTCGAGGCGAGGTCGTCGGCGAGCCCGGCGGCCATCTTGGCCAGCAGGTTGGCGGTGGCCGGCGCCACCACCACGAGATCGGCCGCTCGCGACAGCTCGATGTGCCCCATCGCCGCCTCGTCGGTGAGCGAGAACAGCTCGTCGTGCACCTCGTGGCCGGCGAGGCCGGCCAGCGACAAGGGGGTGATGAAGCTCTTCGCCCCTTGCGTGATCACCGGGCGCACGGCGGCGCCGCGCTCGCGCAGCCGGCGCACGAGGTCGAGCGCCTTGTAGGCGGCGATGCCGCCGCCGACGATGAGAAGGATGGTCTTGCCCTGGAGGACGGCCATGGCGGACGTCGGCCCTCGCGCTGCCTCACCTCAGGATGTAGTACACCACGGCGATCACCAGCGCCCACAGCGCATAATGAGTATAACGCTGCGCCCGCGCCTGCACGCTGGTGAGTTCGCGCAGGGCGTCGTCGGAGAATTCGACGCCGTTCTCCATCATGTTTTCGAGCTTGACCGCCGTGCGCTCGGCGCGCAGCAGCGCCTGCGGCAGGCCGGCGGTGAACTTGGCCAGGGTGCCAAGGCCCGCGCCGACGTCCTGGAGGCGGCCGAGCGGTCCGAGGTTGCCCTCGATCCAGGTGCGCACCACCGGCTCGGCCGTCGACCACATGTCGAGGCGCGGATCGAGCGAGCGGGCGACACCCTCCACCACCACCATGGTCTTCTGCAGCAGCACCAGCTCGGTGCGGGTTTGCATGTCGAACAGGCCGGTGATCTCGAACAGCAGGGTCAGCAGGCGCGCCATGGAGATCTGGTCGGCGGTGCGCGAATGGATGGGCTCGCCGATGGCGCGGATGGCCTGGGCGAAGTCCTCGACGCGATGCGAGCGCGGGACGTAGCCGGCCTCGAAGTGCACCTCGGCCACACGCCGGTAGTCGCGGGTGATGAAGCCGTAGAGGATCTCGGCGAGGAAGCGGCGCTCGTCGCGCCCGAGCCGCCCCATGATGCCGAAATCCACGGCGGTGAGCCGCCCGTCGCGGTCGACGAACAGGTTGCCCTGGTGCATGTCGGCGTGGAAGAAGCCGTCGCGCATGGCGTGGCGCAGGAACGACTGGATCACCGTGGCGCCGACCTTGCGCAGGTCGCAGCCGCGCCGCGCCAGGCCGGCGACGTCGCTGAGCTTGGTGCCGTCGATCCATTCCAGCGTCAAAACCTCGGCGGCGGTGCGGTCCCAGTCGATGGCGGGGATGCGGAAGTCGCTTTCGCCGGCGACGTTGTCGGCGAACTCGGACGCCGCCGCCGCTTCCAGGCGGAAATCGGTCTCCATGCGCAGGCTGCGCGCCAGCGTTTCCACGACGCCTTCCGGCTTGAGCCGGCGCAAATCGGGGAAGCGCTTGGCGATCAACTTGGCGGCGGCCTTCATGTCGGCGAGGTCGCGTCCCAGCCTGCGGTCGATGCCGGGCCGGCGCACCTTGACGGCGACGTCGCGCTCGCCGAGCACGTCGCGGATGCGCGCCTTGTGCACCTGGGCGATGGAAGCGGCGGCCACCGGCTCGCCGAAGGATACGAACAGGGTTTCGAGCTTGGCGCCGAAGGCCCGCTCGATCTGGGCCACGGCGACGGCTCGCCCGAAGGGCTCCATCCGGTCTTGCAGGCGTTCGAGCTGGCGCACGACCGCCGGCCCGACGAGATCCGGCCGGGTCGCCAGGAACTGACCGAGTTTGACGTAGGAGGGCCCGAGCCGGCTGACGGCGGCGGGCAAGGCGTCCAGCGCCGAGCCCGATCGCTTGCGCGCGACCAGCTTGGCCAGCGCCAGCGGCAGGCGGGCGTTGGCCGGCAGGTAGGCCGGCTCCATGTCGGAGAACACGCCGGCCCGGGCCAGCGTGAAGCCGGCCCGGGCCAGCCTGGCGAAGGACCCCAGCGAGAAGATCACGGGCGGCTCACAGTTTCCAACCCGTATGTATGGCCACGACGCCGCCGGTGAGACGGGTGAAGCGCGTCCGCGCGAAGCCGGCCGCCCCGATGATCGCCGCGAACTCTTCCGCACCGGGAAAGCGGCGGATCGACTCGACGAGGTATCGGTAGGAGTCGACGTCGCCGGCCACCGCCCTGCCGATCTGCGGGATGACGTGGAATGAATAAGCATCGTAGATCTGGCGCAGCACCGGCAGGTCGACCTGGGAAAACTCCAGGCATAGGAAGTGACCGCCGCGCTTGAGCACGCGATAGGCCTGTCGCAGGGCGACATCGATGCGCGGAACGTTGCGGATGCCGAAGGCGATCGTGTAGGCGTCGAAGCTTCCGTCGGGGAACGGCAGATCTTCGGCGTTGGCCTCGACAAAGGTCAGTCGGTCGGCGATGCCGCGGGCCTGGGCCCTCGCCCGCCCGACGTCCAGCATGTCGGCGCTGATGTCGAGCACGGTGACGGACGTGTAGGGGCATCCCGCGCGCAGCACGCGGAAGGCGACGTCGCCGGTGCCGCCGGCCACGTCGAGATGCTTGAAGCTCGCCTTCTTGGGTGGGTTGACGGCGGCGACGAGCCGATCCTTCCAGGCGCGATGGAGACCGCCCGACATCAGGTCGTTCATCAGGTCGTAGCGGGCGGCGACCCTGTGGAAGACGTCGTCGACGCGCGCCTGCTTCTCATCGAGCCCCACGCTCTCGAAGCCGAAATGAGTGGTGCTGTCGTTGGGACGGGTCATCTCGGCTCGGACATGATCGATTCTTGAGGACGCGTCGCCATTGCGCTCGCTCAAGCGCCAGCCCGGCTAAGCAGGTTCGCGTTGGCAGGCCAACGCTTCACCTGCTGAGTCTTTTGCCATGCCGCAGGTTTGGATCGCAAAACCGCGGGGCACTTTTGCGAAACCTGCTTAGGGCGAGGCGGCTCCCCGGCGGCCTTATAGCCGCTGCCCGCCGGTGTGGCTACGCGGCGCCTCCGACGAGGTCGAGACGCAATGTCGCTTGCGCGATCATTGGCCGACCGGCCCGTTGACGTCGCTCCCCGGTTACCGATGTGTGCGAGCGACACCCGCGCCCCTTCAAATGAGGACAGATCATGACCGACACGACCCTTCGCGCCATTCTTCTTGCCGGCGCCGTGCTTTTCGCCGGCTCGGCCGCAGCCCAGCCGCTCACCGTCCAAGCGCAGCTCGCCGCCGATGCCGAGACCCCGCCCAACGCATCCAAGGGAACGGGCAAGCTGACCGGCACCTTCGACCCGGCCTCGGGCAAGCTGAGCTATGACGTGACCTACGCCGACCTGACCGGCCCGGCCACGGCGGCGCATTTCCATGCCCCCGCCCCGGTCGGCAAGTCGTCGGGCGTCGAGATCCCGATCAAAGGTTCGATCGCGAGCCCGATCAAGGGCGAGGCGACATTGACCACCGATCAGGCCCGCAACCTGACGGAGGGCATGACGTATTTCAACATCCACACGGCGGCCAACAAGGCCGGCGAGATCCGCGGTCAGGTGATGGTGTCGAAGTAGCCGCACTCGGCGTCCGGGCTGCGGCGAGATAAGGGTAAGCAGGTTTGGATCGCAAAACCGCGGGGCACTTTTGCGAAACCTGCTTAGATCCCGGGCCGATCACCTTGACGGCAGCCGTCGATGGAGGGCGGACGGCAGGCGAGGGAACCCTTGAGGTTGTCGGACGAACGCCGACATGGTGCTCTGGGCACCGCGACCATCATCGGCTGGCCTGCGCTCGATGGCCTCGCCCGCCGTCCTCGGCTTCGCCGATGCCGCGGCTCGCCGGTGCCGCCGTGAAGCAATGCGGCGATACGCTGCCAAGGAAATGCTGCCAAGGAGCTGCATCATGACGCGCCCTCGCGAAGAGCCCGAACCTCACTTAGCCGACTTGCAAGGGACTGGTTCCCGGCCCGGCCGCGGTCGCATCTACGGCTCGATCACCGAAGTCATCGGCAACACGCCGCTGGTCCGCCTCGACCGGCTCGCCAAGGCCGAGGGCGTGAACGCGACCCTTCTCGCCAAGCTTGAGTTCTTCAATCCGACGGCCAGCGTCAAGGATCGCATCGGCGTGGCGATGATCGATGCCATGGAGCGGGACGGCACGATCGTGCCCGGCCATTCGACGCTGGTCGAGGCCACCTCCGGGAACACCGGCATCGCCCTCGCCTTCGTGGCGGCCGCGCGCGGCTACAAGCTCATCCTCGTGATGCCCGAGAGCATGTCGGTCGAGCGGCGCAAGATGCTGCTGCAGCTTGGCGCAACCCTGGAGCTGACGCCGGCGACGCTGGGCATGAAGGGCGCCATCGCCCGCGCCAACGCCATTCTTGCGGAAACGCCGGGCGCCGTGATGGCACGGCAGTTCGATAACCCGGCCAATCCGGCGATCCACGCGCGTACCACCGCCGAGGAGATCTGGACCGACACGGGCGGCGTCATCGATGCCTTCGTGGCGGGCGTCGGCACGGGCGGCACCATCACGGGCGTCGGCGAAACGTTGAAGCCGCGCCGGCCGGCGATGAGGGTGATCGCGGTCGAGCCCGCCGACTCGTCCGTGCTGTCGGGCGGCAAGCCGGGTCTCCACAAGATCCAGGGGATCGGCGCCGGCTTCGTGCCCGGAGTGCTCGACCGGGGGGTGATCGACGAGGTCGTCACCGTCGCCAACCAGACGTCGTTCGATTACGCCCGCAAGCTCGCCCGGACCGAGGGCATCCCCGGCGGCATCTCGTCGGGCGCGGCGGTGGCAGCCGCTCTCGCCGTGGGCGGGCGGCCCGATTTCGCCGGCAAAACCATCGTGCTGATCATTCCGTCCTTTGCCGAACGTTACCTCTCGACGGCGCTGTTTGACGGCGTATAGTCGCGGGAACTGCGTTTGGCGCTCGCTGTTCGGCATCAGAGTTGCTTGCGTACCCCCCGCTGGCTCAAGAACAAGGATGTTGTGATGCACCTGATCGCACTTGTTGTCACCGGCCTCGCAGGTGCCCTTCTCGCGGGATCGGCGGCCGTCGCTGCCGCCCAGCAGCGAAGCCGCGAGGTTCTCGTTCCCGTCCGAATCAAGCGTCGGCGGAACTAGAGACTGCTGCCCTCGCAAGGGGCAGTCTTTGGTTCTCAGTCGAAACATCCGTCCGTTGCTTTTCGCAAGATCGAAGCCGACTTTCGCGCTCGCGCCTTTCCAATAGCCTTCCGGGTTTCGCGAGTTCTCGGAACGCTGAAATTGTCGTGCCACGTTCCTGGTATTGGCAACCCTGGTATTGGCAACCGCACCGGCTTCCGACTCCGTTGACTGTTCCAAGCGCAAGATCATGGCGCAATCGACGTGACACAGGCACTCGTCGTCCTGGTGCGATTCCCATGCTCATCGAGGACGAGGAGCCATCACCGGTCTGAAACGCATCGGCAACGAGGCTGGATTGCACCTGCGAACGCGCCTCACGGCTAGATCTGAGAGTGTCGTCGAAGGACTGTTCGCGCCACCGGCAGGATGTGTCCGATCCTGCAACCGCAGGCTCTCGCATCATCGATCTCGCCCTTGTGTTGACCGCGCCGGCTCGTTGGTGCGATAGCGCCGTCGAGTGAGACAGGACGCACCATGGCCGCAGCACGCTACGACATTCTCGGCCTGGGCAATGCGATCATCGACGTCATCGCCCAGGTGCCCGACGAGTTCATCGCGGCGCACGCCATGACCAGGGGCGCGATGACGCTGATCGCCGAAGCGCCCGCCGAAGCGCTCCTCGCGGCCATGGGGACAACAACGACCGTGTCGGGCGGCTCGGCCGCCAATACCGTCATCGGCGCGGCACAGCTCGGTTGTTCCGCCTGCTTCATCGGTCGGGTCAGGGACGACCGGCTCGGCGAATCGTTCACGCAGGACATCCGGCGCGCCGGCGTGGACTTCCCCGTCCCCCACGCCACGGCGGGCCCCTCCACGGCGCGCTGCTTCATCCTGGTGACGCCCGATGGGCAGCGCACCATGAACACCTACCTCGGCGCCTGCCAGGACCTGTCGGAGGCCGACATCGATCCGGCAACCGTGGAAGGCTCCGCCATCGTCTACCTCGAAGGCTATCTTTGGGATCCGCCCGAGGCGAAGGCCGCCTTCCTCAAGGCGGCCCGCATCGCCCACGGCGCCGGACGCAGGGTGGCGCTGAGCCTGTCGGATGCCTTCTGCGTCGACCGATACCGAGACGAGTTCCTCGACCTCGTGCGCGGACGCGACATCGACATCCTGTTCGCCAACGAGGCCGAGTTGCTGAGCCTGTACCGCGAGACCGACGTCGGCGCGGCTATTGCCCGGCTTAACGGGGAAGGCCTGCTTGCCGTGGTGACCCGCTCCGAAAAGGGTTGCGTCGTCCTGGCGGGCGGCACGCCGCTTCCTGTGCCGGCGGCGCCGGTGAGCGCGGTGGTGGACACGACCGGTGCCGGCGATCTGTTCGCCGCCGGCTTCCTCACCGGCTTGGTGCGCGGTCTCGACCATGCCGCTTGCGCCAAGCTCGGGGCGTTGGCGGCGGCCGAGATCATCCAGCATATCGGCGCCCGTCCGCAGGTCGACCTGAAGAGGCTCGCCGCCGCCAACGGTCTGCACGTCTGATCCGACGGCATTTTCCGGCCTGCCCGCCGGGCCGGCCCCATTGAGGGTTTGCGTCGCTCCCCCGCCCCTGGAACAATGGCGGAAAGGATGTGTTTGCGCTTGGGTTCGGGGGGTCGGCAGGTGTCAGCAGCGCAGCTTAAGAGCCGTGTTACCGAAGGACGACCCTACCCGCTGGGCGCGACCTGGGACGGCCGCGGCGTCAACTTCGCGCTGTTTTCGGCTCATGCGACCAAGGTGGAACTCTGCATCTTCAATCATTTCAGTGAGAAGGAGGTCGAGCGGATCGAGCTGCCGGAGTTCACCGACGAGATCTGGCACGGCTACCTGCCCGACGCCCGGCCCGGCACCATCTACGGCTATCGCGTGCACGGCCCTTACGAGCCCGAGGTCGGCCATCGCTTCAACCCCAACAAGCTCGTGCTCGATCCCTACGCCAAGGCGATCGAGGGACAGCTGCGCTGGCACCCGTCCGTGTTCGGCTACACGATGGAAACCGGCGACGACCTGACCTACGACACGCGCGACAGCGCCATGTACATGCCCAAGGCGCGCGTCATCGACCCGGCTTTCACCTGGGGGGCCGATCGCAAGCTCTACACCGCCTTCGACCATTCGCTGATCTACGAACTGCATGTCCGCGGCTTCACCAAGCAGCACCCGCAGGTGCCCGAGCGCCTGCGCGGCACCTTTCGCGGCCTGATCCAGCCCGACGTCATCAACCACATCAAGTCGCTGGGCGTGACCGCCGTCGAGCTGATGCCCATTCACATGTTCATCAACGACAACAACCTTCTCGAGAAGGGCCTGACGAACTACTGGGGCTACAACTCGCTCGGCTTCTTCGCCCCCGACCGCCGCTTCGCCAGCGTTTATGACTTCGCCTTCTCCGAGTTCAAGGAAATGGTCAACCATTTCCACGACGCCGGCCTCGAAGTCATTCTGGATGTCGTCTACAACCACACCGCCGAAGGGAACGAAAAAGGCCCGACCTTTTCCTTCAAGGGCATCGACAACCTTTCGTACTATCGGCTGCTGCGCGACAAGCCGCGCTACTACATCAACGATACCGGCACCGGCAACACGCTGAACCTGTCGCACCCGCGCGTGCTGCAGATGGTGACCGACAGCCTGCGCTACTGGGTGCAGGACATGCACGTCGACGGCTTCCGCTTCGACCTCGGCACCATTCTCGCCCGCGAGGATTACGGCTTCGACGAGGGCGGCGGCTTCCTCGACTCGTGTCGCCAGGATCCGATCCTGTCGCAGGTGAAGCTGATCGCGGAGCCGTGGGACTGCGGCCCGGGCGGCTATCAGGTCGGACGCTTCCCGCCGGGCTGGGCGGAATGGAACGACCGCTTCCGCGACAACGTGCGATCCTACTGGGTCGGGGGCCAGCACGAACTGCCCAACCTCGCCAAGCGACTGACCGCCTCGGCCGAGATCTTCGCCCATCGCGGGCGCAAGCCCTGGGCCAGCGTCAACTTCATCACCGCCCACGACGGTTTTACCCTCAACGATCTCGTCTGCTACAACGACAAGCACAACGATGCCAACGGCGAGAACAACCGCGACGGCCATTCGCACAACAGGTCGTGGAACTGCGGCGCCGAGGGACCGACCGACGATCCCGAGATCCTCGAACTGCGCGAGCGCCAGAAGCGCAACATCCTGACGACCCTGTTCGTGTCGCAGGGCCTGCCGCTGATGCTGGCCGGCGACGAGTTCGGCCGCACCCAGCACGGCAACAACAACGCCTACTGCCAGGACAACGAGATCAGCTGGGTCGACTGGAACATCGACGAGGCCGGACGCAAGCTGATGGCGTTCACCCGCAAGCTGTCCCACCTGCGCCAGCATTACGCCATCCTGCGCCGCGAGCGCTTCCTCACCGGGCACTACAACGAGGAACTCGATGTCAAGGACGTGACATGGCTGCGCGCCGATGGCGAGGAGATGCGCCAGGATGATTGGGATACCGGCCACGCGCTCAGCCTCGGCGTGCTGCTCGATGGCCGCGCCCAGGCGACCGGCATCCGGCGGCGCGGCAGCGACCAAACCCTGTTGCTGCAGTTCAACGCCTATCACGAGGCTGTGCGCGTCAGGCTGCCCGAGCTGAGCGGCGGGCGCGAATGGGTCCGCCTCCTCGACACAAACCAGCCCGAAGCACGCGACACCGACGCTTTCGCCTTCGGTCATGACTACGACGTGACCGGCCGATCGGTGGTGATCTTCGCGCTGCTGAGCTGACGGCGCCCGGCGTGCACTTGCTTGCGCTCCGGTCGGACGCAGGACATCGGCCGCATCGAGCGTTGCTGGCAGCCGGCCTCGACGTTTCAAGACAAAGGGTCAGGACGGGGGTGAAGACATGTCGGCATCGCACCGGGCTCTTGTTGCCGCGCAGTTCGGTCCGCACGCCCGCGCCTACGTCGAGAGCAGGGATCACGCGACCGGACGCGACCTGGATCACTTGGCTGAACTCGCCGTTGGGCGGGCGGGGTGCCGGGTGCTCGATCTCGGCTGCGGCGGCGGCCACGTCAGCTCCCCCCTCGCCCCGCATGCGAGCGAGGTCGTCGCCTACGACCTCAGTCCCGAAATGCTGGCGGCCGTGACGGCGACCGCGTCCCGACGCGGCCTCGCCAACATCCGCACGCAGCAGGGACAAGCCGAGGATCTGCCCTTTCCCGACGCCTCCTTCGACATGGTCGTGACCCGTTTCAGCGCGCATCATTGGGACGATCTGGCTCTTGGCTTGGCTGGCCTGCGGCGCGTGCTGAAGCCGGACGGCCTCGCCGTCGTGATCGACGTGGTCTCGCCGGGTACGCCCATCCTGCACGATACCTTCCTGCAAGCGATCGAACTGCTGCGCGATCCGTCCCACGTGCGCGACTACAGCGCGGCGGAATGGCTCGGCGCGCTGGAAACGGCCGGCCTGCGGCCGGCGGCGCCGGTGTTCTTCCGTCTGCGTCTCGGATTCGCGGAATGGGTTGGGCGCATCGGTACGCCGGAACCGAGCGTGCGCGCGATCCGAGAGTTGCAACGGCGCATGCCGGCGAGCGTCGCCGAGCGCTTCGCGATCGAGGCGGACGGGTCGTTGACGCTCGACACCGTCCTGATCGAAGCCAGACCGCACGGTCCGCAACCGTGAACGTCATCGGGCTCGCCGGCTGGAGCGGCGCCGGCAAGACGACGCTGATCGTCAAGCTGCTGCCGGTGCTGAAGGCGCGCGGGCTGCTCGTGTCGACGCTGAAGCACGCCCACCACGACTTCGACGTGGACCGGCCGGGCAAGGACAGCTTCCTTCACCGCGAAGCCGGGGCGCAGGAGGTGCTGGTCGCCTCCGACCGGCGCTGGGCCCTGATGCACGAGCTGCGCGGCGCGCCCGAGCCGCGGCTCGGCGACCTGCTGGCCAAGCTGGCGCGCTGCGACCTCGTGCTGGTCGAGGGCTTCAAACGCGACGCCCATGCCAAGATCGAGGTGCATCGGGTCGGCAATGCCAAGCCGTTCCTGTTTCCCGATGATCCCTCCATCATCGCCCTGGCCAGCGACGCGCCGCCGCCCTTCGGTCCCTTGCCGCGCGTCAACCTCGACGATGTCGAGGCGATCGCCACGATCATTGTTGCCGCCGCCTTGCCCTTCGCCGAAACGTGCCGCCGTCTCGCCGCCGGGGCGATGCCGCCGGGGCGTATCGCGCCGTAGGGTCAGCCCGCCCTGCCCGCAGCCCGGATCAGGGCGAGGATCTCGCTCGCCGCCGCGCCCGGTGCCTGCCTGTGCCGCAGCGCGACCACGTCCAGCCGGCCGAGCGCCGGCAGGTCGTGCGGCGGCTGCAATGCCGCGGGAGCCAGCCTGCCGGGGACAACGGCGATGCCGAGCCCCGCGCCGGCGGCGGCGAGGAGGGCGTCGACGCCATCGCCGGTGCAGGCAACGCGCCAGGGCCGGGTACCCTGCTCCAGGCGCGCGAGGGCGATCGCGCGGGTGATGCTGGGCGCGGGATGAAGGACCAGCGGCAGCGTCGCCGCCTCCATGGCCGCCTGCGTGCCGATCCAGGCCAAGTCCTCCTGCCAAAGCAGATCGCCGCCGGTTTCGCCGGGCCCGCGCTCGCAGATGGCGATGTCGAGGTCGCCGGCCTCGATGCGCAGACGAAGCGTGGCCGACGACGCCACGGTGAGATCAAGATCGATCTCGGGATGCGCTTGGACGAAGGCACGCAGGACCGGCATCAGCCAGGAAGTGCCGAGGTCGGACGCGGCGCCCAGGCGCACGCGCCCGCGCAGCCGCGTGCCGGCGAAATGGCGCTCGGTCCGCTCAAGCACCTCCAGGATGTCGCGGGCGAAGTCGATCAAGGCCTCGCCCTCCCGCGTCAGCGCCACCGACTGCGTGTCGCGCTTGAAGAGCCGATGGCCGAGGCTCTGCTCCAAACGCTTGATGTGATCGCTGACCGTGGACTGGCGCATCGACAGCTTGCGGCTCGTTTCCGAGAAGCTGTTGCCGGCGGCGATGAAGAGAAAGGTGCGCAGCAGCAACGGATCCAGCATCGCCCAGCGCACCATTACGGATGGTTGGCGCCCGGCCGCTGCGTCTCCCGTATGCGGAGTGCGGAACAGAAGGATCGCCGCAGGCGGCGGTGGCCGCCGTTTCCATTCTCATGATCGGGCGAGCCAATGCCACCCTGTTTCGGCGCGATGCGCGCGACGGTCGCCCCTCACCGCTTCGCGAAGAGGGTACCTCGGGCGCCCATCGTTCGACTGCATCGCTATGCCGGAGCACCCGGCCTTGCACCGGCTCCGGTTCAAGGCTCTACGCTGCTCGCTTGCGTCGGGTTTGTCCGACATCCGCCGCGAACTCTCGGTCCGCTCATCGTCCTCTCCGACCCCGTGCCGAACCGGCGACCTCGCGCGCGATGACGGGCGGAAGAGAGCCCGCCCAGTCCCGGCGCGCTCCTGCGTTGGGTTGCGGGCACACGGGCGCAGGCGCGGTGCAATGTCGACAGTTCATGCGCCTACCGTGGCATCGTCGTCCTTTTCCGCTCTTTCCAACAGCGGATAGCCATGGAAATGCTTATCCTTTAGGAGGAGTCAGCCACTTAAGTCGATGAACGCCATAAAATCGGGCAAGGGGCGAGGGAGCGGAGCTTCATGACAGCCATCGAACATGCCCCAAGGCATGCTGGCAGCGATGTCGGATTCTTCGAGCGCGCGCGCACCGTGGCCAAGCCCGGCTTCAATCGCTGGCTGGTGCCTCCCGCCGCCCTGGCCATCCACCTGTCGATCGGCATGGCCTACGCGCTGAGCGTGTTCTGGAAGCCGCTCGCCAGGGCGCTGCCCGAAGGCGACAGCGCCGCCTGCAAGGGCCTCGGCTTCCTCGGGATGCTGACCACCACGACCTGCAACTGGCCGGACTCGTCCACGGTGGTCGCTTTTGAGCTCGGCATCGTGATCCTCGGCATTTCCGCGGCGCTGTTCGGCGGCTGGCTGGAGCGGGCCGGGCCGCGCAAGGCCGGGCTGGTGGCTGCGCTGTGCTGGGGCGGCGGTTTCCTCATCAGCGCGCTTGCCGTGAACGTGCACCAGCTCTGGCTGCTGTACCTCGGCCTCGGCGTCTTCGGCGGCGTCGGCCTCGGACTGGGCTACATTTCACCGGTCTCGACCCTGATCAAATGGTTCCCCGACCGGCGCGGCATGGCGACGGGCATGGCGATCATGGGCTTCGGCGGCGGCGCGATGATCGGCGCCCCGCTCGCCAACCTGCTGATGAACGGCGGCACGGTCGTACCCAGCTTCGACGTCAGCGGCTTCAAGTCCGCCTCCGGCCAGCCCGGCGTCGCCCAAACCTTCCTGACGCTCGGCTTCGTGTATCTCGTCGTGATGACGATCGGCGCCTTGTCCTACCGCGTTCCGCCGGAGAACTGGGCGCCCGAGGGCTGGGTGGCCCCGACCAGGACCAACCGCTTCATCGCCATCGGCGACGTTCATCTCGACGATGCCCACAAGACGCTGTCGTTCTGGATGATCTGGGGCGTGCTGTTCCTCAACGTCACCGCCGGCATCGCGGTGCTTTCCATCGCCTCGCCGATGCTGCAGACGATCTTCGGCGGCTCGCTGATCGGGCTGGCGCCGGGCACCGCGCCGACAAAGGAGCAGCTCGTCGCCATCACCGGCGTCGCGGCCGGATTCGTCGGCCTGCTCTCGCTGTTCAACATCGGCGGCCGCTTCTTCTGGGCCTCCATGTCCGACAAGATCGGGCGCAAGGCGACCTACTTCACCTTCTTCACACTGGGCATGGTGCTCTACGCATCCGTGCCGCCGCTGGCGAGCGCCGGCTCCAAGGCGCTGTTCGTCGCCGCACTGTGCATCATCCTGTCGATGTACGGCGGCGGCTTCGCCACCGTGCCGGCCTATCTCGCCGACATCTTCGGCACCAAGTTCGTCGGCGCCATCCACGGCCGGCTGCTCACCGCCTGGTCGCTGGCCGGCGTCGCCGGCTCGGAAGTGATCGTGCGGGTTCGCGATGCGGAGATCGCCGCCGGGGTCCCCAAGACGCATGTCTACAATGCGGTGATGTACATCATGGTCGGCGTCCTCGCGCTCGGCTTCGTCTGCAACCTGCTGGTGCGGCCGGTTCACGAGCGCTGGCTGATGCGCAGGGCGGGAACAGCCGGGGCGCTCAACGACGCCGGCCTCGCCGCCGCGCGCGGGCAGGCGCCGTCCGTGGCGGCACCCGGCATCAGCAGCCTGGGAATTGGGCGCGGCGGCATATCGGGGGCAGCGCTGATCCCCTGGCTGATCGTGGCGGTGCCCGTGGCGTGGGGGTTGTACAAGGCCCTGCTCAGCGCCGCCAAGATCCTGAGCTGAGATCCCGAGCTGAAGCCGCGACAGCACTTCCGGGTCTCGCGCTCGGCGTAATTTCACTGGCACCCGGCTAAAAATTTTTCCCCATCCGGGGGATGGGCGCACTCTTGCTAAGACACAGCGTCTGCTGCAGTTTCCGGGCTCAGCGAAAAGCTTGGCGCGGGTCGTTGCGCGACCAGGCCGGCTAAGGGATGGGATCGTGCCGGGCTTTCCGGCCGGACCGGGTGAAGCATGACAGTGCTTCGCCCGAGGCGGCCGCATCGCCGTGCGGGCTGCCACCCGCTCGGGTTGCGAGGAGGGCGGACGTTCATGAAGCATTCGATCGTGTTCCTCGACCGTGAAAGCCTCGGCGCCACGGTGCGCGAACCCGGCTTCGATCACACCTACGTCGAATACGAGGCGACCGCTCCCGGCGAGATCGTGGGACGGCTTCGGGACGCCACGATCTGCATCACCAACAAGGTGCCGCTGCGCGCCGATACGCTGGCGCAACTGCCCGACCTGAAGCTCATCGCCGTGGCGGCGACCGGCACGGACATCATCGACAAGGCCGCCGCCAAATCGCACGGCGTCGCCGTCGTCAACATCCGCAACTACGCCTTCAACACCGTGCCCGAGCACGTCATCGCGCTGATGTTCGCCTTGAAGCGCCAGCTTCTGAGCTATCACCTCGACGTGCGCGACGGCGTATGGAACACGTCGCGGCAGTTCTGTTTCTTTCCCCACGACATCCACGACATCGCCGGCGCCACCATGGGCATCGTCGGCTACGGCGCGATCGGCAAGGCGATCGCCTGGCGCGCGGAAGGACTCGGCATGAAGGTGATCGCCTTCGACACCTTTCCCCAGGACGGGCTCGTCGATCTCGATACCGTCCTGCGCGAGGCCGACGTCATCACCCTGCACGCTCCCCTGACGCCCGAAACGCGCAACATGATCGGCGCGGACGAGCTGAAGAAGATGAAGCGCTCGGCGGTGCTCATCAACACGGCCCGCGGCGGCTTGGTCGACGAGGCGGCCCTGGCGGCCGCGCTCAAGGACGGCACCATTGCCGGCGCCGGCTTCGACGTCCTCACGCAGGAGCCGCCGCGCGAGGGCAATGTGCTGCTCGACCCGTCCATCCCCAACCTCATCGTCACTCCGCACGTCGCCTGGGCAAGCCGGGAAGCCATGCAGATCCTTGCCGACCAGCTCGTCGACAACATCGAGGCCTTCGTCGGCGGCACTCCGCAGAACGTGGTCTGAGTGGCCCCGATCGGAGGGCAGCGCAAGCCCTTTCCGGGGCGGGCGCCCGGTCGGGTCGAACGCAAAAAGGGAGAACGCCGATGGACATTCACGAGTACCAAGCCAAGGAGATCCTGGCCAAGGCGGGTGTCGGCCTCGCCGCCGGCGCCGTCGCCTTCTCGGCCGAGCAGGCGGTTTATGCCGCCACCGAGCTTGGCGGCTGGCGATGGGTCGTCAAGGCGCAGATCCACGCCGGGGCGCGCGGCAAGGCCGGCGGCGTCAAGCTGTGCCAAACCTACCACGAGGTCCGCGAAGCGGCGGAAGGCATGCTGGGACGCAACCTCGTCACGGCGCAGACCGGGCCGGAGGGCAAGCCGGTGCAGCGCGTCTACGTCGAGGTCGCCGACGACTTCGCCAAGGAATTCTATCTCGGCTTCGTGCTCGACCGGAAGGCCGAGCGCATCCGCGTGATCGCCTCGCGCGACGGCGGCATGGAGATCGAGCAGATCGCCAAGGACAATCCGGGCAGCCTCATTACGGTGATCGTCGAGCCGGCGGTCGGCATGCAGCCGTTCGAGGCGCGCGAGATCGCCTTCAAGCTCGGCCTCAACATCAAGCAGGTGCAGGGCGCCGTGCAGACGATCCTTGGCTGCTACCGCGCTTTCCGCGATCACGACGCCACCATGCTGGAGGTCAACCCGCTGGTGCTGACCAAGCAGGGCCGCATCATCGCGCTCGACGCCAAAATGAGCTTCGACGACAACGCCCTCTTCCGGCAGCGCCGCGTCGCCGACATGCACGATCCCGCCCAGGAAGACCCGCGCGAGGCGCAGGCGGCCGAGCACAGCCTGAACTACGTCGGGCTGGAGGGCACCATCGGCTGCATCGTCAACGGGGCCGGCCTGGCGATGGCGACGATGGACATGATCAAGCACGCCGGCGGCGAGCCGGCGAACTTCCTCGACGTCGGCGGCGGCGCCTCGGCCGACCGGGTGGCGACGGCGTTCCGCCTCGTCCTGTCGGACAAGAACGTGAAGGTGGTGCTGGTCAACATCTTCGCCGGCATCAACCGCTGCGACTGGGTCGCCGAGGGCGTGGTCAAGGCTGTCCGGGAGATCAAGCTCGACCTGCCGCTGGTGGTCCGCCTCGCCGGCACCAACGTCGAGGCCGGGCGCAAGATCCTGGCCGACAGCGGCATCGCCCTGCACACCGCCCACAGCCTGACGGAGGCGGCCGAGCTCGCCGTGAAGGTCGCCGCCGGCGCGCGGCCGGTCGCCGCCTGAGGAACCATCATGAGCATCCTGATCGACGAAACGACGAAAATCCTGATCCAGGGCTTTACCGGCGACAAAGGCACGTTCCACTCGCGCGAAGCCATCGCCTACGGCACCAACATCGTGGGCGGCGTCACGCCGGGCAAGGGCGGGCAGCGCCACCTCGACCGGCCGGTGTTCAACACCGTCAAGCAGGCGGTGGAGGCGACAGGGGCGGAAGCGTCCATCACCTTCGTGGCCCCGCCCTACTGCATGGACGCGATCATGGAGGGGGCCGATGCCGGCCTCAGACTGATCTGCTGCATCACCGACGGCATCCCCGCGCAGGACATGATGCGGGTGAAGCGATACCTCCGGCGCTACACCAGGGAGCGCCGCACCATGCTGGTGGGACCGAACTGCGCCGGCATCATCTCGCCGGGCAAGGCGATGCTCGGCATCATGCCGGGCAACATCTACGCCCGGGGCAACGTCGGCATCGTGTCGCGCTCGGGTACGCTCGGCTACGAGGCGGCGGAGCAGCTGAAGGCGCTTGGCCTGGGCGTTTCCACCTCGGTCGGCATCGGCGGCGACCCGATCAACGGCTCGTCCTTCATCGACCATCTCGAACTCTTCGAGAACGACCTCGATACCCACGCCGTGCTGATGATCGGCGAGATCGGCGGCCCACAGGAGGCCGAGGCGGCCGCCTGGATCCAGGAGAAGATGCACAAGCCGGTCGTCGGCTACGTCGCCGGGTTGACCGCCCCCAAGGGTCGCAAGATGGGCCACGCCGGCGCCATCATCTCCGGGGAGGGCGACAGCGCCCGGGAAAAGTCGGAGATCATGGCGAGCTTCGGCCTCACGGTGGCGCCGAGCCCCGGCGAACTTGGCTCGACGATGGCCAAGGTTCTCGGGGCGCGCAGGCAGGCCGCGTGACCGCGCCATCCTTCTTCCGCGCGGCTGGAAGAGGGATTCACGCGGAACGTGGCGGAGAGCCCAGCCGCTTCTTCGATCTTCGGCACCCGCGTTGCCTGCGGCAGCCCCCTCCACCGCCCTCGGCGGTATCCATTCCCCGATCCACGGGGAAGAATTCCACGGTTCCGAAAGAGGGCTTCCCATGAGCTTCACGTTGATCGAGCAGGCGCGGCCCCGGCTGCACCGCTCCGAACTCGCCGTGCCCGGCACGCAGGACAGCCTGTTCGAAAAGGCGGCCAAGGGCGAAGCCGACATCATCTTCCTCGACTGCGAGGACGCCATCGCGCCCGACGACAAGGAGCGCGCCAGGGCCAACATCGTGCGCGGCCTCCGGGAGATCGATTGGGGCACCAAGACCATGATGGTGCGCATCAACGGCCTCGACACGCACTATTGGTATCGCGATGTCGTCGACATCGTCGAGAGCTGCCCGCGCCTCGACATGATCCTCATCCCCAAGGTCGGCGTACCCGCCGATGTCTACGCCGTGGACGCCCTTGTGTCCTCCATCGAGATGGCGACGCGGCGCACGACGAGGCTCGGCTTCGAGATCCTGATCGAGACGGCGCTCGGCATGGTCAACTGCGACGAGATCGCCAAGGCGTCCAAACGCAACGAGGCGATGAGTTTCGGCATCGCCGACTACGTCGCCTCGACGCGGGCGCGCTCCACCTCGATCGGCGGCGTCCACCCGGACTACGGCGTGCTGAGCGACAGGGAAGAAGGGCGCGAGCGCACCTACGACTGGGGCGATCCCTGGCACTACGCCCTGTCGAAGATGATGCTGGCCTGCCGAGCCAATGGTTTGCGGCCCATCGACGGCCCGTTCGGCGACATCGGCGACCCCGAAGGATACAAAGCCGCCGCCCGGCGCGCCGCCGTGCTCGGCTACGAGGGTAAATGGGCGATTCATCCGACCCAGGTGCCGCTGGCCAACGAGGTGTACTCGCCCTCCGAAGCGGAGGTGACGAAGGCCCGCCGGATCCTCGATGCGATGGCGCAGGCCGCGCGCGAGGGCAAGGGCGCGGTCTCGCTCGACGGCCGCCTCATCGACATCGCCTCGATCCGCATGGCGGAAGCCCTGATCGAGAAGGCGAATGCGATCCCCGCGCGGGCGACAGCGGCTTGAGGAGACAGCGGCCAGACACCGACGGGTCGACGCGGCAGGATGAGTGACGCGGCAGGATGGAAAAGGCCCGCTCGAAGGAGCGGGCCACTGTTCGCGCGCCGATGAAAGCTGGCGGCGCGAGGTCGAGCGAAGCGTCGCTCGACTACTTTTTCATCATCATTTTCTTTTTCATCATCATCTTTTTCTTCATCATCATCTTCTTCATCATCATCTTTTTCATCATCATCTTCTTGGCCGGCTTCATCATCATGCGGCGGGGCATCATGCGGCGACGGGGCGCCGGCTCGGCCATCATCGGAGCCGGCGGCGGCGCGGCGGGCGTGAAGAGATGGAGCGGGTCGAGGTCGATCCCGAGCGGGTTGACCTGCGGCGGCACCTGCGCGAAGGCGGGAACTGCGATCGTGAGGAACGCGCCAGCAAGCGCAAGCCTTTTCAAATTCCAAACCATTGCCAAGCTCCTCCTAGAGCATCAAGCCACGAAATTGGCCGGATGTCTGAATAGCTTGGCCGCCGCTTTGTGTCGAGGCGGCGGCGGCGACAAAGTAAATACCGGCAAACGTATGATACATTGCGGCAACAGGTAGGCCGAAAAAAGATTGCGAGGCCGGTCGGCGCTTGACGCGGATCGTCCGCTCATCAGGCCACGTTGTCCGCCGCGGCGGCGCCGCGCGCGCCGAGCGGCTTGCCGCCCCCGGCGGTGGTGTCGCGGCTGGTTTGCGTTTCCATTTCCGCATTGATCTGCGCGCCGAGCAGGAGAACGGTGCTCGACAGCCAGATCCAAGTCATGAAGCCGATCGCGGCGCCCAGCGAACCATATGTCTTATTGTAGTTTCCGAAATGGGAAACGTACCAGGAAAAGCCGTAGGACAGGGCGATCCAGGCGATGGCGGCGATCCCCCCGCCCCAGGTCACCCAGCGCCATTGCGCCCGGTGCCGGCTCGGCCCGAACCTGTAGAGAACGGCGAGAGCGGCCAGCAAACCGACCAGCAGCACCGGCCATCGCGCGACCTCGATGACGAGGTCGGCGACGCTCGACAGGCCCACAGCCGCGAAGATCAGGGGCAGCACGAACGCGATGCCCAGACCGATGAGCAGGGTGAGAATACCGCCGAGCGTGAACGCGAGGGAGGTTGCGGTCAGCCGGATGAACCCACGGGTTTCGTGCTCGCCGTAAACATCGTTGAGCGCGCTCAGCATCGCCTTGGAGCCCTGGTTCGCGCTCCACAGGGCGGCCAGGATCCCGAAGGCCGCGCCCAGGCTGAGACCGCTCGCAGGGCTTTGCGTCAGCCGCTTGACCTGATCGCGAACGATGTCCATCCCGCCGCTGGGTATGAAGCCAGCCACGCCATCGAGACGACCCTGGATGGTCGAAGGGTCGGAAAAGATGCCGTAGATCGAGACGATAGCCGTGATCGCCGGAAACAACGACAGCAGGGCAAAGAAGGTAACGCTCGCCGCCTCCGACGTCAGCTCGTTTTCGGAGAACTTCTTGGCCGTGCGCTTGGCGATCTCGTACCAGCCGCGCGGCGGGATCTCCTCGGGCGTCGCCGCAGTTCGCCCGCTGTCATCGCCTCGGCCGCCCTTTCGCGCCGGCCGTGACCGCTCCTCGCGACTTGGCCGCAACGGGCTGACGCGCCCGGCCTGCTGGCTGCCGATCCGGCGATATGCCAACGCCAGTCCGGCGGCGGAACCGAGGAAGGTGAAAAGAGCCCGTTTTTTCATGGAGCAGAACCCGATCGTCAGCGCCATAATTCCCAGTGGGCTCAGGCGTTGCACGCTCGCGACGCTTCACCAGCGGATCGACTCATCGGTGCCGCCGGACGGTCCGGCGGCACCGGCCTGCTTCAGCAGTCCGACTTGGTGACGGTCTTCGAGTCGCCGAGATCGTTCTCCTTCTTCACCGTCTTGGAGGCGCAGCCGGTGTCGCCGCTGTGCGTTTCCGTAACGGTACGTGACGAGGGAGGCGGGGCGTCGTCGCGATGGATGATCACCTCGTCGGCGAAAGCGGTGCCGGTCGTGAGTGCCATCACAGCCACAAGCGCGAATCTCAGCATTGTCGGACCTTTCATTCTCCCGGCTCGGGCCGACGGGGCCGTGCGATACCGGACGAAGTTGAAATGCCGGAGGTTTGGCGGCCGTTCCAGCGACGAACGGGAGCTGGAGTCTAACAGGCCGGAGCGCGGCTTGGTTGAGCGATCAGAGCTTGCGCAGTTCGACTTCTTCGATCTGGTGCGTCCGGCTCTTGGTGAGGATGAGATTGGCCCGCACCCTGGTCGGCAGCACGTTCTCTAGCAGGTTGGCGAAGTTGATGTCGCGCCAGATGTCCCGCGCGCGCGCTTCGGCGGCGAGGGCGTCGAGGTCGGCGTATTTGCGGAAATAGGATCGCGGGTCGCGGAACGAGGTTTCGCGTAGCCGGAGGAATCGGTCGACGTACCAGCGCTCCAGATCCTCGTCGGCGGCGTGGAGGTAGATCGAGAAGTCGAAGAAGTCCGAGATCGAGGCGGCCGGGCGCGCGTCGCGCAGACCATCCCTGCCCTCCCTTTGGGCGTCCCTGGCGCGGCGCCCAGGCTGCAGCACGTTGAGCCCTTCGATGATGAGGATGTCGGGCCGGTCGACCACAACCCGCTCGGCGGGCACGATGTCGTAGGTCAGGTGCGAGTAGACGGGGGCCTCGACCGCGCGCCGGCCGGCCTTGACGTCGGAAATGAAGCGCAGCAGCGCCGCGCCGTCGTAGCTTTCGGGAAAGCCCTTCTTGCCCATCAGCCCTTCGGCTTCGAGAACGGCGTTGGGGAACAGGAAGCCATCCGTGGTGACGAGTTGCACGCGCGGCGTGTTGGGCCAGCGGGCGAGCAGAGCCTGCATGATGCGGCAGAAGGTCGACTTGCCGGCGGCGACCGAGCCGGCGACGCCGATGATGTAGGGCATCTTGCCATCGTCGGCGCCGAGGAAGCGCTGGGTCGCCTTGAACAGCCCTTGCGTCGCGGCGACGTACAGGGCGAGAAGGCGCGACAGCGGCAGATAGATCGCGATCACCTCCTCCAGCGTGATCGGCTCGTTGATCGATTGCAGGCGGGCGAGATCGTCGATGCCGAGGGTCAGCGGCGTGTCGGCACGCAACGCGGCCCATTGCGCCCGTGTGAAGTGGTGGTAGGGCGAAGCGATAGCCCTTGGACGCTCGCCCACTCAGGTCGGTCCCGATGCAGGTCCGCCGCCGGGGGGGCACGAGCCTCCGCCGGACCCGATGGATCGATCCTCGTCGAGCATGCCACGCCCTCGCCTGGATCGGCCCAAGCAAACCTGAGAATCGAAGGGAAAAGCAGGCCTATAGATAGCCTGCCCGCACCGACGACGTCCTATCGCTTTGATTTCGCCTCGACGCGAGTGAAATCAACCCCGGCGTCCGACAAGCGGGACCGCCGACGCGAACTTGGCGACGTTTCGCCCCCGCCCGAGCGGCAGCGGGTCAGGGTCGCCGCGAAGCCTTTTCCTCATGGCCCGAGCGGCCGGTGCGGCGCTGCAGTTCGCCCATCACGTCGGCGAGCCGAACCCCGGCGCTCTCCAGCACCACCAGCAGGTGGTAGAGAACATCGGCGCTTTCGCCAACGATCGCCTGCCGCTCGCCCTCCACCATGGCGATCACGAGTTCGATCGCTTCCTCGCCGAACTTGCGGGCGACGCCGCTTGCGCCCCGGTCGAGCAGCGACTTGGTGTAGGAGGCCTCCGCATCGCCGCCGGACCGGGCGCGGATGACCGCGGCGAGCGCGTCGAGGGTAAAGGCGCTCACAGCGCCCCCTCGCCGGCCGCGACGGCGATGACGGGACTGAGATGGCTGCCCAACCCGCTGCCGTCGAGGCGCACGGCGAGCCCGGCCTCGGCCATGTGCCGCTTGGCCTCGCCGATCGTGAACGTGCCGAAATGGAAGATGGACGCGGCGAGCACGGCCGTGGCGCGCCCTTCGCGCACCCCGGCGACGAGATGGTCGAGCGTGCCGACGCCGCCCGAGGCGATCACCGGCACCGCGACCGCATCGGCCACCGCCCGCGTCAGCGCGAGGTCGAAGCCAGAACGGGTGCCGTCGCGATCCATGGAGGTCAGAAGGATCTCACCGGCGCCGAGCGCGACGACCTCGCGGGCGTAGGCGACGGCGTCGAGGCCGGTCGGGCGGCGGCCGCCGTGGGTGAACACCTCCCAGCGGCCCGGACCGCTCTGCTTGGCGTCGATGGCGACGACGATGCACTGGTTGCCGAACTTCTCCGCCGCCCGGCGCACGAAATCGCGATCGTGCACGGCGGCGGTCATGATCGACACCTTGTCGGCGCCGGCGAGCAGCAGGCTGCGGATGTCGGCCTCGCTGCGCACGCCGCCGCCGACCGTGAGCGGCATGAAGCAGGCCTCCGCCGTGCGCCGGACCACGTCGAGCAGGGTGCCGCGGTCCTCGTGGCTGGCGGTGATGTCGAGGAAGCACAGTTCGTCCGCGCCGGCGGCGTCGTAGGCCACCGCCGCCTCGACGGGGTCGCCGGCGTCGCGCAGGTCGACGAAGTTGACGCCCTTGACGACACGGCCGTCCTTGACGTCGAGGCAGGGGATGACGCGCGCCTTCAGCATCCGCCGAGCCTAGCCGAAAAGGAGGACCGGCTCCAAAGCCTTCCGCAACAACCTTTCGCCGAAAGAAGAGGGCCGGAGGAACGGAACCGGCTTGTACCTGCCCCATTCGCTTCGGCCCGGCCAGCGATAGGCCGGCAGGGAGGATCACCGATGCGAACTTTGATGAGGTTGAGCGCGGCCTGCGCCGTTCTGACGATGGTGCCGGGTCTTGCCATGGCGCAGAGCCCAACAACGGGAAGCATGGAGAAGAGCGGAACAAAGGAGCCGTCGAGCACCGACGCTCAAGGGGCAAAAAAGGAGCCGATGCAGAACGCCGGCAGCGTCGGCGAGGGTTCCGCAACGAACGGCAACACCAGCAACACCGGGACTGCCGGCAACACCGGCAAGTAGGCGGAGATCAGGAGGAGAGGAAAACCTTGGCGAAGTCCTGGAAGGCCCGCGCCCTGTGCGACAGCGCCCGCGAGCCGTCGGCGGGGATCCCGTGCTTCTCGGCGGAGGTCATCTCGCCGAAGGTGCGGGAGTGGCCGTCCGGGCGGAAGATCGGGTCGTAGCCGAAGCCGACCGTGCCGCGCGGCGGGAACACCAGGTCGCCATCGACGCGCCCCCCCACCGTGGCGGTCGCCTCGCCCGGCCGGGCCAGCGCCAGCACCGACACGAAGTGCGCCCGCCACGGCTCGACCGCGCCGCGCGCCACCAGTTGCCGGCGAACTTCCTCCAGGGCGGCGGCGAAGGAGCCGGCCGCCTTGGCCCAGCGGGCGGAGAAGATGCCCGGCTCACCGTCCAGCCCGTCGATGCAGATGCCGGTATCGTCGGCGAAGGCGGGCAGGCCGGTCGCCGCGCTGGCCGCCTCGGCCTTGAGCACGGCGTTGGCCGCGAAGGTGGTGCCGGTTTCGGCCGGCTCGGGCAGGCCGAGGTCGCCGGCCGACACGGCATCGAGGCCGTAGGGAGCCAACAGCTCGCGCATTTCCCGGAGCTTGCCGGCATTGTGGGTGGCGATGACGAGCCGGCCGGAGAGCACAGCCGCCATCGCCCCTACGCCAGCGCCTGCTTCTGCAGGGCGACCAGTCCGGCGATGCCCTCCCTGGCCAGCGCCATCATGTTGGCGAGTTCCGCTTCGGAGAACACCGCGCCCTCGGCCGAAGCCTGCACCTCGACCAGCGCCCCCGAGCCGGCGAGCACGAAGTTGGCATCGGTCTGCGCCTCCGAGTCCTCGGCGTAGTCGAGGTCGAGCACCGCCTCGCCGCCGACGATGCCGCAGGACACGGCGGCGACGTGGTCGCGCAGCGGGTTCTCCTTGAGGATGGACCGCGAGCGCATCCAGTCGAGGCAGTCGTGCAGGGCGATCCAGGCGCCGGTGATAGCGGCGGTGCGGGTGCCGCCGTCGGCCTGCAGCACGTCGCAGTCGATCGTGATCTGCCGCTCGCCCATGCCCTGCAGGTTGGTGACGGCGCGCAAGGATCGGCCGATCAGGCGCTGGATCTCCTGGGTGCGGCCCGACGGCTTGCCCGACGACGACTCGCGCCGGGTGCGGGTGTGGGTGGCGCGCGGCAGCATGGCATATTCCGCGCTCACCCAGCCCCGGCCCTGGCCGCGCAGCCACGGCGGCGGCTTGTCTTCGAGCGAGGCCGTGCACAGCACGTGGGTCGAGCCGAATTTCACCAGGCACGAGCCCTCCGCGTAGCGAGCGACGCGGCGCTCCAGCGTTACGGGGCGCATCTCGCTGACGGCGCGTTTCGAGGGTCGCATGGCTGGCTCCAAAGGGATCGCGAAGGCGGGGACCGGGGCTTGGTTAAGCGGCGCACCGGCTCCGCGCAACCCGGCGGGATCGGGCAAATGCGAGGCAACCGCGTCGCCAATCCTTCACGCGGGCGCGCTAGGCTGCGCTGCGGGGGGATCCCGATGACAAGACCTGCCTACGCGCTGATCGGCCGCTCGTATCCCAGCGAAGCCTACGAGCTCTTGTATCGGATCTCGCTGGCGGCCCGCGCGCGGCGGCGAGAGCTGATGCGCTCGACCGAGGCGCGGAGCAAGGCGGGCAGTCCCAAGACGGCGGCCCGGCGTTGGCGCGGCTCCGGCGAGCCGGTCACCCTGCCCGCGCGCCTGGCGCGCTGACGGCTGGGTTGCACCCGGCCGCGAAAGGGACGATTCCGGGTCGCCGTGGCACCGCGCCCCGGATCGTTGCGCGGAGGGAGCCCACGCCATGCCGAGGAAGGTGGATCCCGACGTCGAGCGCATCAAGACCGCGCTGCTCGCGCGGGGATGGCGACGGCACGCCTGGTACGTCTACGCCTGGGCTGATGCGGACCGGCATTACCTCGTCAGCGCCGCTATCGAAAGAGAGCGCAAATCGCGCCGGCTCCACGCGGTGATCGAACTGCACAGCGTCGAACTCGACCGGGTCAGCCACGCCATGTGGGATCATGGCAGGTCGTCGGACGACTTGCCGCCGCCGCGGCGGATGCCGGTCGGCGAGCACCTCAACGACTTCCGCGCCTGCTTCCTATTCTCGACGCGGGCGGAGGTGCCGCTTGACGGCGACGCGGACCAGGCCTGCGCGGCCATCGAAGTGGAGGCGGCGGCGGTCCACGAGCGCTACGGATCGCTCGACAAGCTGATCGCCCTCTACGAAGCCAGGCTGGTCTTCAACGGCCCCCCTCCTCTGCATGCATCTGCTCAAGCGGGACTTCGCCGCGGTGCGCGACCTGCTGGCGGCCGACGGCTTCACCCGCGACAGCGGCGCCGGCGACGTCCGCTACGGCATCCGAAGATATTTGGACGCGCAGGGATGATGACCCGCCCGGGCGAGCCTATTCGCCGGCCGGCAGGCCCTCCGCCCGGATCGGGCCGGTGAGCGGGCGCTCTTCCATCGCCATCATCACCGCCAGCGCGAGGCCCGCGCCGGCCGCCACGATGGCGAAGACGAGGCGAAAGGCGTGCAACAGCGGCGCCATGTCGATGGCGTGGTGGGCGGCGGCATGGGCGGCACCCCGCGTCACCACCTCGTGTGCGGTGCCGCCGCCCAGGATCACGGCGCCGAACACCGCCACGGCGACAGCGCCGCCGAGCTGCCGGCACAGGTTGGCCGTTGCCGTCGCGGTGCCGAGCTGATGCAGGGCGACCGCGTTCTGGATCGACACGGTGGAGATCGGCAGAATGGTGCCGAGCGACGTGGAGATCACCGCCAGCACGAGGCTCAGGGCCCAGATCGGCAGCGTACCCGCCAAAGGCATCAAGAGCAGGGCCGCCGCGGCGGCGAACGGCAGAGCGGCGATCGTCAGCCATTTGTAGTGAGCGTATCGGGCCATCACGCGCCCGGCCATCAGCGCTCCCGCCACCGTGCCCACCGTCAACGGCAGCATGGCGAGGCCGGATCGGCTGGGGTCGAGGCCGCGCACGGTTTCGAACAGGATGGGCACGTAAACGGCAAGCCCGAGGAACAAGCCGATGGACAGCGTGGCCGCGACCGTGGCGGCGAGCACGACCGGGTTGCTCAGCACGTCGAGCGGGATCAGCGGCGAGGGGGTGCGCCGCAGATGCCAGGCGAAGGCGGCGAACAGGGCCACGCTGAGAGCGGCGGAGGCGAACGTCGGCGCCGCGAGCCAGCCGTAGCGGGTGCCGACGCCCGACAAAGTCAGCAGAAGCGTGGTGGTGCCGCCCACCAGCAGCACCGCACCGGGGATGTCGAGCTTGCCCCGGCGCTCGTGGCGCGGCAGGCGGCGCAGGGGCGAGCTGGTCATGGCGTAGGCGGCAAGGCCGAGCGGCACGTTGATCCAGAAGATCATGGACCAGCTCAGATGCTGGGCGAAGAACCCGCCGAGCACCGGCCCCGCAAGGCTCGCGGTCGTGAAGGCGGCGGCGAAATACACCTGCCAGCTCGCCCGCTCGCGCGGGCTCATCATGTCGCCGACGATGGTCTGCGACAGGGCGAGCAGGCCGCCGCCGCCGATGCCCTGCACCAGGCGGGCCCCGACCAGCACGCCCAGAGTCGGCGCCATCGCGCAGCCGATCGAGCCGGCGATGAAGATGGCGATGGCGCCGAGCAGGGCCGGGCGCCGGCCGTAGGTGTCGGCGAGCTTGCCGTAGATCGGCACCGAGCCGGTCGCCGTGAGCAGGTAGGCGGTGACCACCCAGGGGAGATGGACGACGTCGTGGAGATCGCGTCCGATCGTGGGCAGGGCGGTCGCCACGATGGTCTGATCGAGCGCCCCGAGCAGCATAGCCATCATCAAACCATAGACGATGCGCCGGATTTCCGGGCGCGACAGGGGTACGCTCGCGGCGGCGAGATCGCTGATGGTGGGCATGACCTCTATGTCGGCCGTCACCGGCTTGCCGCAAGAGCGAGCCGGCCGGGCGAAGCGCAGGGAGGTCCGGGACCGATCGCGAATGCGGTCGCGGCGTCCAAGCCTTTGCGCCGCCTCGCATATCGAGGATGTCGCTGCACCGTTTCCGGCCCTGCGCCACGGCGAGGCGAAGAGGACGCGGGTCTGCCCTGCGCAGTCGGCGGGCAGCTGTCGCATTCCGGCATCGCTCCGGGGAAAGCATGGCGGGGCGGGTGCGAAGAGCCGCCCGGGCTGCTAGAAACCGTCGGGTCGGGCCCGCAGCGGTCCGGTGCCAAGCAGCCCGGTGCCAAGCAGCTTCGTGTCTTGCACCGCGTTTCGGCGATCAAGCGTCACCAGTCTCGCGAGAGCCTGTTCAGCGTCCGCGTTTGTCCGTGCGTCCCCACACCTTGGAGAACCAACGGTGCTCAGACCCGCGCGGGCAGCCCTGGCGCGCCTGGCCTTTTCCGTGAACGGCTCCGCAGCTTTTCGAGCGGCTTCGGGCGGCGATCATTTGCCGATCGATGCCTCGCTGATGCCGCTCGATCTCGCCGACATCCGCCTGCCCCGCCTTGCCGAGGCGGTTGGGTCGACGGCGGCGATCGCGCTGGCGCGAAAGGCCGACCGGGTCTGGTTCCGGGCGGCCTGATCTTCTCGCGACCTGATCTTCTCGCAACACCGCCGGCGGAAGGCTGATCCGCTCAAATTGACGCCACCGGCTGCTCCTGCGCCAGCTTATCCTGCGTGCGCGTGTCGAAGTCGCCGGCGTCGTGGCGCTCGTGCAGCTGACCGGCCGGTTCGCCAAAGGGGCGGTTGACCATGCGCCCACGCCGCACCGCAGGCCGGGCGGCGATGGCATCGGTCCAGCGCCGCAGGTGCTTGTACTCCTCCACGGCGAGGAACTTGGCCGCCTCGTAGAGCGCGCCCTGCATCAGGCCGCCGTACCAGGGCCACACGGCGATGTCGGCGAGGGTGTAGTCGGGGCCGGCGAGGTATGCCGTTTCGGCGAGGCGGCGGTCGAGCACGTCGAGCTGGCGCTTCACCTCCATCGCGAAG
Organism: uncultured Beijerinckiaceae bacterium; assembly: GCA_937863205.1. The sequence goes on along the minus strand of CALMGA010000398.1, from coordinate 5,483 downwards.
CGGTCGATGGCGTATTCGATCTTAAGTGGCGCGTAGGCGTAGAAGTGTCCGAAGCCGCCGCCGAGGTAGGGGGCGCTGCCCATCTGCCAGAACAGCCAGGACAGGCATTCGGCCCGCCCGGCCGGGTCGCCTGGCAGGAACGCGCCGAACCTTTCCGCAAGATGCAGCAGGATGGCCCCGGACTCGAACACCCGGATCGGCACCGGCCCGCTCCGGTCGACCAGCGCCGGGATCTTGGAGTTCGGGTTGGCTGCCACGAAGCCGCTGCCGAACTGGTCGCCCTCGTTGATGCGGATCAGCCAAGCATCGTATTCGGCGCCGGCGTGACCCAGCGCCAGCAGCTCTTCCAGCATCACCGTCACCTTGACGCCGTTGGGGGTTGCCAGCGAGTACAGCTGCAGGGGACGGCACCCGACCGGCAGATCCTTCTCGTGGGTGGCGCCGGCGACCGGCCGGTTGATGTTGGCGAAGCGGCCCCCGCTGCCCTGGCGCCACGTCCAAACCTCGGGCGGGGTGTAGGGAGGTTGGTCGGTCATGGCAAATCTCCGGTTCACGGCGATGAACGTGCGCCGGCCGGGATGGTGCCGCGACCGGACGCACTCCCTTGGCGAGGTTTTCGCGAAGGCGGAGCCGGACGCCCGGCGGACGAAGAGCGCGCTCGGGCGACTCGGCCGAGTCGACGGGCGGGGCTTGCCTCGAATCTGAATGCCAGCGAGGTTGAGGGATTACGGCAACGAAACCCAACACCGCCCGATAACGACAAGCCTGCGCTCCGGCCGGCGCCCGGCGGCCACCGGGAGCGACTTCGCCGCCGCCGACGACGAGATCTACCCTTCAGGGTGCTGATCGCCGTCGAGGTGCTGGAGGGCGTCGCCGAGTTGCGCGAGGGCCGGGTGTTCTGATTCAGCCTGCCGCTCGATCGCCCGGCGCGGCCGGTGTGCCGGTGACGCCGGTCGCCACGATGTCGGGCTCGATCCCGATGCGCCTCCCCAACCCCGTGCTACGCATCGGGAAGAGTTTGCACTCCGGCGACGGCTTGCTAGAAGCCGATGTCGGTCCTCCCACGAGCCTCCCCATGCGCACCGCGACGATCGCGCGCGAAACCAACGAGACCAGCCTCACCGTCACCCTCGCCCTCGACGGGACGGGCGCGAGCCGGATCGCCACCGGCGTCGGTTTCTTCGACCACATGCTGGACCAGCTGGCCCGCCATTCGCTCATCGACATGGATGTGACGGCGCGCGGCGACCTCCACATCGACGACCACCACACGGTGGAGGACACCGGCATCGCCTTGGGGCAGGCGCTGCGGCAGGCGCTGGGCGACCGCGCCGGCATCCACCGCTACGCCGATGCACTGCTGCCGATGGATGAATGCCTGACGCGCGCGGCGGTGGACGTGTCCGGCCGTCCCTTCCTGGTGTTCCGCACCGTCTTTTCCCAGCCCAAGATCGGCACCTTCGACACGGAGCTGCTGCGCGAGTTCTTCCAGGCCTTCGCGGTCAATGCCGGCCTCACCCTGCACATCGAGACGCTGTACGGCGCCAACGCGCACCACATCGCCGAATCCTGCTTCAAGGCGGTGGCGCGGGCGCTGGGCGCGGCGATCGCCGTGGACCCGCGCCGCCGCGGCTCCATTCCCTCCACCAAGGGCACGCTCTGACAGTGGCGATCTTCGTTGTGCAGGCCGGGAATGGCGAGGGCGCCTTGGAGCGCGCCCGCTTCGTTCGCGAAGGCTTCTCCTGGCCGGCCTTCGCCTTCGCGCCGCTTTGGCTGCTGTTTGGCAGGCTGTGGCTGGCCCTGCTCCTTTACCTCGCGGCGGAGGTCGCCTTCCTTGTCGTTGTTTTCCCCCACGTCTCGATCGCGGCGGCGCTCGCGGTAGATCTGGCGGCGCGGGTCTGGCTCGGCACTGAAGCCAGCCGCCTGCGCCTCGCCAAGGGCGAACGCCGGGCCGCGCTGGTGGCGATTGTCGAGGCCCGCGACCGGGACGAGGCGGAGACGGCGTTCTTCCGCGGCCATGCCGGCCTGCCGCCGGCCGCTGGCGACGTACCGCCGTGAACGTCGCGATCGTCGACTACGGGTCGGGCAACCTTCATTCCGCGGTGAAGGCTTTCGAGCGCGCCGCGCGCGAGGGCGAAACCGATGCGACCCTGTCGCTGACCTGCGACCCGGACGCGGTGGCGAGGGCCGACCGCGTCGTGCTGCCGGGCGTGGGCGCCTTCGCCGACTGCCGCCGCGGCCTCGACCGCGTGCCCGGCCTCGCTGACGCGCTGGCCGAGGCCGTGCGCGGGCGCGGACGGCCCTTTCTCGGCATCTGCGTCGGCATGCAGCTGCTTGCCACCACCGGGCTGGAGCACGGCGCCACGCCGGGCCTCGACTGGATCGGCGGCACCGTCGGTCCGGTCGCCCCCGACGCCCCCTCGCTCAAGATCCCGCACATGGGCTGGAACACGCTGGACGCGCACGGCCCGCATCCCCTGCTCGACGGCATCCCCACCGGCCGGGAAGGCTGGCATGCCTACTTCGTCCATTCCTACGGCTTCCAGACAGCCGATTCCGGCGACGTAGTGGCGACCACCGATCACGGCGGCCCGATCACCGCCATCGTGGGGCGCGGCAACGTCGCCGGCACGCAGTTCCACCCCGAGAAGAGCCAAGCGCTGGGGTTGGCGCTGATCGCCAACTTCCTGCGCTGGGCGCCTTAAGCATCGGACCGTAACGTGCGCAGCGGTTTTTGGATCAAATCCGACGGGAAGCAGCAGGTCGGGGTATCGGACCGACCCCCGGTCCGGCGCCGGGAGGCGGAACACCCCCGTCCCGGCCCACTCGTCCGCATCGGTGCACGCGCTTGATCCTTTACCCGGCCATCGATCTCAAGAACGGCCAGTGCGTGCGCCTCAGGCTCGGCGACATGGCGCAGGCGACCGTGTTCAACGACGACCCAGCCGCCCAGGCGAGCGCCTTCGCCGCGCAAGGTTTCACCCATCTCCACGTCGTGGACCTCGACGGCGCCTTTGCCGGCCGGCCGATGAACGCGCGCGCCGTCGATGCCATCCTCGCGGCGGTGGACCTGCCGGTGCAGCTCGGCGGCGGCATCCGCGACCGGGCCACGCTGGAGGGCTGGCTCGACAAGGGCGTGGCCCGCGTCATCATCGGCACGGCGGCGGTGCGCGACCCGGCTTTCGTGCGCGACGCGGCCCGCGCCCATCCCGGCCGGGTGGCGGTGGGCATCGACGCGCGCGACGGCCGCGTGGCGGTGGAAGGCTGGGCGCAGGCGTCCGAACTGTCGGCGAGCGAGCTGGGCCGGCGCTTCGCCGATGCCGGCGTCGCCGCCCTGATCTACACCGACATCAGCCGCGACGGCGTGCTCGCCGGCCTCAACGTGGAGGCAACCCTGGCGCTGGCCCACGCCGTGCCGATCCCGGTGATCGCCTCGGGCGGCCTCGCCTCGCTCGCCGACGTGCGCCGCCTGCTGCAACCCGATTGCGCCGTGCTGGACGGCGCGATCACCGGCCGCGCCCTGTACGACGGCCGCCTCGACGCGGCCGAAGCGCTGGCGCTGATCGCGGAGGCTAAGCAGGTTTCGCAAAAGTGCCCCGCGGTTTTGCGATCCAAACCTGCGGCATAGCAAAGGACCGAGCAGGTGAAGCGTTGGCCTGCCAACGCGAACCTGCTTAGAACGACAAGGCCTTGAGCTTGTCCGATCCGTCCATCGGCAGCTCGAACAGGCAGGGGGCCTCGCAGCGTTCGAGATCCTCGATCTCCGGCCACCGCCCGATCAGGGCCGCCGCCTGCGCGTGCACCCGCGCCATGAGGAAGGCCGGCGCGAGCACCAAGGCCCTCAGGCCGGCCTGCCGGTAGGCGAGGCGTTGCGCCCGGTTCCTCAGGAGCCGCCCGTCGCCGGTCACGACGAGCCAGCCGTCGCCGCCTTGGGCGAGGCTTGCCATCCACCTGGCATCTCCGGCCTGCCGGCCGCAGGGAAGATCGCGCACGTGCGTCGCGCCGCCTCCCCTGTGGGCGAGGAAGCCGTTCAGCGTGGCGGCGAGGACGGGCGAGGTGCAGTTGTCGAAGACGACCCTCACGCCGCCCGCCGCGAAGCCATGGCCGCCTCGAAGGCGAGCGCGCGGGTGACCGAGCGCACGGGAACGTCCCACACCAGGGCCGCCCGCTCGGGCGTGCCTTCCGCCGCGGCGGCGGCGGCGAGCACGTCGACCGGCACCGAGCTTTCATCCTCGATCGGCTGTCCGAAGGATCGCTGCGGGTCGAGCACGATCGCCGCCGCCTTTCCCAAAGGCCACCACCGCTTCGGGATCCCGGCCGAGTCGTAGTCGAGGTTGTCGAGGCTGCGCTCAAGGACGTCGCGGAAGGCGAACTGCTTCTTGAACAGGTCGAGAAGGTGCGCCTCGCCGCTCGCCTCGACGACCTGGAGGAACACCGAGCGGCCGTCCGTGCGGAAGCGCGCCGTGGAGAGCGGGTGCTGGTCGCCGATGGTTTCGCGCCCCAGATCGATGGCGCGGCGCACGCGCTGCGCGCTCAAGCCCTGCCCGATGAAGGCCGCCGCGACGCGGACCTCCTGCAGGTCCCGGAAGCCGAGGAACAGGCCGTCCTCGCCGAGGTCGAGCTGCGGCTCCCAAAGGGGCGGGTAGTGCGTGTCCTCGATCGTGTGCCCGCGCAGCCAGCGGGTGATCCGGGAGGCGGTGATGCCGAGCAGCCGGCCGGCCTCCGCGGGAGTGTAGAGCCCCATGCCGATGAGGGTGGGTTGCGCCGGCAGTTGCACATCGATCTCCGATCGGATCGTGGCGCCCGGGCACGCCGCCGTCAAGCATCGCCCGCCGCGACGCGTTTGCCGTGAAGGTTGCGCCGGGGAAGATGCCGCGACCCACCGTGCGCGTGCGCTGCCTGCGCAAGTCCCATATACCTCGTCCATGCCCGACCAACCCGATGGCGTCCCGGCCGCGAACCAGCTTGTCGCCGAGGTGCTGATCCCCGTCGCCATCGACCAGTGCTACACTTATGCCCTCGGTGGTCTCCCGCTGCAGCCGGGCGACGTGGTCGAGGTGCCGCTGGGGCCTCGCCCGACGGTCGGCGTGGTCTGGTCGCTCGTGCCGGCGGACGGGGCGACGGGCGATACCGGTCGCAAGCTGAAGCCGGTCTCGATCCGCCTCGACCTGGCCCCGCTGCCCGACAGGCTGCGCGCCTTCGTGGAATGGGTGTCGCGCTGGACGCTGAGCCCGCGCGGCATGGTGCTGCGCATGTGCCTGCGCGCCCCGCTCGCCACGACGCCGCCGCCGCCGCGTACCGGCTTGCGGGCGACCGGCCAGCCGCCGGCGAGGCCGACGCCGGCGCGGGCGCGGGTGATCGCCGCCGCCGAAGCGACGCCGCTGATGGGCAAAACGGCGCTCGCCGCCGCCGCCGGCTGCACGGTCGCCGTTGTCAACGCGCTGCTGGCCGAAGGCTCGCTGGCGATCGCCGCCATCTCACCC
>CALMGA010000397.1 GCA_937863205.1 uncultured Beijerinckiaceae bacterium | reverse complement strand
TAGTCGGCGCGGGCGGCGGAGGCGATGCGGCCCGCCCCCCCCCCCCCCTAACCGCGGGGGCCTGGCGCGGGCGGGGCCCTCCCCCCCGCCCCCGGCCGGACCGTTCATCCTGCCGCCGCTGCCTTACGCCTACGACGCCCTGGAGCCCAACATCGACAGGTTGACGATGGAACTGCACCACGACAAGCACCACGGCGCCTACGTCGCCAACCTGAACACCGCCGCCAAGACCGCGCCGCAGATCGCCCGGATGCCTGTCGAGAAGGTCCTCGCCAACCTCAACGACGTGCCGGACGGCATCCGCACGGTCGTGCGCAACAACCTCGGTGGGCACGCCAATCACACGATGTTCTGGCAGATCATGGGCGCCGACGGCGGCAAGGCGGATGGCGAGGTGCTGGCGGCCATCAAGCGCGATTTCGGTGACGTCGAGAAGCTGCAGGCCGCGTTCAACGCCGCCGGCGGCAAGGTGTTCGGCTCGGGCTGGGTGTTCGTGACCGTGGCGCCCGACGGCAAGCTCGCGATCGAAACCAAGCCGAACCAGGATACGCCGCTGATGGACGGCAAGCGCGTGCTGTTCGGCAACGACGTGTGGGAACACGCCTACTACCTCAAATACCAGAACCGCCGCGCCGACTATCTGAAGGCTTGGTGGAACGAAGTGAACTGGGCCAAGGTCGCCGAGCGCTACAAGCAGGCCGAACAGGGAACCCTCGGCGTCTGAGCACGGGCGCCGTCGAGCGTTCGCGGGACACGGGCGCTGCTGCGCCGCCGCTCCCGGCCGCTTCGCTGCGGGCACGACGGCAAGAGCCGATGGCTCCCGTGAGCTTTGATGTCATGACCGACGCATCCTCGGGGAGGCGGCGTCGGCGGTGCATTTTGCGGTCGGCGATGCCGCTCCGGTAGGCACTCCTCAACCCTAGCGACGTAGTGTTGTCGGGTTGTTCCAGTGAGCCGGTTCATGAGTGATCTGCCGACCCGAAGCACGCGGCGATCTCCGCCCGAGGCCGAGCCGTCGACGCGCGGCGCCCAGCCGGACGACCTTCACGCCATGCCCCATGCCTTGGCGGAGATCGCGGCCCGCTTCGGGCACTTCCGGATCGACCTTGCCTCGGGACGCGTGACGTGGAGCGTCGGCGTCGCCAGCATCTTCGGCCGTCCGTTGCCGGCCGCGGGCGTTCTCGACCTCGACGAGCACCTCGCCTGTTATCATCCCCAAGATGCCGCCGTCACCCGGAACGCCCTCGCCGCAGCGAGGGCCGGCGGTTACGTCGACCGGCCCTACCGCAGCCAGGGGCGCGTCATCCGCCCCGACGGCACCCTTCGCCACGTCATCGCCCAAGGCATCGGGCGCGGCGACGGACGAGGCCGGCTGGCGACGACCTTCGGCATTCTTCTCGACGTCACCGAAACGGTCGAGGCCGACCGGGCCGCCCGCGCCAACGGCGACGTCCTGCGCACGACCTTCGAGGCGATGGACCAGGGTCTCATCATGGTCGACGGCGACCAGCGCCTTCGCGTGCACAACCGGCGCGCCCTGGATCTCGTCGGCATGCCCGATCATCTCACCCGACCGGGAACGCCCTTCTCCGACCTGCTCCGCCACCAGCAGGCGGCCGGCGAGTTCGATCAGCTGAACGAGGCGGAAAAGGCCGTCCTGCCCATCGGCTCGGCCGGCTGCGGCGCGGGGTGTTACGTGCGCCGGCGCCCGAACGGCACCGTGCTCGAAGTGCGGACGTCGCCGCTCGCCGACGGCGGCTTCGTGCGCACCTACACCGACATCAGCGACCGGCAGGCGAGGCAAGCCGCGCTTGAGGCAAGCGAGGAGCGATACCGGCTGCTGGCCGAGACCACCACCGACGTGGTGATCCTGTCGGATCTCGATTCGACCCGCCGCTACGTTTCCCCGGCCGCCAGAACGGTGCTCGGCTACGAACCGCAGGAGCTGATCGGCACCAGTCCGATCGCCTTCGTCCATCCCGACGAGGCGGACGCGCTCGCGGCCGTGCTCGACGACCTGGCGCAGGCGCGACGGGAAAAGGCCAGCGCCACCGTGCGCCACCGGCGCAAGGACGGCGCCTACGTTTGGGTGGAAATCTCCTACAGCCTCGTTCGCGAGGCCGGCAGCCGGACCGCGACCGGCTATGTCGCCGCCTTGCGCGACGTTTCCGACCGCAAGGCTGCCGAGGACGCGCTGCGCTTGAGCGAGCAGCGTCTCGCCTTTGCGCTGGAAAGCGGCGGCGACGGCATGTGGTCCTTTGATCTCGAGCGCGACCACGTCATGGTGTCGGACCGCTGGTGGTCCATCCTGGGCTATCACCAACACGAGGTCGCGCCGACCTTCGCCGGCTGGCATGCCCTCGCCCACCCCGACGACCGCGAGCGCATCGTGCAGGCGATGCGCGACCACTTCGAAGGGCGCAGCCCCGCAATCGAGGTCGAATATCGCCTGCGCGCCAAGAGCGGCGGCTACGTCTGGACACTGGCGCGGGGCCGGGTCGCCAACACCGGGCTGACGGGACGGCCGACGCTGCTCATCGGCACCCACATGGACATCACCCGGCGCAAGGAGGTCGAGCGGACCGCCGCCCATCTCGCCCTCCACGACGTGCTCACGAAGCTGCCCAACCGGGCCTTGTTCCAGGAGCGGCTGCGGCAGGAGATCGCCGCCGCCGAGCGCCACGGCGGCAGCTTCGCCGTGCTCGCCTGCGACCTCGACCGATTCAAGGCGGTCAACGATGCGCTGGGCCATGCCGCCGGCGACGACCTCCTGCGCGAGATCGCCGGACGGCTGCAAACCGTGATCCGCACGGAGGATCTCGTGGCACGGCTCGGCGGCGACGAATTCGCGGTCGTTCTCAGCCGCATTTCCGGACGCGAGGACGGCTTTCTGGCCGCCCGGCGCCTGATCGCGGCGGTGGAACAGCCGATCCGGATCCTCGGGCAGCAGGTCGACGTCGGCATCAGCATCGGGCTCGCCTTCGGCCTCGACGACGGCGGCACCGCCGACGAGCTGTGCCGGCGCTCCGACACGGCGCTGTATGCGGCCAAGGCCGGGGGGCGCAACACCTACCGGGCCTTCCAGACCAGCATGGACGCCGAACTGGCCGACAGGGCGCTGCTCGAAGGCGACCTCCACGACGCGGTCCGGGGCGACGGCTTCGTGCTGTGCTTCCAGCCCATCTTCGCGCTAAAAACGGGCGCCGTGACCGGCTTCGAGGCGCTGCTGCGCTGGAATCATCCCACGCGCGGGCCGATCTCGCCGGCCGAGTTCATCCCGTTGGCCGAGCAGATCGGGCTGATGGGCCGGCTCGGCGAATGGGCGCTGCGCGACGCCTGCCGCGAGGCGGCGGCTTGGCCGGGGGCCCTGCGGGTGAGCGTGAACATCTCGCCGGTGCAGCTGCAAAGGCCGGGGCTGGAGCAGTGCGTGATCTCAGCTTTGGCCTGCAGCGGCCTGGCGCCGTCCCGGCTCGTGCTGGAGATCACGGAAGAAGTGCTGGTGGAAGACGCCGAGGCGGTGTTCGCCTCGGTGTCGCGGCTGCGCGAGATAGGCGTCCGCTTCTCGCTCGACGACTTCGGCACCGGCTTTTCCAGCCTCAACCACCTCCGGCAGTTCTGTTTCGACGCGATCAAGCTCCACCACAGCGTCGTCCGCGACCTCGGTTCCGAGGCGGCGGCGGTGATGGTGCGGGCGATCATCGGCCTGCGCTCGCGCCCGGACTTCGAGATCATCGCGGAGGGCATCGAAACGCGCGGCGAGCTGACCCTCGTTCGCGGCCTGGGCTGCACGGGGGTGCAGGGCTTCCTGTTCAGCAAGCCGCTGCTGGCGCATCAGGCTGCCAAGCTGGTCGGCTTGCTGGAGCGACCGCAACGACCCGAAGCCGCGTGACAGGCGCCGGGAGCGCTCCGGTCCGATCGGATCGACAGGCCCGCGCCGAAGATCGTGCGTGCGATGATCGCGATCACAGGTGTTTGTCGGGCGCGATGGAGGCCGAAAAAGCCGTGCGGCTCGACCGAGCGCCCGAGCGTGGCCGGTCGTAGTCCGAAGCCTCGCGAGGGTGGAGCAGCGGCTATGCACCAGCGCGGCGAGCAGGAACGTGCCGCTTTACGTCTCATCGGCTCCGAAGCGGGACAGGTTGCGTTCGCGATCGGTGAAGCCGTCGCGACCCGCCCTCTCGTCACGGCAGGACCGAGCTGAGCCTCGATCGGTTCTTCGGAAAGCACCGCGGGAAACCAAGAGCGTCGACCGGCATTCGCTTCTGCAAGATACGAGGTTGCCCGAAGCAGCCGCTTCGAAAGGAAAACCGATGCCGACCGATTTGCCTCCCGACTACAAGCCCGCGCCGCCGGGAGACTCCACCGGACCAGCAGGGTCCAAGGGTCCCGGTGGCGGCGATGGAGGCGGCATGCCGGGCACCCCCGGAGGACCCGGCCAGCCGGGCGAGGACGTCGTGGGCGGGCCCGCAGGTGGCAAGGTGCCGTCTCCCGGGCCGGATATCGCTCCCGGAGGCTTCGGCGGTGATGTTGCCAATCCGACCGGGATCCCCGGCGGCTTGCCCGTTTTCTGATCCCTGATCCAGCAATGAGCCGCCGGCTTCGGCGGGCGCCGAGGTGGAACGTCGACGTTTGGCAAAGGGACACCAAGCAAGGGAATGTTGACGGCGGGGACGTCACCAAGGCGTGTTCAAGACCTTGCAGGCCGATCGCGACGCAGCCGCCGAGACCCGCTATGAATTCCGGACCCATCCGGGAAGCAACCCGTCCGCCTCGGCCGGCCGGTTGCCAGCAGGAATGACGCTCAAGGGAGAGCCGTTGATGGCACCACGCAACAGCTTGGCTTCGTCCGCATTCGAGCGTGTGCCCTCCCCGCTGCTTCGTCGCGTGCTCGCTCCCCTGCTGTTCGGCGTGGTCCTCGGCACCGGAACCGCCGGTGCCGCCTCCGAGTCGGCAGCCACCGAACCCGCGGCGGGCGACAAGCCGGCGCACCACCGGATCGGCATCATCGGCGCCGGCAAGGTCGGCGGCACGCTGGGCCTGCTCTGGGCCAAAGCCGGCAACGACGTGCTCTTCGCATCGCGCCATCCCGACGAGCTGAAAGAGCTGGCAAGCAAGGCGGGGGCCCATGCCACCGTCGGGACACCGGCCGAGGCGGCGACCTTCGGCGATGTCGTCGTGATCGCCGTACCCTACACCGCCTTTCCGGCCGTCGCCGAGGCCAACGCCGGCGCCTTGAAGGGCAAGGTCGTCCTTGACGCTTCCAACGCGATCGAGAAACGGGACGGCGCCATCGCCGGCGAGGTCCGCAAGGTCGGTATCGGCACCTATTCCGCCAAGCTCCTCCCCGGCGCCCTCCTCGTGCGCGGTTTCAACGCCATCAACTACAAGAACATGGAAGGGGACAGCTTCCGCGCCGGCGAGCCCGTCGCCATTCCATTGGCGAGCGACGATGCCCAGGCGATCGCGGTCGGCTCCGACCTCGTGCGGCAGGCCGGCTTCGTGCCGGTGGTGGTGCCGCTCGGCAAGGCCGATGACTTCGGCCCCGGCCGCCCACTCGGCGTGGGCGCGTTCACGGCGGCGCAATGGAAGCAAAAGCTCGGCCTCGACAAGTGAGTCGGCCGGCAGGGGCGAGCAAGGCGGCGGCGCTTCCAAGCGCACCCGCCGGCGACGGCGCGGCCGATCGCGAAGGCGCCGATCCGGTGAGCGAAACGCCGACCGCTTCGCCTGAAGGCAAGGCGCTCGAAGGTGCGGCACCCGACGGGGAGGCACCCGCAAAAGCCATACCCGAAGAGAGAGTGCCGGACGAAGGAGTGCCCAAGGAGGCAGCGTCCGAGCGCTTTGTCGGCGGCCGCCTGCTGGGCAGCCTGCTGGCCGTGCGCCGGAGCGAGGTCGCGGCGCTGGCCTACGCCTGGCTGTACATCTTCTCCGTCCTGATGTCGTACTACATCATGCGCCCGATCCGCGACGAGATGGGCGTCGCCGGCGGCGTGCGGTATCTTCCCTGGCTGTTCACCGGCACCCTGGTGGCGATGATCGCGCTCAACGTGCCCTTCGCTGCCCTGGTGCGGGCGCTGCCCAGGGTGAGCTTCATCGCGGTGACCTACCGCTTCTTCGCCGCCAACATCCTCGCCTTCGCGCTGGCCCTGTGGCTCGCCGGCCCGACGCAGACCGTGTGGGTCGGTCGCGCCTTCTTCATCTGGATCTCCGTCTTCAACCTGTTCGTCGTCTCGGTGTTCTGGGCGATGATCGTGGACACCTTCGATTCCGAGCAGGGCCGGCGGCTGTTCGGCTTCATCGCGGCGGGGGCGACGCTGGGCGCCCTGGTCGGCTCGGCGGTGGTGGTCGGGCTGGCCGGTCACGTCCCGCAGACCGCCCTGCTGGTCGCCGCGGCGGTGCTTCTCGAAGTCGCCGTGATCGGGGTCAGGCGGCTGTCGGCGCAGTCCGCGACCATGCCGCGCGCCGATCGAGCTGGCACCGATCGGGCCGGCGCCGCCGACGAGCGGGTCGGCGGCAGCGTGTGGGCCGGCTTCCGGCAAACCTTCGCCTCGCCCTACCTGCTCAACACGGCGCTGTTCCTGCTGCTGTTCTCCGTCACCTCGACGCTCCTGTACTTCGAGGTGACCGGCGCGGCGGCCGCGACCTACCGCGACAGGGCCGCGCGAACCGAGTTCTTCGCGCAGATCGACCTTGCCGTGAACGTGCTGACGCTGGTCCTGCAGGTCTTCGCGACGGGGCCGATCCTGCGGCGCGCCGGGGTGATGCTGACGCTGGCCCTGCTGCCGGCCGCCAGCGTGGTCGGCTTCGGCGTCGTCGCCCTGCTGCCGTCGGTGGCGGCGATCGTCGCCTTTCAGGTCCTGCGCCGCGCCGGCAACTTCGCCATCGCCCGGCCCACCCGCGAAATCCTCTACACCGTCGTCCCGCGCGAGGACCGGTACAAGGCGAAGAGCTTCATCGACACGGTGGTGTACCGACTCGGCGATCAGCTCGGCGCCTGGTCGACCGAGTTCCTGCACGGCCACGGAGGACACGGGGGGATCGGCCACGGCGCGATCGCCCTCGCCGCCATCCCGCTCTCGCTCGCCTGGCTCGTCGGAAGCCTGTGGTTGGGCAAGCGACAGGAAACGCTGGCGCGTGCCCAACAAGCGCCGGCGGCCGCTCAGCCCAGCCCTTCGAAGTAGCGGACCAGCTCCGCCCGCTGCTTGCTGTCGGGCATCGGCCCACGCCCGGCGGCGAGATTATCGGCCATGTGGGCCGAGTTGTCCGTGCCGGGGATCACGGCCGTGATCGCGGGATTGCCGAGCAGGTATTTCAGGAACACCTGCCCCCAGGTCGCGGCGCCGATGTCGGCGGCGAGCGGCGGCAGCGGCTTGCCCTTGACCGTTCTGAACAGGGACGAGCGCCCGAAGGGCAGCGCGATCAGCACCGCCGTCCCGTTGTCGGCGGCCATCGGGATGATGCGGCGCTCGGTCTCGCGGTTGGCGATGGAGCAGTCGACCTCGATGAAGTCCGGCTTGTCCCTGGCGATCAGCTTCTCCATCGCGCCGTAGCCGTCCTTGAAGGTGGTGGTGGCGCCGATGTATCGGGTCCGCCCTTGCACCTTCAGTTCGCGGAAGAAGGCGAGGTCGGGATCGCCGTCGTTGACGTTGTGCAGCTGCAGAAGGTCGACCTTGTCGACGCCCAAGCGCTGAAGCGAGGTGGCGAACTCGGCCTGCGCCGCGCCGCCGCCGCGCGCTTCGAGCTTGGTGGCGATGAACAGCTTCGGACGCAGGGGCGTGCCGGTGGCGATGGCGCCGACAACCTCCTCGGCCGTGCCATAGGAGCTGGCCGTGTCGATCAGGCTGCCGCCGGCCTCGACCAGCGTCCCCACCACGCCGGCGAGCTGTCGGCGCTTGGCCGCATCCGCGCCGACGGCGAACACCTGCGACGTGCCCACGCCGACCACGGGCAGCGTTTCGCCCGGCCCGTGCGGAATGGCTCGCGCCAGGATCGGGTCCTGCGCGGCCAAGGCTGCCGGGCACAGCAAACCGGCGGTGGAGCAGGCGGCACCGGCGAGCACGACACGACGATCGACGGCGCTGATGGTGCGCAAGGGCGAAACTCGCATCGGCCAAACTCGCATTGGGGCGCGTCGATGACGGCGCCGGTTCGATAGCACGCACAATGGTTCTCGGCGCAATCGGATCCGCCGGGCGATTCAACGATGCCGGGGCTCGCGCGGCGAAGAAGCGCTCCGCCCTCCCCGCCACGTTCGATGACCGCAGGCCGCCAACGACCCGGCAGGAAGCGCTTGCCTGCCCGTTCGATTATCCATACATATGCGTACGTGTTCATATGTTTCGGTGAGAGTGCCTAACCTCGGTCAGAACGATATCATCGGGTTGACGGACGTGTTCCGCCTGCTCGGCGAGCCCAACCGCCTTCGCCTCGTGCTCGCCTGCATGGACGGGCAGCGCAGCGTCGGCGATCTGTGCGAAGAACTCGACCTGCCGCAAACCCTGGCCTCGCAGCATCTCAGGCTGCTGCGCGCCGGGCGCATCCTGCGGGCCGAGCGACAGGGACGGCACGTGCTCTACGCCATCGACGACGGGCATGTCCGCGCCGTTCTGGCCAACATGGTCGCGCACCTCACCGAACCGCATGACCACGACGATCCACCGGGCAGCCCAACCAAGGACGAAACAGATGGCAACGGATGATGTGAAATGCGCCTGCAGCGACTGCATGTGCATGGTATCGACGGACAAGTCCGTTCAGAAGGACGGCAAGGCCTATTGCTGCGAGGAATGCGCTTCCGGCCACGCCCATCAAGCCGGCTGCGGCCACAGCGGTTGCGACTGCCACGGCTGACGCATGATCGCCGGTCGTCGCCGGCAGGAGAGGCGACCGGCGAAGCTGCGGTGGTTGCCCGCCGGTCGCGAGCGGCCTGATATTAGGCATGTTCCTTCTGGTAGTCCTTGATGTCGGCGAAGCTGATGTCGGGCCAGCGCTCGGCCTCGTAGTTGAGGTCCCAGGCCGAGGGCGCCATGAAGACGGGCGAGCCGTCGAAATCCTCAGCCATCGACGAGCCATGCGCCCGCGCGAACTTCTCGATGTCCGCCTTGGTCCCGGTCATCCAGCGGCACAGGCTGAAGCGGCTCGTCTCGAAGGACGCGTCGAGCCCGTATTCCGCCTTGAGCCTGTCGAGCAGCACGTCGAGTTGCAGGCCGCCGACGACGCCGACCATCGCGCCCGAGCCATCGGCGGGGATGAACAACTGCACCACGCCCTCCTCGGCCATCTGGCCCAGCGCTTCGCGCAGCTTCTTCTGCTTCATCGCATCGCCGATCTTGACCCGGCGCAGGATTTCGGGGGCAAAGGACGGCACGCCACGGAACACCAGATCCTCGCCTTCCGTCAGCGTGTCGCCGATGCGCAGCATGCCGTGGTTGGGAATGCCCACGACATCGCCCGGCCAAGCCTCCTCGGCGAGCTGGCGATCCTGGGCGAAGAAGAACTGCGGCGCGTTCAGCGCCACCGTCTTGCCCGTGCGGACCAGCTTGACCTTCATTCCGCGCTGCAGCTTCCCCGAGCAGATCCGCATGAAGGCGATGCGGTCGCGGTGGTTCTTGTCCATGTTCGCCTGGATCTTG
>CALMGA010000396.1:861-25875 GCA_937863205.1 uncultured Beijerinckiaceae bacterium | reverse complement strand
GTGGCGGAAAAGGCGGAGGCCATGCGCGGGCGGGTCACGCAGTTCCTGTCGCAGGCCCGCAAGGCTCAAACGGGCAAGGCTTTGGGCGGTTAAGGGCTGGGGCGGTCAAGACTTGGGCGGACCTCGCCGGCAGCCTCGGCGCGCCGCCGCCGCTATTCGGCAGCGATCGGAAAGGGCTCGCTCAGCCCGTCCTGGCGCGCCAACTGTCGGCGGTCGCGCCCCGCCCGATCGCGCCCGGCGACGAGCGGCCGGAACAGGCGCGCCAGCAGCCGCTGCGCGTCGTCCATCAGGATAAAGATCGCCGGCACGAAGACGAGGCTCAGCCCCGTCGACACGAGCAGGCCGCCGATCACCGCGACCGCCATCGGGGCGCGGAACTCGCCGCCGATCCCGAAGGCCATCGCGCTCGGCACCATGCCCGCCGCCATCGCGATCGTGGTCATCACGATCGGCCGCGCCCGCTTGCGGCCGGAGTCGACGATCGCCGCGACGCGGTCGACGCCGGCGGCCATCTCCTCCAGGGCGAGGTCGACCAGCATGATGGCGTTCTTGGTCACCACGCCCATCAGCATCAGGATGCCGATGATGACCGGCATGGAGATCGGCCGGTGGGTGACGAGCAGGCCGAGGATCGCGCCGCCGATCGACAGCGGCAGCGAGAACAGGATGGTGAGCGGCTGCGCGACGCTGGCGAACAGCAGCACCAGCACGGCCAGCACCATCATCAGGCCGGTTCCCATCGCCAGGGCGAAGCCGGAGAACACTTCGTTCATGATCTCGGCATCGCCCGTTTGGCTCAACGTCACGCCGTCGGGCAGGTGGCGGGCGGTCGGCAGGGCGAGCGCCTTGGCGATCAGGTCGCCGAGCGCGTCCGAGCCTTGCATGTCGGCTTCCACCGCGATGCGAAGCGAACGGTCGTAGCGCTCGATGGACGTGGGGCCGCGCGCCAGGGTGATGTCGGCGACCGCGTCGAGCGGCACGGCGGCGCCACCGGCCACCGGCACCCGCAGGCTGCGCAAAGCGTCGAGATCGCCGCGCACCGAGTCCGGCAGCTGCACGCGGATCGGGACTTGGCGCTCGCCGGCGGTGAACTTGGCGAGGTTGGCGCCGATGTCGCCGATGGTGCCGACCCGCACCGTTTGCGCGATCGCCGCCGTGGAGACGCCGAGGTCGGCGGCGATGGCCGAGCGCGGGTCGACGCGGATCTCGGTGCGGTCGACGGGAGCGGTGGAGATCACGTTGACGAGGTGCGGCACCCCCGCCATCTCGCGCCGGAGCGCGGCGGCCGTTTCGATCACGAGCCGCTGGTCGCGTCCCCCGAGCACGAGGGCAAGGTCGCGCTGGCCGTTGTCGCGGATCGACCAGAACCGGATGTCGGGCTGGCCGCGCAGGATCGCGCCGAGGTCGGCCTCGATCTGCGCCTGGGTGCGCGGGCGCCGGTCCTTGGGGGTCAGGGTGACGGTCAGGCTGGCGACGCGGATCTCCCTCTTGGAGGGGATCTGCCGGCCGCCGTCGACGAAGACGGACACCACCTCGGGCAGCGCCTTCATCCGCCGCACGACGGCGTCGGTGGTGGCCTCGGTGTCGGCGAGCCGCGCGCCGGGCGGCAGTTCCACGGAGAACTGCGTGCGGGCGCGGTCCTCCTTGGGCAGGAAGCCCGACGGAAGCACGCCGGTGGAAAGGATCGAGGCGGCGAACAGCACAAGGCCGACGACGAGCGTGACGTATTTGTGCCGCACGGACGCCGACACCACGCGAAGATAGAGGCGCAGGACGAAGCCTTCGCGTTCCTCCCCATGGGCGTGCGGGCGCATGAAGTAGGCGGCGAGCACCGGCGTCAGCAGGCGGGCGACGAGCAGCGAGAAGCCGACCGCGACGGCGATCGTCAGCCCGAACTGCTTGAAGTACTGGCCGGCGATGCCGCCCATGAAGGAGACGGGGGCGAAGATCGCGATGATGGTGGCGGTGATCGCGATCACGGCGAGGCCGATCTCGTCGGCCGCTTCCAGCGCCGCCGCATAGGGCGTCTTGCCCATCGCGACGTGGCGGGCGATGTTCTCGATCTCCACGATGGCGTCGTCGACGAGGATGCCGGTGACGAGCGTGATGGCGAGCAGGCTCACCGCGTTGAGCGAGAAGCCCATCAGCTGCATCGCCCAGAAGGTCGGCAGCACCGACAGCGGCAGGGCGATGGCGGCGATCAGGGTGGCGCGCCAGTCGCGCAGGAAGAGAAAGACGACGAGCACCGCCAGCGCCGCGCCCTCCACCAGCCCGTGCATCGCGGAGGTGTAGTTGCCGATCGTGTTGGTGACGGATGTATCGATCAGGGAGAAGCGGACGTCGGGATGCGCCCGCCCGATCGCCGCGATCCTCGCGGCCACGGCCTGCGCGGCGGCGGCGTCGCTGGCGCCCTTGGCGCGGGTGATCGCCATGCCGACCACCGGCTTGCCGTCGAGGCGGGCGAAGGTGCGGGGCTCGGCCGCCGTGTCGACGATGCGGGCGAGGTCGCCGAGGCGGACGTGGCGGCCGCCGGCGAGCACGATGGAGGTCGCCGCCAGACTCGCCGTGCTGCGGGCGCCGGCAAGGGTACGGATCGACTGCTCCTGGCCGCCGAGCGTGCCGCGCCCGCCGGCCAGGTCGGCGGAGGTGAGCAGCAGTTGCGCGTTGACGTCGGCGGCGGTGATGCCGAGGGCGTTGAGGCGGTCGGGCAGCAGCTCGACGCGGATCTCCCGGTCGACGCCGCCCAGGCGCTCGACGCCGCCGACCCCGCGAACGCTCTCGATCTGCCGGGCGACGGTGTCGTCGACGAACCACGACAGCTCCTCAGGCGTCATCGCCGGAGCGGACAGGCCGTAGATCAGGATCGGCAGGCCGACCACGTCGACCCGGTTGACGATGGGTTCGTCGATGGTGCGGGGAAGGTCGGTGCGGATGCGCGAAATGGCGTCCTTGACGTCGTTGAGGGCGCGATCCTCGTTGGTTTCCAGGCGGAATTCGACCGTCGTGCTCGACGTGCCCTCGGTGATCACGGAGGTGATGTGCTTGACGCCGCTGACCCCGGCGATGGCGTCCTCGACGCGCTTGGTCACCTGGGTCTGCAGCTCGGCCGGGGCGGCGCCCTGCTCGGTGACGGTCACGGCGACGATGGGCACGTCGACGTTGGGCATCTGCGTGATCGGCAGGGCGGAAAAGCCGAACAGCCCCAGCGCCAGCACCACGGCGAAGAAGACGATGGGCGGGATCGGCTTGCGGATCGCCCAGGCGGAAACGTTCAAGCGCATGGGTGTCGCCTCAAAAGCATCGCCTCAGAACTTGGCGGACGGATCGGGCGCGGCCGCATCCTGCGGGGCTGCGACCCTGACGGCATCGCCCGGCCGCAAAAAGGTCCCGGCGCGCGAAACCACGGTCTCGCCGGCCCTGAGCCCGTCCTGGATCTCGATCAGCTCGCCGGTGGACAGGCCGGTCCGCACGACCCGCTCGACTACGTGGCCGTTCTCCACGACCAGGACGCTGGCGCTGCCGTTCTCGCCGTAGAGCAGCGCCGCCAATGGCACGGCCAGACCGCGCCGGCGGGCGGTTTCCAGCGTGCCGCGGGCAAAGGCGCCGATGCGCAGGGCCGGATCGGGATCAAGGGCGACGCGCACCTTGCCGAGCCGCGTCGCACGATCGATCTCGGGGTACACGACGCGCACCCTGCCGTGCACCGGCTCGGCGCCGCCGACGTCCACGAGGGCCGGTGCGCCGGGGCCGACATCGCCGAGGCCGCTCTCGGTGACGTCGCCTTCCAGTTCGATGAGGCCGTGGGCGATCAGGCGGAACAGCGGCTCGCCGGCGAGCGAGGCCGTCGCCCCGACCCGCGCCGAACGGCGGCTGACGATGCCCTGCACCGGCGCCCGAACCTCCGTGCGGGCCGATCGGAGGTCGAGTTCGCGGCGCTGCGCCCGCGTCAGGGCGAGATCGGCCTGCGCCATGGTCAGGCCGTTGCGCGCGGCGGCGAGCCGACCGTCGGCCGAGCGCGACGCGGAGCCGCGCTGCTCGATCGTCGCCTCGGTTGCGTTGCCCGACAGGCGCAGCGCCTGCGCGCGCGCGAGCGACAGGCGGTTCTCCTCGGCCGAGGCGGCCGCCTGATCGATCTGGCTGCGGCCCTGGTCGATGGCCGCCTGCGCGTGCGCCAGCGAGGCCTCGTTCTGCGCGATCTGCACGTCGAGCATCTCGTGGCTCAGGCGGGCAAGCACCTGACCGGCGGCAACGCGGTCACCCTCCTCGGCCAGCACCTGCGTGATGCGGACGTTGTCGATCTCCGGGGCGACCAGCACCTCGTCGCGCGGCACCAGCGTGCCGGTGATGGTTGCGCGCTCGACGAGGTCGCGCAGCCCCGGCACAATGACGCTGACGACCGGCGCCGCCATGTTGTCGCCAAGAGCCGCGGGGGCAGCTTCGGCGGCCCAGGCCGGTCCACTCGCGAAGGCCGACGCGTCGAGCGCGACGGCCACCACGACGGCGCCGGCGAGACGGACGAACGGGTGCACGGAAACCTCCTCAAATCGCAGGCGTCGGCGGTTTATCGGCCAAAGACGCAGGTATTGCGGCAGACAGGAATTGATCAGGCCGGCACTTCGACGCGCACCTTTGCCGGCACAACCGGCGCAGCCTTCAACGGCAGGCGACACCCGCCGGGATCGTCGACCAGCGCGTAGCTGCGCTCGAACAGATCGGTCGGTTCCGGGCGACCGATGTTGATCACCGCCGAGGCCTTGAGGCTCGACTGGAACATCGCGATCACCTGCGCGTGAGTCTCGCCATCGAGCGTTTCCAGCGCCTGATCGATCACGATCCAGGCCGGCCTTTGCAGGGACAAGCGGGCGAAGGCCAAACGCTGCAGGTCCTGGTCGCCGAGGGTCTGGTCCCAGCGCCCATCCTCGTCGAGGCGCGAAGCGAAGCCGCCGAGGCCGACCGCATCAAGTGCCGCCGCGAAGCGTCCGGGATCGAAGCCGGCGGGGTCGTCGGGGTAAGCCAGCACGTCGCGCAGCCGCCCGGACCGGATGTAGGGGTGGCGGGCGACGTGCAGGAAGCTTTCCTCGCCCGGCAGGCGGATGCGCCCCTCGCCCCACGGCCAAAGGCCGGCCATGGCGCGGAAGAAGATCGTCTGCGCGTCGCCGGACTCGCCGGTGATCTGCACCCGCTCGCCGGCGGCGATGACGACCCGGCGCTCGTCCAACCGGATGCAGTCGCCGTGCGAGGCGACGGCGAGATTGTCGAGCACGAAGCGGCCCGGCTCGCCCACCTCGACGGCGATGCGGCCGGCGACCCCGTGCAGATCCTCGCAGCCGACGACGGCGCGGCGGAAGTCGGCGACGCGCAGCAGCGTCGCCCGCCAGTCGGCGATGGTGCCGAAATTGTCCACGAACCAGCGCAGCGAGCTTTGCACCTGGTTGAAGGCGCCCACCGCCATCATCAGCTCGCCGAAGCTGATCTGGCCGCTGAAATAGATCGGCGCCGCGACGAGGATGGGCACGATCTGGGTCAGCCAGCCATAGCCGGCCGTCACCCAGGTCAGCTTGGTGGTCGCGACGACGATGGCGCGCATGGCGGCGAGCACGGTGCGCAGGTCGCGCTCCAACGAGCGCCGCTCGCTCGCCTCGCCGCGGTGCAGGGCGATGGTGCCGATATGATCGCTGACGCGCACCAGCGTCGAGCGCAGCTCCGCTTCGCGGCCGTATCGCTCGGCGTTGAAGCGGATCAGCGAATAGCCGACGCGGAAGCTGGCGAGCGAGCCGACCAGCGCGTAGACGAGCGCGGCCCACACCATGTAGCCGGGCACCGCGATCGCATGGCCGCCAAGCTTGAAGGCGAAGCCGGCCGACAGGCGCCACAGCACGACGATGAAGACGACGAGCAGCACGGACGCCTGAAGCAGGCCGATGGCGAGGCTGGTCGTCAGCTCGGTGAGGTGGCGCGTGTCCTCGTGGAGGCGCTGATCCGGGTTCACGCCCAGGATGCCGGCGTGCGCCAGCTTGAAGGCGCGCAGCGGCTGCAGCCACAGGTCGAGCAGGTCATGCATGAGGCCGGCGCGCAGCTTGAGCTGCAGGGTCAGGTTCAACCACATCTGCGCGACGTTGAGGACCAGGAGCGCGCCGGCGATGGCGAAGAAGACGAGGAGCTCGTGCTCGAACGTCTCGACGTCGCGCACGGAGACGGCGTTGTAGAAGGGCGTGTTCCAGGCGTTCAGGGCGACCTGCGCCGCGGCGGTCATCAGAAGAACGATGACCACGGCGAGCGACAGTCCCGCCACGCTCCAGCGCTCGGGCGAGCCGGCGAGGCCGCGCGACGAGGTTGCGAGCTGGGCGCGGAAGCCGAGCGGCTGGTCGGCGTTCACCTCGGGCTGCCCCTCGAGCTGCATCGCCGTCATGCCATGACGGCGGCGTCAAACGGACAAGCGCTGCCAACCGCGGCCGATGCCGGCCGGACGAGCAGCAGGCCCGGCGTCGCCACCCCGGATCGCGGAGGCGGCTTCAGGCCGCTCCCGCCACGGGGCTGGTCCGCCCGGAGGTGTCGGCAGGCTCGAACGGACCATTCCCGTCGCGCGGCGTGAAGCGCATCACGCCGTCGTCGATCCGGCCGAAGCGCAGCGCCAGCAGGTCGGAAACGTAGTTCTGGTGAAGGCGCCACGGCTTGCGGTTGCCCTGCCGCGGCAGAAGGGCCTCCGCGCGACGGATGTAGCCGGAGGTGAAGTCGATCAGCGGCCGGCCCTCGACGCCTCCGCCGTCGTCCGGGACGCAGGCCGACAGGCCGCGCCGGTCCATGTAGCGGATCAGCCGGCAGACGTAGGCGCAGGTGAGATCGCATTTCAGCGTCCACGAGGCGTTGGTATAGCCGAGCGCGGCGGCGAGGTTGGGCACGCCGCTGAACATCAGCCCCTTGTAGCTCACCGTTCGCGCGAGGTCGACGCGGCGACCATCGACCGAGAGCGCGACGCCGCCGAGCATCTTCATCTTCAGGCCGGTCGCCGCCACCACGATGTCGGCGGCGAGCTGCGCGCCGGAGCGCAGGCGCAGCCCGGTCGGGGTGAAGGCGTCGACCTCGTCCGTCATCATCGTGGCGCGGCCCGCCTTCAGCTCGACGAACAGGTCCGAGTCCGGCACGAGGCAGACCCGCTGGTCCCAAGGGTCGTAGCGCGGGCTGAAGTGCCGCTCCACGTCGAAGTCCGGGCCGAGGATGTCGCGGATGGCCGTCTTCAGTCGCTTCTTGACCGTGGCCGGCCGGCTCCGCGCCAGCTTGTACAGGAGGATGCCGAGCAGGATGTTGCGCCACCTCACGGCGGCATAGGCGAGCTTGGCCGGCAGCAGCTTTTTCAGGCGTACGGCCAGCGCATCGATCGAGGGCATGGAAACGACGTAGCTCGGCGATCGCTGCAGCATGGTGACCACCGCGCCGCCGCGCGCCAGGGCCGGTACGAGAGTCACCGCCGTCGCCCCGCTGCCGATCACCACGACCCGCTTGCCGGCCGTGTCCAGCCCGTCCGGCCAGGTTTGCGGATGCACCAGGCGCCCGGCGAACGAGTCCACGCCGGGGAAGGCCGGAAGATAGCCGGCGTCGTAATCGTAGTAGCCGCTGCACGCGAACAGGAACGAGCAGGTCAGGCTGATCCGCTCCCCGCCGCGCTCGACCTCGACCGTCCATCGCGACTCCCGCGACGACCACGCGGCGGCCACCACGCGATGATTGAAGCGAACCTTGCGGTCGATGCCGTAGGCTGCGGCCGTGTCGCGGACATAGGCGAGGATCGACGGCCCGTCGGCGATGGCCGCCGCCGCCGGCCACGGCCGGAAGGCATAGCCCAGCGTGTACATGTCGCTGTCCGAGCGGATGCCGGGATAGCGGAACAGGTCCCAGGTGCCGCCGATCGCGTCGCGGCCTTCCAGCAGGGCGAAGGACTTGCCGGGCAGCTCGGTCTGCACGTGGTAGGCCGCGCCGACGCCGGACAGGCCGGCTCCGATGATGAGGACGTCGAGGTGCTCCGTGGGGAGGTGCTCCATGGGTCTGCCTTTCCGCTGTCAGCCGTTGGCGGCACGGCTCGCCCCGTGCCGCTCGAATGGTCCGCGCGTCATGCCGTCCCGCTCAACTTGGCGAGCAGCCTCCAGTACGAGACCGGCAGGACCCGCTCGATCGCGGAGGCCAGTTTGGCGTCGCGACCGATCACGACCCTGGGCTGCCGCCGTTCGAGCGCACGCGCGATGGCCTCGCCGGCAACGGTCGGCGACAGAACCAGCGCATTCTCGAACATCCGCTTGCGCCGTTCGGCCTCGGCGGCATCGACGCCGGCCGGTACCCGGGCGTGGCGGGCGATGCTCGTGGCGACGCCGCCGGGATGCACCACCGTGACGCCGACCGTGCTGCCGGCCAGCTCGTGGCGCAGCGACTCGGAGAAGCCGCGCACGGCGAACTTGCTCGCGCAATAGGCCGTCTGGCCCGGCGGCGCGATCAGGCCGAAAACGCTGGACACGTTGACGAGGCGCGCCTCGTCGCTGCGCCGCAGCAGGGGCAGGAAGGCGCGCGTCATCGCGACCACGCCGCCGAAGTTGATCGCCAGGAGCCAGTCGAAGTCGGCGGCGGAAATCTCCTCAAAGGTGCCGCCGAGGGCGACGCCGGCATTGTTGACGAGAACATCCAGGCCGCCGTGGCTCGCCTGGATCTCGGGAACCAGCGCCGCGATGGCGGCCCGGTCGGCAACGTCGAGCCGGTGCGTGCTCAGCGTGACGCCCGGTGCCGCGAGGCTCCGCGCCGCGTCCGCCAGCCCGGCCTCGTCGAGGTCGGCGAGGGCGAGGTGGCAGCCGCGCCCGACGAGCGCAACGGCGAGCGCGCGTCCGATCCCGCTCGCCGCCCCCGTCACGAGCGCCACGCGACCCTTCAGCCTCACCGTGGACGCCATCGTCGTATCTCCGCCGTCCTCTCCCCGCAAAGCCGCCCGATACGGGACCTAGCTTACATCGATGTCAACTGTTGCATCCGACAGGGTCGGCCGCCGCAAGGCCGGCGACGTCCGCCGGCAGGCCCTCGCCGTCGGTCGCCGCCTGCTCGTCGGAGGTGGGCCGGGCGCCCTCACCCTCAAGGCGGTCGGCGCCGAGCTGAAGATGTCGCATGCCAACCTCATCCATCACTTCGGCTCGGCGGAGGCTTTCCAGCACGACCTGAAGACCTTCATGGCGGAGGAATTGACGCGAACGGTCACCGCCCTGATCGAGGCGGGACACCGCGACGACGTCGGCGAGCTCGTCGACCTCGTGTTCAACGCCTATGCCGGCGGCGGGATCGGCATCCTGATGGCATGGTCGGCCCTGACGCATACGCCCGAACGGACGCGCGAGCCCCTCGAAGCCGTCGGTGAACTCGTGGCGGTGCTCGAATCGCAGATGGAGGGTCCGGACAAGGCGCGGCGCGCCCGCGCCATGATCTGTTTCGTGACGGGCCTGGCGCTTGCCGACAGCCTGATCGGGACGGGTCTCGCGCAGATCGCCGGCGGCGACCGACGCACCATGCGCGACCTGACGGTGACGCTGGTCAACCAGCTTCGCCGCGCCGAGCCGGACCGGGAACCGGACTGAACGAGCGGCAGCGGCTCAGCCCTCGGCCGGCACCGCGGCCCGATAGACCGACACGATGCCCATGAAGTCGGCGGCCTTCAGGCTCGCCCCCCCGACCAGCGCGCCGTTGACGTCTTGCACCGCCATCAGCTCGGCCGCATTGCCGGCCTTCACCGAGCCGCCGTAGAGGAGCCGCAGCGTCGCGCCGCCGGCCGGCAGGAGGCTGGTGATCTCGTGGCGCATGAACCCGTGCATGTCCGCCACATCGGCGGCGGTGGGGGTGACACCGGTGCCGATCGCCCAGATCGGCTCGTAGGCGAGCAGCAGGTCGGCGGCGTCGCAATCCTGCGGCACGGAGCCGGCGAGTTGGCGCCCCACCACGCGCAGGGCGCGCCCCGCGTCGCGGTCGGCCTTGGTTTCGCCGACGCACAGGATGACCTTCAACCCGGCCGCCATCGCCGCCATCGCCTTCTGGCGCACGGCCACGTTGGTTTCGTTGTGATCGGCGCGTCGCTCGGAATGCCCGAGAATGACGTAGCTCGCGCCGGCATCGACCAGCATCAGGGGGGACACGTCCCCGGTATGGGCGCCGCTGTTGGACTTGTGGCAGTTCTGGCCGCCGATCTTCAGCCCGCTGCCGCGCGCCAGGGCGGCCGCTTCGCGGATCAGGGTCGCCGGCGGGCAGATCAGCACCTCCGCCTCGCCCGCGGCGCCGTCGCGTACCGCATCGCGGACCTTTCCGATCTCGGCGAGGTCGGCGTGGAGGCCGTTCATCTTCCAGTTGCCGGCCACGAGCGGTTGCGGCTGTCGCGCCATTCTCGGCTTACACTCCGGATCCCTGCGCTCGGCGGCCTCGGCCGGCGCCCTTCGACCCGTTAGCATCGCGGCGCCGATCCGCAAAGCCGAGTGGGCGGCAACGAATCGGCGGTCACGACCGGATCCATCTTACTTCGCGGCGCGCGCATTGCCTCGCGCAGGTCGGCTTCCTATAAGTCGCGGCCACGCAATCTTCATTCCGAGCGACCGACCGGCCATGCTGAACGAGATGCGCAGCCTTTCGCAGAGCCTGTTCGGGCGAGCCATCCTGGCGGTGGTGCTGGGCTTGATCATCCTCAGCTTCGCCGCCTGGGGCGCCAGCGACCGCTTCACCAGCTTCAGCGGCAACGAACTGGCCAAGGTCGGCTCGACCACGATCTCCGTCGACCAGTACCGCACAGCCTACCAGTCGCAGTTGCAACAGCTGCAGCAGAAGCAAAGGCGCGCCATCACCAACGAGGAAGCGCGGCGCAGCGGCCTCGACCGCCAGGTGCTGTCGCGGCTGCTGACCGACACCATCCTGGACCAGCAGGCGGTGAAGTTCGGCCTCGCCGTCGGCGACGAGGAGATCGTGCGCGGCATCATGAAGGACGCGACCTTCAAGGGCGCGAACGACAAGTTCGACAGTCAGCTCTTCGCCAGGCTGCTGCGCGAGAACGGCTACACGGAGGCAAGCTACAGCAAGGCGCAGCGCGCCCTGATCCTGCGCCAGGACGTGTCGGATGCGGTGATCGGCGGCCTTGAACTGCCCGGCTCGGTCAAGGACGCGGTGCACCGCTTCCAGTCGGAAGTGCGCGACCTCGACTTCTTCATCCTGCCGCCCGGCGCCGCCGGCACGATCGCGCCACCAACCGATGCCGAGCTGAAGACATACTACGACGACCATGCCCGCAGCTATGTGGCGCCGGAATACCGCAAGCTCGCGGTGCTCTCGGTGGTGCCGGCCAATCTGGTGAAGCCCGACGCGGTGTCGGAGGCCGACGTCGCCAAGCGCTACGACGAGGTCAAGTCGATCCGCTTCACCCAGCCGGAAAAGCGCGGGGTGCAGCAGCTGCTCTTCCCCGACATCAAGGCGGCAGAGGCGGCCGAAAGCCGGCTCAAGGGGGGCGAAAGCTTCGACAAGCTCGCGGCCGCCCAGAACAAGAGCTCCGGCGACATCGACCTCGGCACGGTGGGCAAGGGCGACCTCGCCGACCCGGCCGTCGCCGCAGCCGCCTTCGCGCTGCCGGAGAACGGAACCAGCGCGCCGGTCAAGGGCCAGTTCGGCACCGTGCTCGTCCACGTCACCAAGATCGTGCCCGAACGCGTGCAGCCGCTGACCGAGGTGAGCGCGCAACTCAAGGACGAGATCGCGATCATCCGCGCGCGGCAGCAGGCCAACAAGCTGCGCGACACGGTGGAGGACGCACGCGCGGCCGGCAAGACTCTGGCCGAGGCGGGAGCGAGCGTCGGCCTGCAGCCGCGCACGGTCGAGGCCGTCGACGCGCAAGGCCGCGACCGCGCGCGCAAGCCCGTGGAGGGTTTGGTCGGCGGCCCGCAGCTCCTCAAGGCGGCCTTCGGCACGGATGTCGGCGCCGACAGCGAGATGATCCCGACCGGCGACGGCGGCGACGTCTGGTACGAGGTCGCCGGCATCGACCCGGCCCGCCAGCTCACGCTGGCCGACGTCAAGGATCGCGTCACCGCCGGCTGGCGCGAGGACGAGGTGACCCGCCGGCTGGCCGGTGCCGCCGACAAGATCGTCGCAGCGATCGACGGTGGCAAGCCGCTGGCGACGGAAGCGGCCGAGAACGGCAAGCTTGCGGTGATGAAGGCCACCAACATCGGCCGAGGCGGCGGTCCGCAGCTGCCCCAGCTCGTGACCGCGTCCTTCTTCGCCCACCCGGTCGGCAAGGCCGGGTCGGTGACCGACGGAACGCAGGGCCGCATCATCTTCAAGATCGAGGCGGCCCACGTGCCGCCGATCAACCCCGGGGACGAGGAGTTCACCAAGCTGATCGCCCAGGTCCAGACCGGCTTCGAGGACGACGTGCTGGCGCAATACCTCGCCAGGGTGCAGGGCGAGATCGGCGTCACCATCAACCAGCAGGCGCTGCAGACGGCATTGGGCGACGGCGGCAGCTGATGAGCGACGCCCTAGCCGTCGCGCGGCGCTACGAGGCGGGCGAGGCCAGCCTCGTGGTGGAGCGGCTGAGCGGCGATCTGCTGACGCCGGTCGCCGCGTTCCTCAAGCTGTCGACCACGCGCGGGGGTCGCTGCTTTCTGCTGGAGTCGGTGGAAGGCGGCGCCGCGCGCGGGCGCTATTCGATGATCGGGGTCGATCCCGACGTGCTGTTCAAGGTCGCGGACGGGCGCGCGACGATCAATCGACGGGCGCTTGCCGAGCCCGACGCCTTCGAGCCCTGCCCCGAGGCGCCGCTGCAGGCTTTGCGCGCTTTGCTCGCGGAGTCGCGCATCGCGGTGTCGGATGCGGAGCTGCCGCCGATGGCGGCGGGCGTGTTCGGCTATCTCGGCTATGACATCGTGCGCGAGATGGAGCGGCTGCCGCCGGCCAAGCCCGATCCGATCGGCGTGCCCGACGCGTTGCTGATGCGACCGACCGTGATGATCGTGTTCGACAGCGTGCGCGACGAGATCGCGGTGGTGACGCCGGTGCGCCCGGCACCGGGCGTCGGCGTTCACGACGCCCTCGCGGCGGCGGCCGCGCGCCTTGCCGGTGTCGTCGGCGCCCTGGACGAGGCCCTGCCCCGCCGCGCGGCGCGGGAGATGAACGACGCCGGCCCGGTGACGCCCGTTTCGAACACGCGGCCCGAGCGCTTCCTCGCCATGGTCGAGGCGGCCAAGGCCTTTATCCGCGCCGGCGACATCTTTCAGGCGGTGCTGTCGCAACGCTTTTCCGCGCCGTTCGCCCTGCCGGCCTTCGCGCTCTACCGATCGCTGCGCCGGGTCAATCCCGCGCCGTTCCTGTGCTTCCTCGATTTCGGCGCCTTTCAGATCGTGTGTTCCTCGCCCGAAATCCTGGTGCGGGTGCGCGAGGGAACCGTCACCATTCGGCCGATCGCCGGCACCCGCCCGCGCGGCGCCACGCCGCTCGCCGACGAGGCGCTGGCGAGGGATCTCCTCGCCGACGAGAAGGAATGCGCCGAACACCTGATGCTGCTCGACCTCGGCCGCAACGACGTCGGCCGCGTGTCGGCCATAGGCACAGTTGCCGTCACCGAGCGTTTCGCCGTCGAGCGATACAGCCACGTCATGCACATCGTCAGCAACGTCGAGGGCCGGCTCGACCCGTCCCACGACACCATCGATGCGCTCGCCGCCGGCTTCCCGGCCGGAACGGTCTCGGGCGCGCCCAAGGTGCGGGCGATGGAGATCATCGACGAGCTGGAGGTCGACAAGCGCGGCATCTATGCCGGCTGCATCGGCTATTTCGGCGCAGGGGGCGAGATGGACACCTGCATCGTGCTGCGCACGGCGGTGGTGAAGGACGGCACGATGCACGTCCAGGCCGGCGCCGGCATCGTCTACGACTCCGATCCCGAAAGCGAGCTGCAGGAGTGCCGCAACAAGGCGCGCGCCCTGTTCCGCGCGGCGGAGGATGCCGGACGGTTCCAGGTCTGAGCGGACCTGCGCGATCCTGCCTGGGCGCTCAAGCGCGCGGCTGGTCGAACTCCCCGGCGCGGAACGAGCGGGCGAGGCCGTCGAGGACGGCATTGATCATGCCGCTTTCTTCCCGTCCGAAGAAGGCGCCGCCTACGTCGACGTATTCCTTGATGACCACGCGGGCGGGAATGTCGCGCCGCTTCTTCAGCTCGTAGGCACCGCCGCGCAGCGTCGCCCGCATCACGGTGTCGATGCGGGCCAGCGGCCAGCCGGCGACGAGGCTGTCGTTGATCGCCCGGTCGAGCGGCGCCTGATCGGCCAGCACGCCCTTGAGGATGTCGCGGAAGAAAGCCAGCTCGGCCGGCTTGTATTGGTCACCCTCGATCTCGCCGCCGATCCAATACGCCTCGAACTCGGCGAGGATGTCAGCCAATCCCTTGCCGGTGAGGTCCATCTGATAGAGCGCCTGCACGGCCGCGAGGCGGGCGGCGGAGCGCTCGTTGCCGCCTGCCATCAGCGGGCACTCCCGGACATGAGCGATCCGTGCTTGAGACTCCACAGGGCGAGGGCGGCACGGGCGGCATCGCCCCCCTTGTCGCCCCGCCGGGGATCGGCGCGGTCGACCGCCTGCGCCTCGTTCTCGACGGTGAGGACGCCGTTGCCGAACGGCAGCCGCGCCGCCACGGCCAGTTGCATCAGCGCCCGCGCGCTCTCGTTGCACACGAGATCGAAATGATACGTTTCGCCGCGGATGACGCAGCCGAGCGCCACGGCCCCGGCAAACCGTCCGCCATCCAGCGCCATCGCCATCGCGATCGGGAGTTCCAGGGCGCCGGGCACGCTGACCACCTCGCAGGTCGCGCCCGCCTGCGCGAAGGCGGCCTGAGCGCCTTCACGCAGCATGGTGCCGATCTCCTCGTAGAACAGGGCCTCGATGACGAGAAAGCGGGCGTCGCGTGCCTGCACGGGCAAGAAG
This sequence comes from uncultured Beijerinckiaceae bacterium, assembly GCA_937863205.1. Next base: position 10,899 of record CALMGA010000396.1, on the reverse strand, counting down.
AGCGGGCGGCGCGGTTCGGCCATGGTCGCGCGAGCCTTGAATGGAGATGGGAGGGATTGCTTGGCTAGCAAGCGCACGAGGGCGGGGCAAGCCGCGGCTGCGATATCCGCCCGGCAGCCTCGTCGCAGGCATCAGCCGCCGCATAGAAAAAGCCCGACGTCCAGCGCCGGGCTCTGCTTGCTTGGGTTAAAAGGGCGTTAGGCGGCGTGAGCGACCTTGCTCTGGTTGGCGTAGTGGCCGCACCAGTCCTCCTTGCCGACCACCGGCCAGAGACCGTGGGCGTCAGGGCCTGGCTGTGATACCGGCGGATTGAACCGGCACAGGCCCTCATCGGTCGCCTGCTTGCCGGAATTGGTGTGGTGCTGGTCGTAGTAGACGCAGTCCTGGCAATGAGCCGACATCTTGCTCTCCCTCTTCAGCGCCATTCCCGGCGTCTCGGAACTGGAATACTTCTAAACTGATTCCGTTCCCCGCGCAACAGATTAGAGCGACTCTAAATTCGATGACCTGCCATCCGCAGCCGATGGGAAACTCTGCATCACCCATCGTGTTGGCGCGACGGAGCCCGCCGCTGGCTCGGGCGATCGAAGGAGACGCAGGATGAAGCTCGGTGATTTTCGTAAACAGACCAAGGACCTCGGCGACAACGTCATTCTCTCGATCGCGGAAGTGGACGAGGCGGCGGCGATGAACGTCAAGGAGATCGAGGTCGTCGAGGACGCCTCCGTTCACGACCGCAAGGCCGAAGGCAAGGAGGCCATCGACCTCGACGGCGGCAAGCAGACGACTCTGGTTCTGCGCTACTGAGCCGTCGGACTGCCGAGCCCGCGCGTTTCGCCGAGCCGGGCGGCGTAGCGGGCCATCAGGTCGACTTCCAGGTTGAGACCGTCACCGGCCCTGCGGTCGCCCCAATTGGTGACGGCCAGCGTGTGGGGGATAAGAAGGACGGAGAAGACGTCGTCGGCGACGGTGTTGACGGTCAGGGACGTGCCGTCGAGCGAGACCGATCCCTTGGCGGCGATGAAACGCGACATGTCGGCCGGCGCCCGCAAGGTGAACCGGCTCATGCCATGCCGCGCCTCAACCTCCAGGATCATGGCGACGCCATCGATGTGACCGGTAACGAGATGGCCGCCGAGTTCGTCGCCGATCTTCAAGGAGCGTTCGAGGTTGAGTCGCAGGCCCTGCGTCCAGCCGGCCGCGGTGGTTCGGGCCAGGGTCTCGGCCCCGACCTCCACCTCGAAGGCGCACCCCTCCGGCGTGGTTTCGAGCGCGACCACGGTGAGGCAAGGCCCGTTGCAGGCGATGGAGGCACCGATGGCGATGCTGTCGGCCGGATACCGGCAGCCGATGCGCAGGCGATGGAGCTGTTCGCGCTTCTCGATGCGCTTCACCGTTCCCACGTCGCTGATCAAACCCGTGAACATCCGTTCGCTCGTTCCCAATGGCGGAGGCAGTCCGGCCCATAGAACCGGGTGAGCGCGGGACGATAAGCTGCCGCGAGCAAGGCACGCGACGCCTCGCAGAGGGTTGCAACCCCGTCCGCTCCCAGGGGCCTCGGTGCGGTGAAGATCAGCACGTCGTCGGCCAAGCCGTCGGCGATCAGAGAGGCGGCAAGCGTCGGTCCGCCTTCGCAGAAGATGCGGGTCAGGTCGCGCTCCGCCAGCAGCCGCAACGCCGCAGGCAGGTCGATACGGCCGCGCGCGTCGAGCGCTACCGCTGCGATGGCGAGGCCGGGAATGCCTGCGAGGGCGCCCCCGCGTCGCGCGACCGCGTCGGCGCTGGCGAGAAGGAGAATTGGCGCTTGCGCGGCCGTTTGCACGAGGCGCGAGCGCGGCGAGATTGCGAGGGCGGCGTCGAGAACGATGCGAAGCGGGCGCGCGCTCACGCCCGGCAACCGCACGGTCAGCAGCGGATCGTCGTTGCGCAGGGTGCCGCTGCCGACCATGACGGCGTCGTGCATCGCGCGCATCACGTGGACGGCGCCGCTGGCGGCGATGCCGGTGATGGCAAGGCGGGGATCGTGCGGGCCGCCGGCGACGTAACCATCGGCGGTTTCGGCGAGCTTCAGCGTCAGAAGGGGGCGCCGTTGGGCGAAACGCAGGCTGTGGCCGCGGTGGTCGCGCCCAGCCTGTTCGGCTCCGACGCCGGCGACCACGTCGAGCCCACGCTCGCGGCAGAAAGCGGCACCGGCGCCTGCCACGAGCGGGTTCTCGTCGCCGGTCGCATAGACCAGGCGGGCGATGCCGGCTTCCACCACCGCCTCGCAGCACGGGGGCGATCGACCGTGATGGCTGCACGGCTCCAGCGTCACGTAAAGGGTGGCGCCGCGCGCCGCTTCCCCGGCTTGGGCGAGCGCGATGCGCTCGCCATGTGGGCGCCCGCCGTCGCCGGTCCAGCCGCGGCCGACGATGGTTCCTTCCCTGACCACCAGTGCGCCGACGCTCGGGTTCGGCGCCGTCCGCCCGAGGCCGCGGCGCCCTAAGGCCAGCGCGGCAGCCATGTACCGCTCATCAGCGAGCTGTTGCTGCGTCGAGCGGTCCGATATCACCAATGCGCCGGCTTCGCGTCCATTCAGTAGATCGGGAAACGCGCCGTGAGGGCCGCGACCTGCGCGCGGACGTCGCCCTCGACGGCGGCATTGCCTCCTTCGCCGTTGGCGGCGAGGCCGTCCAGGCAGGTGGCGATCAGAGCGCCCACCGTTTCGAACTCGGCCGCGCCGAAGCCGCGCGACGTTGCGGCGGGGGTGCCGAGGCGGATGCCGGAGGTGACCATCGGGCTCGCCGTGTCGAAGGGCACGCCGTTCTTGTTGCAGGTGATGTGGGCGCGCCCGAGCGAGGCTTCCGCCGCCTTGCCGGTGAGGCCCTTATCGCGCAGATCAACGAGCATCAGGTGGTTCTCTGTGCCGCCGGTGGTGATCTTGTAGCCCTTGGCCTGCAGGGTTTCCGCAAGGGTATGGGCGTTGTCGATCACCTGCTGGATGTAGGTCTTGAACGAGGGCTGCAGGGCTTCGCCGAAGGCGACGCCCTTGGCGGCGATGACGTGCATCAGCGGGCCGCCCTGGATGCCGGGGAAGATGGCCGAATTGAACTTCTTGGCGAGGTCGGCCTCGTTGGTGAGGATAAGGCCGCCGCGCGGGCCGCGCAGGGTCTTATGGGTCGTGGTTGTGGCCACATGGGCGTGAGGGAACGGCGAGGGATGCAGGCCGGCGGCGACCAGCCCGGCGAAATGCGCCATGTCCACCATGAAGAAGGCACCGACCTTGTCGGCGATGGCGCGGAAGCGGGGGAAGTCCCAGATGCGGGGATAGGCCGAGCCGCCGGCGATGATGAGCTTTGGGCGGCACTCCAGCGCGATCTTCTCGACCTCGTCCATGTTGATGCGGTAGGTATCCTTGGTGACGCCGTAGGGCACCGGCTTGAACCATTTGCCCGAAACGTTGACCGGCGAGCCGTGGGTCAGGTGGCCGCCGGCGGCCAGGTCGAGGCCCATGAAGGTGTCACCCGGTTGCAGCAGAGCCAGGAAGACGCCCTGGTTGGCCTGGCTGCCCGAATTCGGCTGCACGTTGGCGAAGCCGACGCCGAACAGCTTGGTGACGCGCTCGATGGCGAGCTTCTCGGCGATATCGACGTACTGGCAGCCGCCGTAATAACGCCGGCCGGGGTAACCTTCGGCATATTTGTTGGTGAGAACCGACCCTTGCGCTTCCATCACCGCCTTGGAAACGATGTTCTCGGAGGCGATCAGCTCGATCTCGTCGCGCTGGCGTCCAAGCTCCTGATCGATGGCCTTGGCCATATCGGGATCAACCGTGTGCAGATCTGCGGCGAAAAAGGCGCTCGAAGTCCCCCAACCGGCATCGGATTTCGTCATGTTAGGCTCCTTGGAACGCGAAGCGCTGGACAATCGCGCGTTCTTGCTTATTCCCCTTCTGCCTAGCATGAGGCGCGAAGGCCGGCATAGCGTCCGAATTGCAGAATTTCTTGCGTTGGGATGAAGGTTTTTTGTCGATACCTCTTTAGAAGGAGACGGTCGGCCTTCCCCTAAGGGTCGGCTGCTGCGCCCGATCGTCACGCCGCATGCTGCGCGTCGCGCTTACGCGTGCCGGCGCAGGGCCGCCTTGCGCAGCATCCGCGACAGTTGTTCGGCGGAATAGGGCTTGTGCAACAGATCGAAACCGTGGCCGGCGTCGCGGGCAAGCACGTGGCTGTAGCCGGAGGTGAGCACCACCGGCAGCCATGGCAGGCGACGGCGCAGTTCCTCGGCGAGGGCGACGCCGCCCATGCCGGGCATCACCACATCCGAGAACACCACGTCGAAGCCGGCGCCGCTCTCGCCCAGCGTGGCCAGCGCTTCCTCGGCGTTCATTGCCCAATGCGTGCGGTAGCCGAGGTCCTGCAGCATCTGGGTGCAGAATTCACCGACCCCGATATTGTCTTCCACCACCAGCACGCGCTGACCGCTGCCCTGCGGTTCCTGCTCCTCGGCCGCCGCGCGCGCTTGCTCGACCGGCGCCTCGACCTCCGGCAGGTACAAGGTGAAGGTCGTGCCAAGGCCAAGCCGGCTTTCCACGTCCACGTCGCCGCCCGACTGCTTCACGAAGCCGAACACCTGACTGAGGCCGAGGCCTGTTCCCTTGCCGATCTCCTTGGTTGTGTAGAACGGCTCGAACACGTGCTTGATCTGGTCGGGCGCGATGCCAGCTCCGGTATCGGTCAGCGAAATCACGGCAAACAGCTGATCCGAGCCGCCATGGCCGCGGATCGAGGGCAAGGTGCGGCCGCAGGCGAGCTGCAAGGTCAGCAGCCCCTCACCGTCCATCGCGTCGCGAGCGTTGACCGCCATGTTGACGAGCGCGGTTTCGAACTGGCTGAGGTCGGCGCGCACGAAGCAGGGTCGCTCGGGCAGCGCGGTGACCACGCGGATGCGGGCCCCGGTCACGGTGTCGAGCATGTCGGCGACGCCGCCGAGCTTTTCGCCGAGATCGAAGATTTCCGGCTTCAGCGTCGAGCGGCGGGCGAAGGCGAGAAGCTGGCTGGTCAGCCGGGACGCCCGGTCGACCGTGTCGGACACCACTTCGAGGTAGCGCTCCCGCCGCGCCTCGGTCACGCTGGGGCGCCTCAGCAGGTCGACGGACGAGCGGATGATGGTGAGGAGATTGTTGAAATCGTGCGCCACGCCGCCGGTGAGCTGGCCGACCGCCTCCATCTTCTGCGACTGGCGCAGCGCTTCCTCCACCCGCTCGCGCTGCGCGCTTTCGCTTTGCAGCCGCGTGTTGGCCTCCGACAGTTCGCGCAGGTGCATCTTCTGTTCGGTCAGATCCGTGAGGACCCCGCATAAGATCGGCTGGGATTCGTCGCGGGCGAGCAGGCTCAGCGAAAGATAGGCGGGCTGCGGGGCCCGCTGCCCGGCGGCGATGGTGAGTTCACCGCGGGCGGCCCCATCCAGCGCCTCGGCGAGCAGGGAGGCCAGCACGGCCGCATCCGCCTCGCTGAAGAAGGCGTCGAGCCTACGTCCGATCAGCCGCTCCTGCCGCACGCCGAACAGCTCGGCGAGCTGGCGGTTGCAGTAAAGAAGGCGCCCGTCGGCGGCGAGAGTGAAGGCACCTTCGCGGATCTGCTCGATCAGCGCGCGATAAGGACGGTCGGCGGTGTCGAGCGTGTAGATGCGTTGCTCGTTGTCGGGTCCCTGCACGACCACGGCGTCGAAGTCGCCGCGCCGGATCGCTTCCAGCGTGTCCTCGGTTTCTTCCAACCGCATTTCCAGCTCGCGGATGCGGGCCGTGGCAGCGGTCAGGGACATTGCCGAAGAGGCCGCCTCGTCCTGGCTCATGGCGCGGGCTCGCTGACATCAAGGCCACGCAGCACGCGACCTTCGTCCGACAGGTCGCCGATGATGCGCCGCAGCGGTGCCGGCGCGATCTTCACCAGGGTCGGCGCGGCCACGACTTGGAACTCCTCGGCGAGATGCGGCTGCTGGTAGATGTCGACCACTTCAAGATCGAAGCCGTCGGGGAGATAAGTGTCGCAGATGCGACGCAGGTTCTCAATCGTGCGACGGGAGCGCGGCGTCGTACCCGCGATGAACAGGCGGAGGAGGTAGCGCGCCGGAACCGGACCCGCCGCCTCCGCGCTCAAACGCCGACGGCCTTGGCTCGGATATCCAGCCCGACGAGTACCTTGTCGGTGTCGGACAGGTCGCCGATGATGCGCTTCAAGGGCGCGGGAAGGCGGCGAACCAGCGTCGGTACGGCGAGGATCTGGTCGCCGGCGGCAAGCTTGGGATTCTGCATCAGGTCGATCAGCTCGATGTCGTAGCGTCCGGCGAGGTGCTCCTCGCAGACGCGGCGCAGGTTGGCCGTCGCCCGCAGCGACTTGGCCGTTTGTCCCGCCACGTAGAGGCGGAGGTGGTAGTGGCCGGGATCGGCGTCGGCGCGCGCCGCCTCGCCTTCAAGATCCAGCCCTTGCCCCGGAGTGCCTTCCGCCGCGCTCACTCCGCGAAGCCCCTGCGCCGGGCGATCACGTCGCGCTCCATCGCTTGCGTGCTCTGCTGGCTGTCTTCCTCGCCAACAAAGATCCGCTCCTCCTCGGCATGCGCATCGAGGCTGGCCTGCAGCTCTTCGATCTGACGCTCCACCGCCTCGCGTCGCCTCGCCAGTTCGCGGCGGCGGCGCTCGCCCTCCTGCCGGCGAACCAGCAGCGTCGCTTGCTCTTCCGCTTCCCGGACGATCCGCGCGGTTCCCGTGAGCACGCCGGCCGCGCCCACGTAGGGGACGAGCAGCTTGACGCCGTCGGCGGTGATCTGAAACTCGCGGACCTGGTTGGAATGGCTCATGCCGCGGGCTTTGATGACGTAAAGGGTTCGCGTCCGCTCGCCGTTGGCTTCAACGTCCACGAGCTTGATCCACACGTCCATCAACGAGGACAGGCCGAGGTCGTTGCCGGTCTCGAAGGATCCTTCGCGTCGCAAACTCGTGAACACCGCGGTGATCATCCGGCTTTTCAGCAGATCAACCATCCGCAGGAGCGTCGCCTGCACCTCGCGCGCCGGCCCTTCCAGCGACGACACGGGATCGACCACCACCACGCTCGGTTCAAAGCGCCCGATGTCGCGGTTCATGCCGGCAAGGTGCGTTTCCAGGCCGAACAGGGTCGGGCGGGCCGCATGGAAGCGCAGAAGGCCGGCCTCGACGTGGGGGCGCAGATCGACGCCGAAGGAAAGGGCGTTGCGGGTGATCTGGGCGCCGCTTTCCTCGAACACGAAGGCGAGGCAGCGTTCCCCGCGTTTGCAGGCGGCATCCAGGATGTGGGTCAGCACCGTCGTCTTGCCGGTGCCGGCGACCCCCGACACCAGCACGCTGGATCCCTTGTACACGCCGCCCGGCCCGAGCATGGCGTCGAGCCCGGCGATGCCGGTCGCCACCACCTCGTGCGACGCGGCATAGCTCAGATCCGCCGCGGTGATCGGCAGCACGGAGATGCCGCCGTCGTCGACCAGGAACGGGTACTCGTTGGTGCCGTGGGCCGAGCCGCGGTATTTGACGACGCGCAGGCGCCTCGTGGTGATCTGGTCGACCACGCGATTGTCGAGCAGCACCACGCAGTCGGAGACGTATTCTTCCAGCCCCTGGCGGGTCAGCTGACCGTCGCCGCGCTCGCCGGTGATGACGGCGGTGACGCCGCGATCCTTGAGGAAGCCGAACAGGCGGCGCAGTTCGGATCGCAGAAGGGCGGCGTCGTTGAAGCCGGCGAACAGCGTCTCGATGGTGTCAAGGACGACGCGCTTGGCGCCAACCGAGTCGATGGCGAAGCCGAGGCGGATGAAAAGTCCTTCAAGGTCGTATTCGCCGCTTTCCTCGATCTCGCTGCGCTCGATGCGAACGTGGTCGATGGCGAGCTTGCCTTGCGCGACGAGGCCGTCGAGGTCGTACCCCAGCGAGGCGACGTTGGCGGCGAGATCGGCGGCGCGCTCCTCGAAGGAGACGAACACGCCGGCCTCGCCGTAGAGGGTCGCGCCGTTGACGAGGAAGGTGATCGCGAACAGCGTCTTGCCGCAGCCGGCCGAACCGCACACGAGGCTCGGCCGGCCGGTCGGCAGGCCGCCGAAGGTGATGTCGTCGAAGCCCTCGATGCCGGTTCGCGTCTTGGCGATCGTTACCTTGGCCGACGCGGCAACGGAGGACACGATGTTGGCAGATGCGACATCGGCGGGTACGGCATCTGCTCCATCCCCTTGCGACACTCGATTGATCCCGTTGCAACCACATCCCAACCCGGATCTTGTCCCGGCTGGTCGGCGCCATCGCGCACGGCCCTGGCTAGGGCATTCGCGGAACGGCGGCAACCTGCCGCCGCCGGCCATCACGGCCAAGCCATCAAGGCCACGCCGCTAAGGGCAAGCGGACGAAGGAGGCGCATCCAGGGCATCAGACCGAAAAGGGCGCAGCGGTCTCGGATGAACCCGATGCGCTACAACATGTCAGAGCACCGGAGCTGACCGAGGGTTCGATGCTCGGCCCTCAATCGGAGCCCGGCGGGCGGCGACCGACCGCTCGCGAATAGCGCCGGCGCAGCTCGCTCTTGAAGATCTTGCCGGAGTCTTCCCTCGGCAGGTGCGCGACGATCTCGACGACGCTCGGCCGCTCGGCCTCGGCGAGGCGCCCAGCCAACTCCGCGCCGAGCGTGTCGGCGTCGAGGTGCGCGCCGGGAAGCGGCTCGACGCAGGCGCACACCAATTCGCCGTCCCCCTGCCCGCCCTCGTCGTCGGCGAGACCGAAGACCGCGCAGTCCTTGACGCCGTCGAGGCCGAGCAGGACCGCCTCCACGGCGGCGGGATGGACGTGCCCCCCGCGCGAACGGATCATCTCGCTCCCGCGGCCGCGCAGGAAAAGGAAACCGTCGGCATCGAGCGAGCCGATGTCGCCGGCCGTCACGGCGGCGCCGTCCGTCGCCGGCGACATGGCGAAGACGTCGCCGACCGAGCCGGCCGGCAGGTTTCGGCCCCGGCCGTCGCGGATCTCCAGCCGCACGTCGGGCAGCGCGCGGCCGACGCTGCCCGGTTTGCGCCGGGCGTCGGCCGGCCGCAAGCGCGTGAGAAGGCCGGTTTCGGTCGAACCGTAGTATTCGTGGAGGATGTCGCCCAACCAGTCCAGGCAGGCGGCCTTGACCGTCGGCGGGCATGGCGCGGCGCCGTGCACGACGTAGCGCAGCGAGGACAGGTCGCTGCCGGCCTTCACCGCCTCGGGCAGCCGCCAGAGCTGCACCATCATCGCGGGCGTGACGTGCATGTGGGTGATGCGGTGACGGGCCACGAGGGCGAGCAGTTCGGCCGGATCGAACTTCGCCTGCAGCACGATGTCGGCCCCGACCTGCAGGGCGAGCCGCCCATAGGCGTTGGCCACGGAATGGTACATCGGCCCGTTGATGAGCACGCGCATCGGTGGGGCAAAGTCGAGGCCGTAGACCGCGAGGGCACGCCCCGAGCGGTGCCCGGCCGGTGCCGCGGCGCGGCGGATCGCCTTGGGCGGCCCGGTGGTGCCGGAGGTGTAGAGGGTCGCCGGCGGCGCGCTGGCGGCCGAACCCTCGCGCGGCGGATGGGTGGCGAGCCAGCCGTCCCAGTCCGGCGCGCGATCGAGGTGGGTTGCCGCCTCCGGCAGGCCATAGGCTGCCCGGATCTCGGGCGGGGTGGCGACGCGCAGGATCGTGAGTTCACGCGGCAGCGCCGGCGCGAGGTCGTCGTGGGCGACGACGATCCTCGCCCCGCAATCAACCAGCCGATCGGCCAGTTCGTCGGCACCGGCGTGCCAGTTGAGGGGCACGGCCCGGGCTCCGATCAGCCCGGCGGCGAGCCCGGCCTCGAAGAAGGCGAAGTCGTTGCGCAGCAGCAGCGCGACGGCGTCGTCCTCGCCCACCCCCAACCGCTCGAAACCCGATGCCGCCCGCCGGGCCCGCTCGCGGATCTCCGCCTGGGCGCGCACGCGCACGCCCGACGCGATCGCGGCTCCCTCGCTCGTTGGCATCCCCGTCCTCCGGCCTTGAC
>CALMGA010000396.1:0-851 GCA_937863205.1 uncultured Beijerinckiaceae bacterium | reverse complement strand
GCCGGTGGCAGGAACGGGGCCAAACCTCTGCCTTTATTCCAACGTGCGGCGCGCCGGCGCAGCTCATCGCTCGCGCGGCTGCGATGCGAACGTGATATCAGGGCCGGTTCCTGGAGAGATCCACGTCATGGCCGGTGCCGTCGAACAGATCATCCGCAAGGTCGTGGGCGAGGGTGCCACCAGGCTCGGCGCCTTCAACCGCCGTCGTCTGCCCCTGCCCGAAGCGCCGCATCCCTTCCTCACCGGCCTGCACGCGCCCGTGCGCGCCGAGCTGAGCCTCGACGATCTCGCCGTCACCGGCACGATCCCGCCCGAGCTCGACGGTCGCTATCTCCGCATCGGCCCCAACCCGGTCGAGGGCGATCCCAAAAGCCACCACTGGTTCCTCGGCGACGGCATGGTCCACGGCGTCCGGCTGAAGGGCGGACGGGCGCTATGGTATCGCAACCGCTGGATCCGCTCGCGCAGCGTCGGCGGTGCGCTCGGCGTGCCGCCCGCGCCGGGGCCGCGCAACGGCACGATGGATACCGTCAACACCAACGTCATCGGCCATGCCGGCTCGGCGTGGGCGCTGGTGGAGGCGGGCTCCACGCCGGTGCGCCTGTCCGCCGACCTCGACGCCCAAACCTACGATGATTTCGGCGGCACGCTGGACGGGTCCTTCACCGCCCACCCCCATCGCGACCCTGCCACCGGCGAGTTGCACGCCATCACCTATCAGGCGACCGATCCCGAGACGATCCGCCACGTCGTGGTCGGTCCCGACGGCACCGTGCGGCGCAAGCTGCGAATCCCCGTGCAGCATGGCCCGTCCATCCACGATTGCGCGGTGACCGGTCGCTACGTCGTCA
>CALMGA010000395.1 GCA_937863205.1 uncultured Beijerinckiaceae bacterium | reverse complement strand
ACGTCGCCGAGCGAGCGCAGGGCCGCCCGGGCCAGCGTCGCGCCCAGCGCCGCATCGAGCGCGGCGGACTGCGACGCGTCCCCGGCGGCGTAGTCGCGCAGGCGTTCTCCCTTTTCCGCCAGTTCCCGGACCTGCGCCTCGGCGCCGGCGAGGCGCCATTGCGCGAGGCGGATCATCTCGGACTGCACGGCCTCGATCCGCCGCAGCGCCTTGAGCCGGTCAGCCATTTCGCAGGAAGCCGGTGAACGCCGAGGTGAACAGGTCCAGGGCCGGGTGCACCGTGAAGTACAGGATGAGCAGACCGCCGGCGAGCAGGAACGGCGGCACGATGTAGCTCACGGGGATGTGCGGCACGAGTTTGTTGATGAGGCCGGCGGCGAAGTTGCCGGCCACGGAAAAGGCGAGGAACGGCGCGGCGATGCGCAGGGTGAACAGAAACGTCCGCGTCGCCGCGTCGGCAAGCTGCACCAGGCCGGTGCGCGGGTCGAAGCCCTGATCGACCGGCAGCACGCGGTAGGACTGGGCGAGGCCGCGAAACACTTCCCAGTGCAGGTCGCTGACGAACACCAGCAGAACGGCGGCGACCGACAGAAGCGAGGCGACCGGCGGCATCGCCTCCTCGCTTTCCATCGCCGACCCCAGCGTGCTCGACATGCCGATCGCCAGCGAGATCGACATGGTCGCCGTTTCCAGCGCGATGAAGAAGAAGCGTCCGAGCAGCCCGATCAGCACGCCCTTCAGGCTTTCCGACGCGATGAGCCCGAACAGCGCCACCGGCGCCGCGCCCTCGACGGAGGGCTGCACCTGCGCCAGCAGGATCGGCGTCAGGGCCAGCGACACGGCCACCGCCACGAACAGCCGCGCGCGCACGGGAATGCGCGAGGAGGAAAAGCCAGGGATCACCAGCAGGCAGCCGCCGACCCGGCAGAACACGACGAAGGCGGCGAGGACGAGAACCGGCGCCGGTGCGCTCAACGCCTCCATGAACAAGCGCTCACGGAGGGGCGCTCACGGACGGGCGCTCACGACAGCGAGCCCAGCGTCTTGATCTGCACGCCGCGGGCGATCTCCAGGTGCGACAGCACGGGAAGGGTGGCGAACATGCGCTCCACGATCATGCGGACGTAGATGCGCGTTTCCGGCGTCGCCAGCAGCACGAAGGAGAGCCCGGCGTCCATCTTCTCGCGGATGGTCGGCGAGGCTTCGGTCGAGAACTGCTCGACCATGCGCGGGTCGAGGTCGAACTCCACCGCATCGCTCTTGGCGTCGCGCTTCAGGCTCTGCGCGAAGGCGAGGTCCCAGCGCGGCCCCAGGCGCAGCACCTTGAGTTCGCCACCCTCGGCGAGGTCGCCGCAGATCTGCGGGGCGAGGCGCATGCGGACGTGCTCGACGACCTGCTCGGAGCGGCGGACGTGCGGCACGATCTCGGCGACGGCTTCCAGGATGATGTGGATGTTGCGGATCGACACCCGCTCGGCGAGCAGCAGCTTGAGCACGGCCTGCAGGCCGGAATGGGAAATGTGCGCGGGGCAGATCTCGTCGACGAGGCGCTTGTATTCGGGCTCCATGCGGTCGAGCAGCGAGCGCAGGTCGCGGTAGGACAGCAGCTGCGACAGGTTGTTGCGGGTCACCTCGGCGAGATGGGTCAGCAGCACGGACAGCACGTCGATCCCCTTGAATCCCTCGCGGGCCAGCTCGGTGGCGAAGGATTCGGCGATCGACACGGCCTTCATGCCGAAGGCCGGCTCGCGCATGGCGTGGCCGGGCACGCCGGGGGGCGCGCCTTCGCCGATGATGACGAGAAGCTCGCCGAGCCGGGCTTCCTGCTGGGCGGTCACCGTGCCGTGGATCTTGATCTGGTAGGTTTTGGGCGGCAGCAGCAGGCTGTCGCCGACCTTGATGTCGGGCACCACGATGCCGTACTGGCTGGCGAACTTGCGCCGGAGCTTGGCGACGCGGAGGCCGAGTTCGCCCATGCCCGCGCCGCCGGTTCCCGCGCCGCCTTGCCCCGAGCCGTTCTGGCCGATCAGCAGCTTGCCGGCGAGCTGCTTGCCCAGCACCAGCTCGATCTCGTGCGTCTTCAACGACTCCTTGACGGAGGTGGAGGCTTCCGCCTGCGCTTCGCGCTCAAGCTCCCGGCGCTTGGCCTCGTCGGCGGCGACCGCCTCGGCCCGGCGTCGGGGAATGGCATAGCCGGTGAAGGCCATCAGGCCGCCGAGCACGGCGAAGGGAAACATCGGCAGGCCGGGGATCAGCGCCAGCAGGCCCATCAGCAGGGCGGCGACGAAGAGCGCGCGGGGATAGTGCGCGAGCTGGCTGAGCACGGCCTTGTCGGCCGAGCCGCGCGTGCCGCCCTTGGACACGAGCAGCGCGGCGGCGAGCGACACGATCAGCGCCGGGATCTGGCTCACCAGGCCGTCGCCCACCGACAGCTTGGTGTAGACGTCGGCCGCGTCCGACAGCGTCATGCCGTGGCGGGTGGCGCCGATGACGATGCCGCCGAAGATGTTGACGGCGAGGATGATGATGCCGGCGATGGCGTCGCCGCGCACGAACTTGGAAGCGCCGTCCATCGAGCCGAAGAAGGAGGACTCCTCTTCCAGCTCGCGGCGGCGGCGCTGCGCGTCGTGCTCGTTGATGAGGCCGGCGTTGAGGTCGGCGTCGATCGCCATCTGCTTGCCGGGGATGGCATCGAGCGTGAAGCGCGCGCCCACCTCGGCGATGCGGGTGGCGCCCTTGGTGATGACCAGGAAATTGACGGTGATGAGGATCAGGAAGACGATCAGGCCGATCACGAAATCGCCCGACATCACGAGGCGCGAGAAGCCGCCGATGATGTAGCCGGCTGCCGTCACGCCCTCCGCCCCGTCGGCGAGGATGCGCCGGGTGGTGGCGATGTTGAGCGACAGCCGCAGAAGCGTCGCGACGAGCAGTACGGTGGGAAAGGCGGAGAAGTCGAGCGGCTTCGAGATCCACAGCGCCACCATCAGGATCAGCACGCTGAGCGCGATGGAGAAGGCGAGGCCGAGGTCGATCAGGAAGGCGGGGATCGGCAGGAAGAAGACGGCGAGGATGGCGACGATGCCGGCGGCGAAGCCGATGTCGCGGCCGCTGGTGCGTTCGGGGCTGTGCCCGGGCGACGCCGTCCCCGCCGCGGGGGGTGAAGCGATCCTGGGAGGCTTGAGCCGGTTCGCCGCCGTCGCCGCCATCGCATCCGCCGCCCGCTTCACCGGGCCCATCGCCGGCCCGGGGCGAAGATGGGGCCGCGAGCTTGCGCGGGACTAGCGGGTCCGATGCTCTAAGCTGGCAGGGAAAGGTCCGCGTCGACCTCCATGAACGGCTGGCGCGGCACGGCGGCGCGGAAGGCGTCGGCGAAGCCGTCGGACGAAATGAAGGCCAGGATCTCGCGCAAATCGCGCGACCTGTCCGCCCCGAGCACCGCCTCGAAGCGTCCTTGGGCGGTCCGCCAAAGATCCACGCCCTCCCGAGCCTTGTCGCGCCCGGCCGCCGTCAGGTAGACGCGCTTGGCCCGGCCATCCTTTTCGCAGGGAACGAGCTTCACGTAGCCGTCGCGGATCAGCGGCTTCAACGTCTGGCCCAGGGCCGACAGGTCCATCACGATCGCTTTGGCCATCCCCTTCATCGTCGGCCCGTCCTGCGAGCCGATGAAGAAGAGAAGCCCCTGCTGCGCAGCCCGCAGCCCGCTGGAACCGACGATGTCGTCGAACAACTGGCCGAGGTGGCGCGTGGCCTTGCGAAGCTCGATGTTGTTGCAGGGGCTTGTCGGCTTCACCCCCAAATCCGTCGCAGACCGCCCCGGCAGGTGCGCGCGCGGTGTGAGGACGCCCAGGCTGCAGGCTTGCACGGCAGAGATCCCATCCGATTTTGCGTGTTCTACCATGGGCTCGAAATAAGTGCTTATGCCAACGATCCCATCCGTCGATCGTCATCATCCCGACCTAAATCGATGCTGTGGGCGCATGGCACACCGTCCATAGAAAGATGCATATACCACTTTCCGGCCGTGTCGAGCGATCATACGCCGGTCGCCGACAAGGGCCGTGGACATAAGCGGGGTGCCGCGAGTCGGCTGCGCCGGCTGCCTTGGGATACGTCGTCGCAGCCTCGCTTCTTTCGCGGCGGGGCATTTTCTTGGGCACAGGGTCGTAGCCCTCGCATTCCACCGCCTGCCGTGTCTGCACGCTTTCGGTCATCTCTGCACAAAGCGCATGCCCTGCATGCACTAGAAATATGCATATGCATCTTTATCGCGCGACCGGACCGGACTACGTCGTCTCCTACGGGCCACTTCCAAGGATTCGATCGATGTTCACCAAGCTGGCCGTGCTGGCCGTCGTCAGCGTCGCGGTCGTGATCGGGGCGCCTCGCTGGATCAGCGACATCTCGTTCACGCCCGACCAGCCGACGGTGCCCCGGCCCGCGCCCTGGAGCGACGCCGCTTCCCGCGAGTCGCTGACCGTGTATTACTCGCCGCTCACATCGACCGACGTCAGCCGCTTCGTCGGCTTCGGCACGGCCTATCACATGGCCATCGTCTACACCGACGCGGCCGGCCTCAGCTACGGCGCGAGTTCGGGGCCGTCCGATCTTTCCGCCGAGCAAACCCCGGCCAATGCCTTGACGGCCCTCGCCGCCGCCGCCAAGGGCCGGACAGCCTCGTCCTTCGGCATGCTGATCGCCGATCCCCACAACAACACGCCGTTCCGCAAGGACGGGCCCGGCGACATCTACACCAGGAATGATCAGGGCCGTGCCTACCCCTCCGCGGTTGTTGCCCACGGACAGGACCTGTCGGCGCAGTGGGTCGCGATCTTGCGCACCTATGCCAGCCTCGACGCCATGCACCTCGCCTATTCGCCCATCAGCCAGAACTCCAACACCGTCGCAGCAGCCGCCTTGCGCAAGGCGGGATTGAGCCTGCAATTCTCCCGCACGACGCCCTTCGCGCCGGGCAGCTTCGCGCAACTCCCCGGCAGCTGACGCGGCCCTCAGAAGCCCTTCTCGATGCGGCCGTAGACGTCGGCGGTGAAGGTGAAGAGCTGCGCGCCGATGAAGGAGGCGGTGAGCGCCATCACCAGCAGCACCACGACGATCTTGGGAACAAAGGTGAGCGTCAGCTCCTGAATCTGGGTCAGCGCCTGGAACAGGGCGACGATCAGGCCGACGATCATGGCCGCGCCGACCGCCGGGCCGGCGGCGGCCATCACCGTCCACACCGCGCGTTGCACGATGTCGAGCGCGTCGGCCTCGTTCATCAGCTCACGTTCACGCCGTTGCCGAGCGCCAGGGTCGACCCGCTTTGCAGCGTCGCCGTGACCGTGCCATCGGTGCCGATCGCCACCGACGACACGACCCCGCTGGTTTGCCCGTCGGCGGAGGTGACCGTGCGCCCGATCGCACCCTCCGCCTGGGACAGCGCCGTCGTGGTCAGCATCAGATCGAGCTTGGCATTGGTTTGCACGCTCTGGCCGACGGCCGAGAAGGAGGCGAGCTGGCCGAGATACTGGGTCGGGTCGGTCGGGCTGGTCGGATCCTGGTTCTGGATCTCGCTGACCAGCAGCTTCAGGAAGGTGTTGTAGTCGACGGTGTTGCTGGCGCCGGCCGAAGAGGTGGCCGAGGTGGCGCTGGTCGACGGGGTACTCGTGGCGCCGACGGTTTGGGTTGGGGAGGTGACCTGCACGGGCGAGCCCTTCCGAACGGCGCGGGGATCGCGCCTGGACCTGCCCGCATGCTGAAGGCGGCGGCTTTCGCCAGCCTGACCGCCTCGTCAAGGATGCCTTTACGAGGCCAGCGCCAGCCGCGGCTCGATCAGAACGTCGTCGCGCTTGAACACGCCGCGCAACGTCTTGAGTGCATCGAAATACCGCTCGCCGGCCACCAGGCCGCGGGTTTGCTTGAGCGCGTCGAGCACGGCGGCGTCGCGGTAGGCGGCGCTCATGCGGGCCATGCTTTCCTCGAACAAGCGCAGGGCGGAGGCCGCGTCGTGCGGGTTCATCAGCATCATCTGGACGATGAAGTACAGCTGGCGCAGCGGCGTCGTCGCCTTCTCCACGCTCATCACATGGGCTTCGAGGAGAAAGGTCGCGTCGTTCATCAGTTCGAGGCAGACCTTGCGGTCGGCGCGAAGAACGGCGCCGTTGAGGTAGAGCTTCTCGCCGGCGCGAAGGGTGATGTGCATCGCCTCACCTCAGCCCGTCGCGGATGATCGCGCAAATGTCGGCGATGCCGGCATAGTTGGTCGAGGTTTCCAGGCGGATGGCTTCGGCCTCCCTGAGAACCCAAAGACCGATCGAGATCATGTTGGCGCGCACGGCGGCGGGGAGCGCGTTCTCAGGGGAAGCCAGCTCGTTGATGAAGGTCATCCAAAGCTGGCGGGTGAAATGCAGGGCCTCCACGCCCTCCCGCGAGGGGGACTTGGCGGCGGCGGCGCGGCCGAGCATCTCGATCGCCCGCCCCAGCGCCAGCGCCTCGATCTGCCGCGCCGCCGTTTGATCGTCTTCCAGGACTTCCGCGTATGACGACTGGTACATGACGTTATCAACTCGACAGGTAGCTGGTGAGACTGAGGCTTTGCAGCCGCGACGTGAGTTCGTAGGAGGCTTCGAGCTGGTTCTGCAGGGTGGTGACCTGGCTCGACAGGGCGTAAACGTCGACGCTGTCGAGATCCCCGACGCTCGACTGCAGGGTGGTCGTTTGCGCGGCGACCTGCGTGTTGGCCGCATCCACCGACTGCTGGGCGACGCCGACCTTCGCCTGCAGGCCGGTGAGGCCGGCGGTACCCGACGACAGGAGGGTGGTGGCGGCGCCCGCCGCGGCCGCCTTCGCCGCCGCGCTCAGCGTCGAGCCGGAGCCGGTGAAGGCGCCCAGCACCGTGTAGGCTTCGGCGACCTGGCGGAACGCGCTCTCGTTGGCGCTCACGGACGTCGAGATCGTCTGCGTCGGCGAGATCGCCGTCTGCGCCGTGGTGCTTGAAGCCACCGACAGGCCCTGCGATCCCGTCCAGCCCGCGCTGGAAAACAGCGGCGCGATCTTGTCGGAAAGGAAGGTCTGGAACTGCGCGGCGGTGATCGTCGAGGGGTCGCCGCCGTTGTTGGCGATGAAGTCGGCATAGGCGCTGTCGACGGCCGCCTTCGTGGCGGACGTCGGCGTGCTGAAATAATCGGCGACCGGCGTCTGGCCGGTGTTGATGCCGCCGAACAGGCTCTCGCCGGCAACGCTGGTGTTCAGCCCGGAGGCAAGCGCGGACAGGGCGCCTTGCGCCGATGTCGACACCGAATCGATGTCGCCGCCGCTGGAGGAGGCTGTGAGCAGCGAGGCGGCCGTGGTTTGCGCCGTCGACAGCAGGGTGGACAGGGTGCTCGCCGTTGCCGACAGCCGCGTCGCCGCCGACGCGTTGCTGCTGGTGTAGCCGTTGAGTTGGTCGATCTGCGAGCGCAGCGACAGCACCGTTCCCGTGCGCGAACCCAGCGTCAGGCCGAGGTCGGCCGGCGCCCCCGACGAGATCTCCGTCTGCGCCTGGGTCAGGGCCGATTGCGCTTGCAGCACCGATTGCCGGATCGGCGAGGAAAGGGACAGCGAGGAAACATAGGTCATCGGGACGGCACGCCAGTTGAACGCCGGAGTTGGGCTTGCACGACTTGAGCTTGCGCGGGGATCAGTTGAACGCCTGGAGAAGCGACGAATACAGCGTGTTGACGATGTTCAGGAGCTGCGCCGAGGCTTGGTAGGCGTGCTCGACGTCGAGGGTGTCGGAGAGCTGGTCGTCGAGGTTGACGCCGGTGGCGTTGGACAGGGCCGTGGTCGCGGTGGCCGCCACCGCGCTCTGATAGGTGGCGCCGCTCGACGCCGTCTGCCGCTGCGCTTCGAGCCAGCTCGCCGAGGAGGCGGCGTAGCTTGCCACCGAGCCCGAGCCGGCGCCGCCGGAGGTGGCAGCGAACGCGCGGGCCTGACCCAGCGCCGCCACCTGCGCGTCGAGGTAGGTCGAGGAGCCGGCATCGTCGCCGGGATTGTAGTCGTAGTCGGAGTTCGCCGAGTTGATGCCGTCGCGCAGCAGCGTGGCGGTGCCCCCGGCGGTCGGGTCGACGGCGGCGTTCACCGCGATGGTCGCGGCGAGCCCCGTGATCGTTGCCGGCAGCCCCGACGTGGCGGACGCCACGAAAAGTCCCGGCAGCGTCGGCGACGTCCCGGTTGTTCCGCTGTCGGCGAAGGTGCTGACGAGGCCCGACGCGATCTGGTCGAGCTGGTTCTGGTAATTCACCGCCGTCGTGTCGCGCAGCGCGGTCAGGCCGGCCAGCGCCCCCGACGCGATCGGCAGCACCGCATTGGCGCCGGTGATCGGCACCCCGTCCACCGTCACCGCGCTGCCGGTGGTTTCGGCCGTATAGGGGGTCGTCGCGGTGAAGCTCACCGTGCGCGCGGTGCCGTTCTGGAACAGGGTGGCGCCGCTGTCGGTGTAGATCGCCGTGCCGCCGTTCGGCTCGGCGACGGTGGCGATGCCGATCTGGTTCGACAACTGCTTCAGGAGGCCGTCGCGGGTGTCCTGCGCGTCCGACACGTCCGCTCCCGATCCGGTGCCGGCGACGATCGTGGCGTTCACCGCCCCGAACTGCGCGAGCAGCGAGTTGACCGTGCCGACCGCGCTGGCGATGTCGCTGTCGGCCTGGCTGCGCACCGCCTGCACGCTGGTCGTGGCCTGGTTGAGGTTGCCGGCCAGGCTCTTCGCCGCCGACACTGCTGCCGCGGCGAGCGAGTCGTCCGACGGGTCGGCCTGATACTGCTGCAGCGCGGTGGCGAGGGCGCCGATCGCGGTCGCCGGCGAGTTGTCGGTGGCTTGGCTGGTGCTCGACGAGGCGCTGTCGAGGTCGAGCGTCGCGGCGATCTGGTTCAACCCGTCGCTCAAGGCCTGCTGGCTCGACGATGCCCCCTGCGCCGCGAGCAGGCTCGCCAGCAGCGCCGTATCGGTGGCGCGCTGCGTCGGCCCCTGCGCGACGGTGCCGTTGGTCTGCGCGAGCGTCGTCGCCGTGCGTCGCGAATAGTCGGCATTGCCGACATTGGCGATGTTCTGGGACAGCAACGCCGTCTGCGCCGCCGTATTGGCCAGCGCGGACTGCGCGATGCCAAAGGCTCCCGACAGGTTCATCGAAGGGTTCCACTCTCGACCGACCGCGGCCGACGAAGGAACATTAGGGATGAAAGGTGGAAAAAGCCTTTACCCTGTTCGTCAAGGTAAACCGACGGGCGCGGTCCACTCGGGATACGATGCACCGCGACCTCGCGGTCGACGCCTGCCCGATGAAGAAAGGGCGCCGGCCGTGTAGCCGACGCCTGCTCGTTGGAAAAAAGGGCGCCGGCTGCGCGGCCGACGCCCTTGGTTCCCGGGAAGGCGCCAGCCGAAGCCGGCCGACGCGCGCGGAAGCGCGAGCTCGATCAGCTCACCTGCAGGTGCTCCAGGTTGCTCAGCATGTCGGACGCGGCCTGCAGCACCTTGGAGTTCGCCTCGTAGCCGCGCTGCGCCTGGATCATGTTGGTCAGCTGGGTCGCGAGGTCGACGGTGGACTGCTCCAGCGCGTCCGACTGGATCTTGCCGGTGGCCCCCGTGCCGGCCGTGTTGAGCAGCAGCGAGCCGGAGTTCGCGCTGGTCTGGTACACGTTGCCGTTGAGCTCCGTCAGGTTGTCGGGCGACTGCACGGTGGCGAGCGGGATGCGGTAGAGCGCCGCCTGCGAGCCCGAGGCGTAGGTCGCGGTCACCGTGCCGTCGCTGCCGATCGCCACGGCGCTGAGCTTGCTCGGCGCGTTGCCGTCCGTGGTCGACGTCGACACGCTGAAGCTCGTCGCGAGCTGCGTGGTGCTGCCGAGGTCGATGGGAAGGCCCTGGGTGCCGCCGGGCACGTCGACCTTCAGGGTGCCCGAGCTGCCGGCGGCGAGCTTGCCGGTGGCCGGGTCGAAGGTGAGGTTCACTTTGCCGAGCGGGGCGGTGCCGGCGTAGGGGAATGTGCCGCCGGGGCTGGCGTCGGCGTGGTTGTAGGCCGCCGCCTCCCAGCTGTTGGCGCCGGTCTTGGTGAAGTACACGTCGAGCGTGTCGGCTTGGCCGAGGTCGTCGTACACGGTCATCGTGGTCTCGGCCGAATAGCTCGGCGCGGTGTAGTTCTGCGAAGGAGGGGAGTTGGTGCCCGTCGTCCCCGGCGTGCCGCCGGAGACCGCCGCCGCCGCCGAGGGCAGGTT
>CALMGA010000394.1 GCA_937863205.1 uncultured Beijerinckiaceae bacterium | reverse complement strand
CGCTGGCGCTGCGCGGCGACGGCTCGCACTACATGCCGCTCGACAACTGCATCCGCGCCATGCGCGAAACCGGCGAGGAGATGAGCGCGAAGTTCAAGGAAACCAGCCTCGGCGGCCTCGCGGTCAACCTGCCGGAATGTTGAAGCGCCGCAGGTTTCGCAAAAGAGCCCCGCGGTTTTGCGATCAAAACCTGCGGCCTATTAAAGAACTAAGCAGCTTCGCGTTGGCCTGCCAACGCGAAGCTGCTTAGCAGGAACATCGCTGGGCCTCATTGTCATCATGACGTCGTCAAGGCCGGCCGTTATGCCGGCTTCGAGCGGGGTGAGCTGCGGGAGATCGCGCATCGTGACGATCAGCTTCACGAACATTCGACCCGATGACGGCAATGCGCTGCAGCGCGCGACGCGACAGGCTGAGCGAGTGATGGCTGAGCGAGCGGTGGCCGGCGCGCCGGCCGCGATGACGCTTCGCGAGCGCGTGCGGCTGGCCGAAGCCGTGGTGTGGGTCGCCCGCAGCGGCTACGGCCGCAGCCTTGACGGCGCCCTTGACGAGGAGGCGCTGTCGCAGGCGGCGGTGACGCGCCTGCGCAGCGTTTCCCGCCGGCGCTGATCGTTTGCCGGTGAGGTGCGTCGATCGGAACGGGGGCCGCACCCTGGCGGGGGCAGCCCTCCTCGGACTTTGCCTGGTCGGCGTGGTGCCGGCCCGGCCTACCGCTGCTGCCGAGGCCACCGCGGCGGAGGCGGCGGCCGTTGCCGAGACAACCACGGCAGCCAACGTCGCCGCGACCTACCGCGCCGTTCTGGACGAGGAGCACCGGGATCTGCTCCGCTCGCTCGGCGAGGGCGAGGCGAAGCTGTCGCAGCAGGTCATCAACCGTGCGCGGCAAACCTCCCTTCAGGCGAAGGCGTTCTGGCAGGCGGCCGACGGCTACGACTTCGCGGTCAAGGCGAACCAGCAGGCCGACATCGCCGTGCTGTCGGCCTTCGCCGCGCTGCCCCGCGCGGTGCTGGATCGCAACGCGGCCGTGGTCGCCGCCATCAACAACGCGGCCAGCCCGGCGCAGCAGGACCACGCCGTGTTCGACGCCGACGGTCCCGCGTTCCTGTTCTTCCTGGCGGAAGCGCTCGGGCCACGGCTGGGGCCGGCCTTCCTCGCTGCCTATCGCGCCGGCGAGATCAACCGCGCCGCCGCCCTCATCAAGGCCAGCGAGATCGGCACCGGGGCGGCCAAGGCGCATTTCGGCACGCCCCGTCCCTACGAGGTCGCCGGCAACGCCATCCGGCTCGTCGCCGACAGGGTCGTCGCCGCCGATGGCACGCCCTATTCGGCCTACGGCGGCGCGTTTCCCAGCGGCCATGCCCTGATCGGCACAACCGACGCGCTGCTGCTGGCGATCATGCTCCCCGAGCGCTTCCCGGCCCTCGTCGCCCGCGCGGGCGGCTACGGCTATTCGCGCGTGGTGCTGGGCGTGCACTATCCCCTCGACGTCATCGGCAGCCGGATGATCGCCGAGCGCAACGTCGCGCATTTCCTCGCCGATCCCCGCTATCGCGAGCTGTTCGCGGCCGCCCGCGACGAGCTGCGGGCGGCGCTGGAAAGGCGCTGCGGCGACCACCTCGCCGCCTGCGCGGCAACGCGGGCCGGCCCCCCCGAGGCCGATCCTTGGGCCGATACGGCACACCAGCGCGTCTTCAACAGCTTCGCCATGACCTACGGCCTGCCCCGCAACGGCGCGACCAGCACCCCGACACGCGTGCCGGAAAGCGCCGAAGGGCTTCTCGAAACCCTGCGTCCCGACCTGTCGGCGGCCGCGCGCCGCGAGCTGCTGGCGCGAACGGCCCTGCCGTCCGGTTCGCCCCTCGATGCCGACGACTCCTCCGGCTCGGCGGCCGGCTCGTGGCAGCGCCTCGACCTGTACGAGGCGGCCCTTGCCGCCGGACAACCCTGAGCCTCCGAATATCGGACCGGCTTCGGATCAAGTCCTCTGCACACCGATGCGGACGAGCGGCGGGTGGCGGCGGTGTTCTCGTGAAGCGGGGTCCTTCGCCCTCCTCCGCACAGAGCGGAATCAGCGGCGGCACGGGATCCGCCGTTCTTCCGTTCGCACCGGCGCAGCAGGAAAATCCCGCAAGACGCCGCGCATCCCCTCAACAACGCTTCATGCGCCGATCCATTCCGCGCTTACGCCCTCGGCCCCGAACACGCCCCTGGCGCGCGTCTGGCCGCCGCCCGGCGAAAGGCGGAGGACGTCGACGCTTTCAAGCGCGACCAGGATCACGGCGAACTGGGCGAAGCGTTCATCCCCCGGCAGATGGGAGCCGTCGCCGGGTCCGGCCGCCGGCAGGCCGGGATCGGCGCGCAGGCCGTAAGGCTGGCGCGCGCCCTCCGACAGCTTGTCCCAACGCTCCCGTGCGGTGGCGTCGCCGTGATGCAGGGTGGCGCGGCCGGCGAAGCGCAACTGCAACTGCTCGGCCGCCGACCACGCCAGGAGGGCCACCCAGCCCTGTCCGGCGATGTCACGCACCTTGGCGGCCCGCAGGTCGCTGTGCGTCTCGATCGTCGCGGCCGGCGCACGATTGAAGCCGCGCAGCACCACGGTTCGCAGCGCCGGCCGGCCGTCGGGCGACACGGTCGCGAGCTGCGCGTTGCGCAGATCGTTGCCGCGCTCACCGAACGCGCGCTCCAGAGCCTGCAGAGACTCAACGACGAAGGCGCTCGCGTCCACGGCGGTCACTCCTACCCGCGACTGGCTAAAGGTCGAGGTCGGAAAGGCCGGGGTGATCGGCCGGGCGCGGCGCCGAGCGGTCCCAATGGAACTTGCGCTCGGCCTCGCGGATCGGCAGGTCGTTGATGCTGGCCCGGCGAAACCGCATCAACCCGTTCTCGGCGAATTCCCAGTTCTCGTTGCCGTAGGATCGGAACCAGTTGCCGGAATCATCGTGGAACTCGTAGGCGAAGCGCACGGCGATTCGGTTGCCGGTGAACGCCCACAGCTCCTTGATCAGACGGTAATCCAGTTCGCGCTGCCATTTGCGTGTGAGGAACGCGACGATGGCCGGTCGTCCTTCGAAGAACTCGGAACGGTTCCGCCAGCGGCTGTCGGCGGTGTAGACCATCGACACGCGCTGGGGATCGCAGCTGTTCCAGCCATCCTCGGCGCCGCGCACCTTCTTGGCCGCGCTGGCGGCGTCGAAGGGCGGAAAAGGGGGTTTGGCTTCATCCATCGGGGA
The DNA here is from genome assembly GCA_937863205.1 of uncultured Beijerinckiaceae bacterium. Next base: position 952 of record CALMGA010000394.1, on the reverse strand, counting down.
TCTCCGCGATCCGCGCCACCGGCCGGTGCGCGCCGGGTCCTTGGGTGCAACGGCTCCCACCGGCGGTCAAGCCGGCTGGCTCAACGCTTGTTGAAGCGCAGCCTGCCGAGGAAGTCGCGCTTTTGCAGCGGCATGCCCTTCATTCGCAGGATGTCGTAGGCGGTCGCGGCGTGGAAGAAGAAGTTCGGCAGCGAAAACGACATCAGGAAGTTCTCGGCGGTGAAGGCGAGCCGGTAGGTGCCGTCGGCGAACACCACCTCGCGGCCGGCGAGCGCCTCGACCTCCTCGCGCGAGGCGCCGGCCAGCGCGTCGCGGGCCGAGGCGGCGATCTCCTGCAGCTCGGCGAAACTCGTCGCCGGTCCCTCGCCCGGCGGCGCGAAGGCGCCCGTGCGGAACCCTTCCAGGGCGCCCCGCGAGTGATGGGCGACGCTGCGGATCTGGAAGCGCAGGGGCCGCATCTCCGGATGCAGCCCGGTGCCGGCGAGCGCGTCGATCTCGGCCTCGGGGAAATGCGCCCGCGCCTTTTCGAGAAGGCCGACGATGGCGGTGACGCCCTGAAGATAGGTAGCGACGCTGGCGTCGTAGAAGGACAGGGTCATGGCGATCCGCCGTTGGGGTGACGCGGACGGAGCGATGCCGTCCGCCGGAAATCGTGTCTTCGCACGCCGGACCGCGCGCAGGCGAATCCACCGGGCGCGCGGGTTCACCGACGGGGTTGCCATCAACCGGCCCTTTTGCGCGGAGAAGGAAGGGCGTGGGCCGCGTCCCACCGCGAGGATGATATGAAACGAACCCTGGTCGCTGCGGGTGCGGCTCTTCTCCTGGCGACGGCGGCGAAGGCGCAGGGTTACGACCCCTACGATCGGGGTCCGCCGCCCGGCTACGACCGCCGCAGCCCCGACGACGACCGGCCGCCGCCACCTCGCGTGGCGTGCTTCGTGGACCCGCCGGC
>CALMGA010000393.1 GCA_937863205.1 uncultured Beijerinckiaceae bacterium | reverse complement strand
CAGCGCGGCCGCCCAGCCGGCGGGACGACGCGTGCTGCCGCCGGCAAGGCCGAACTCGCGCCGGAACTCGCGCCACGTCGCCTCGTAAAGCCGGCGCTCGTCGCGGCCGAGCGCGGTCGGCGCCAGCTCGCGCTGGATCTCCGGCCAGCCCGCGATGTCGGCCGGGCGCCGGAGAAGCCCGATGGCGCGCTCGCCCCTGTACAGCAGGTCGGCGATCACCGTGCAGTCGCGGGCGTTGGCCGTCCACGACCAGTTGGTCCAGCGCCCCTTCGCCCGCCCGATGCCGAGCCCCTTCATGAGGTCGCGGAAGCCGGCCAGCGTCTCGGTCGGCACATCGGCGGCCTCGCCCAGCAGCCGACCGAGGTAGGATAGCTCGTGCGGGGCCTGGCCGGCGGTGGCGCTCATGTAGATCGCGAAGGTGGCCGCATCGGCGAGTCGGCGGCAGACGAGACTTTGCTGGGCGTAGGGGTTGCGCAGTCGGTGGCTTTCGTCAAACACCACCAGCGGCCAGCTCCGCTTCGGGGTGCCGCGCTTCGCCAATTCGTTGTTCTTCGCCCGCGTCGAGCGCCGGCCGCTGGCGGAGGACAGCGCCATCAGCGCCTTTGTGCGCTCGTAGTTTATCAGCGTGACGGTCTTTCCCACCGCGCCGGCGAGCGCGATGGTGCGCCGCCACTGCGGCAGGCCGCCTTTGGGGCAGACGATGAGCACGTCGGCTTCGGGCATCGCGGCGACGGCGCTCCACACCGCCAGCGTCTTGCCGAGCCCGGTCGCGTCGCCGAGCAGGAAGCCGCGGCGCCCAGTGGCGCGGGCGGCCAGGATGGCCTGCGATGCCGCGCGCTGGTGCGGGCGCGGGATGAGTTCGCCGTCATGCGGCAGCGACGACCGGCTCATTCCCTTATACCGATCCCGACATGGTGCAGGTGTACTTGTACCAGCCCCGACCTGTTCCTCCGCATCATCAACAAGGTAGCCGAGCGCGCCTGACGCGCGGCGAATGTCCGCTGCTGGGAACGCCATTTCGGCTCTGGAACGACCAGCATGGGCGCGAAGCGCTGGTGCAGCTCCGAGCCACTGTGACCGGAGCTGCCTGTTGCTCAAAGCTCGGTGCGCTCCGCCAATGTCAGCGCGTCCTCGACGTCCACGCCGAGGTAGCGCACCGTGCTCTCGATCTTGGTGTGGCCGAGCAGGATCTGCACGGCGCGCAGGTTACCCGTCTGCTTATAGATGATCGATGCCTTGGTCCGCCGCAGCGAGTGCGTGCCGTAGTCCTCGCAGCGAAGGTCGATGCCGGTCACCCACTCATCAACGAGGCGGGCGTACTGCCGGGTGCTGATCGGCCGGGCATGATCGATGCGGCTCGGGAAGACATAGTCCGCGACCGAGCCGCCCCGGCGCTCGAGCCAAGCCAGCATACTGCTGCGCGCATGATCGAGAAGCTCGAACTGCACCGGCTTGCCGGTCTTCTGCTGCACCACGGTGGCGCGGGAACGGACACGGCCGCCCAGCACCACGTCGCCTATCTTCATCTTGACGACATCGCAGCCGCGCAGCTTGCTGTCGATGGCGAGGTCGAACATCGCCCGATCACGAAGGCGGCCCTGGTGGTCGAGCCAGAAGCGTATGGCCCAGACCTGTTGCGGCTTAAGCGGGCGTTTGGTGCCGAGCTTGCGGCCGGCATTCCAGGCTTGCCGTCCCTTGCTGGCCGGGTCGAACTCTGAGTGTCCCATGGTGTGCTTCTCCTCTGGCCGGATGGCCGAGCGGAGAAGCAGCGCTTGATCTACTCGCGATGGCCGGAAGGAGAATGTCAGCTCTGGACACGAAGCTGCAAACAGCAGACATCTTTGGCAGGCGCCGCTTCCACACTCATGGACGAGAAAGCGCTTGGCTCCTGGCCGCTGCCGGGAACGGCGCGATGCCGAGCCAATGAGACCGACCCGCACGGGCGCCCGCACCATCGCGAGGCGTCTGTCCGGTCGCCATCAAGACTGCGCGTCGAGATCCCGGAAGATCGCCATCAACCGTGGCGCCAAGACTTTCACCTCCTGCAGGTGCACCAAGGATAATTTGCGCAACGCCTCGCCGGCTTGAGCCGTCAGGTCCAGGCCGACCCTTCGGCGGTCCACCGGGTCGGCAACACGCGTGATGAGCCCTGCCGCTTCCAATCTCGCGACGAGTTCAGCGGCGGTGTGGGGAGCGACCAGCAGCGTGTCGGCGAGTGCGCCGATCGTGAGCGCCCCTCCGCGGTGCCCCTTGATCGCCAGCAGGGCCTGATGCTGCTGGGTGGACAGACCCGCGCTGCGCGCCGCCTCCGTGCTGAAGTTCACGAAGCGTCGCAAGGCATGACGGAATGCAGCCAAGCTCTCGTAGTCGCCCTGTGTCAGCTCCCCTGTCGCCGCCGCCTCCATCGTTCGCATCCTTGATTATATCGTATTACGATATTAATTGCCCGTAGGCGTCGGAGTCACCACCTGCTGGCGCAGATGGGAAATCGGGTGAACCATACCAAGACAATCGACAGTGGTCCGGCAGGTCTGCCCCCGCGAGCCCTCGGCGACTTCTCCGCCGGTCCGCGCACGCTGCTCCTTGCCGCGATGGCCCTCCTCGTCGGTTCGCTCGCCACCGCCGCGGCGTGGTGTCTCGTCAGGCTCATTGCGCTTGTCACCAACCTCGTGTGGTTCTCCCGGCTCGGCACTGTGCTGCCGACGATGACCGATGCGCCGCACTCGTGGTGGACAGTGGCGGCACCGGCGCTTGGCGGCCTCCTCGTCGGGCTGATGGCCTTTTACGGGTCAAAGGCGATCCGGGGCCACGGCATCCCCGAAGCGATCGAGGTCATCCTGACCGGGCACAGCCGCATTGCGCCCCGCGTTGCCCTGCTGAAGCCGCTCTCCGCCGCCGTTTCGATCGGCACCGGCGGACCATTCGGCGCCGAGGGCCCGATCATCATGACGGGCGGCGCCATCGGCTCGTTGTTCGCCCAATTCTTCCATCTCACCGCGGCGGAGCGCAAGACCCTGCTCGTTGCCGGTGCGGCGGCCGGCATGACGGCGATCTTCGGCACCCCCTTCGCCGCCGTGCTGCTCGCGGTGGAACTGCTGCTGTTCGAGTGGAAGCCGCGCAGCTTCATTCCCGTCTGCACAGCCGTTGTCGTTGCCATCGCTTGGCGCCCGCTCGCCTTCGGCGCCGCACCGTTGTTTCCGCTGCCGCTGATGCCCATCCTGCCGTGGTGGGGTTACGGTGCCTGCATCGCGCTCGGTCTCGCGATCGGGCTGCTGTCGGGACTGCTCACGATCCTGCTGTACCGCATCGAGAACGCTTTCGAGCGCTTACCGGTGCATTGGATGTGGTGGCCCGCCTTCGGCGGCATCGTGGTTGGGCTCGGCGGCCTAGTTGAGCCGCGAGCGCTGGGCGTCGGCTATGGTGTCATCGCCGACCTTCTCCATGACCGCATGGCGCTCGCCGCGGTGGTCACGGTGCTGCTGGTGAAAGCCGCGATCTGGCTGGTGTCGCTGGCCTCGGGCACCTCCGGTGGCGTGCTGGCACCCCTGCTCATCCTCGGCGGCGCGGTCGGCTGGCTTGCCGGCCTGATGCTGCCCGGCGCCGATCCCGCCTTCTGGGCACTGGTCGGCATGGCGGCGATGCTCGGCGGCAGCCTACGTGCGCCGCTGACCGGGGCGGTGTTCGCCTTCGAAATATCCGGCAACGCGCACGCCCTGCCGGCCTTGCTGACGGCGACCGTGGCCGCCTATGTCGTTACCGTGCTCCTGCTCAAGCGCTCGATCCTGACGGAAAAGATCGCCCGGCGCGGCCGGCACATCACGCAGGAATACAGCATCGACCCCTACGAACTGACCCGCGCCTCGGAGATCATGGTCCGGGATGTCGAGACCCTGCCGGCGGCGACGAGCGTGGCCGAAGCCGTCGCTTTCTTCACGTCGCCCGAAGCCAAGCATCGCGGTTACCCCCTTGTCGGCGACGACGGGCGCCACGCCGGTCTCGTGACCCGTGCCGACGCGCTGCGCTGGCAGGCGGACGGGACCGGTGGCAACGGCACGCTGGGCCAGCGCACCGCCGAAAGGCCGCCGCTTGCGGTCGCGCCTGGGCACGTCATCAGCCACGTTCTCGACTCGATGATCGCAACAGGCATCGGGCTGATCCCCGTCGTGGATCCCGGCACGCAAGTGCTGCAGGGAGTGATCAGCCGCAAAGACCTGCTTGCCGTGCGGCGCGCGGCCGGGATCAGCGAACGGGAGCGCGCCCGCTTCTTCGCGCGGCGACGCGGCGAAACCGCGGAACCGTACCCGGCAGCGGCGACCGGCGGACAATCCGCCGACTAGCTCGTACCCAGATCCCCTGCGGAACACCACGATGCGGCAGTATCTCCGGTCCTTTGTTCCCGAACGCGGCACGGTCAGCGCGCGCGAGCGCATTCGCACGGCATTGGGCGGATTGCTGGGTATCCTGGCCACGGGTCTGCTCAGCCGCATCTGGCTCGGCGACGGGGCGACGCTGCCGGTGCTGATCGCGCCGATGGGGGCCTCGGCGGTGCTGCTCTTCGCGGTGCCCACTAGCCCGCTGGCGCAGCCCTGGTCGATCATCGGAGGCAACCTCGTCGCCGCCACGGTCGGGGTGACGGCGGCGGCGACCGTCACCGATCCCATCGCGGCGGCGGCGCTGGCCGAGGGTTGCGCGATCGCGCTGATGATGCTGCTGCGCTGCGTTCACCCGCCGAGCGGCGCCGTCGCCCTGACGGCCGTGCTCGGCGGCCCGGCGATCACCCGGCTCGGCTACGGTTTCGTGATCTGGCCTGTCGCCGCCAACTCCCTGCTGCTGCTCGCGGGCGCGCTGTTGTTCAACAATCTGACCGGCCGCCGCTACCCTCACGTGCCGATCGCCGCCTTGCCGAACGGCAAGGCGGACCCCGTCCGATCCGCCGGGCGGATCACTGCGTCCGATCTCGATGCGGTGCTGAAGGATTTTGACCAAGTCCTGGAAATCGGTCGCGGCGACCTCGAAGCCATCCTGCGGCAGGTCCAGAACCGGGCCAACCTGCGCCGGTCGGGCGGCACGACCTGCGAGGAGGTCATGTCACGCGACGTGATCGCGATCGCCCCGCACGCGTCGCTCCGCGAGGCTCTGGCTCTGCTCCGCCGCCATCGAGTCAAGATGCTGCCGGTTACCGACGACCACGCCCGCGTCATCGGCGTGATTACGCAATCCGATCTCCTGGACAAGACCGTTTGGGGGAGCCAGGCGCCCCGGCTGGGGCTGTTGCGGCGGCTGTCGCTGACGATGGAGCGCGGACGCGCCCCGCACGGTTGCGTCGAGGACATCATGAGCCGACATATCGTGGGCGTACGACCGTCCACGCCGGTTGCCGAGGTGGTGCACCGCATGGCCGACGCAGGCGTCCATCACCTGCCGGTCGTCGAAGCAAACGACCGGCTTGCCGGGCTGGTCACGCAAGCCGATCTCGTTGCGGCTCTGCTGGCCGACACGGCCGCGCGTGCCTCGGAGGTATCGCGCGGGGACCCGTCGGGCTTGCGAGTCGCACCAAACCATTGATCGTTGCAGGCGGGCACGAAACCGTCGAACGGGATCACGCCTTGGACAGCGTCGGAGCCTCAGCTTGCCCAGTTGCCGTCCCCGATGCCTGTAGAGGAGAAGACCGAAGCGCCTCAGCAATGGCCGGGGTGGGCGCACAATCGCCCGGCCGCTCTCCGGCGTCTCGGTGCGAGATGCGCCTTGGGGAACGCTTGCTGGCGCCATGCTTTGCTCCGCGGAAGCCCTACGGAGCCCAACCATGACCAGAGATCCTCGCCTGCTCAACCTGTTCGTCGAAGGCTTGCGCCTGCTCCACGCCGCACACCACCAGGGTGCCGAGCAGGCCCGCCAGAATATCGATACTTCGAGCCTGCCCAAGCTCAAGCAGATGCTGAAAGCGGGCAGCGAGCTGAACCTGGTGCAAGCCAAGCGGCTCGAACCGATTCTTAAGACACTCGGACGCGACATCGAGAAGCGGACTGACCAGGCGATGGCCGGCATCACCGACACCAACGGGACAATGGTCGCCAAGGCCGACGGCAGCGCCACGCGCGATCTCGTCAACATCGGGTCTGGTCAGGTCGCGGCGCACTTCTACATCGCGACCTACGGAACGCTGCGCGGCTACGCCAAGGCGCTCCGGCTTTACGGCGCGATGGCGGTCTTCGACCTGACTTTGGCCGAGACAGGGAAGGTCGACGCCACCTTCACGGCGCTCGCAGCACGCATCCTCACGGAAGCGGGGAATAGCTCCTACCCCACGGAGTCCGCGCTCTACACGACGGCGGCGCTGCATCCGGTACGCACCGCGCTGGCCGGCCTCACGCTGGCGGCGGCCGGCGCCGCGACGGTTCTGGCCCTGATGCCGCCGCCTATGCCGGCACCGCGCGGCTTACGACGGCTGCGGTCGCGCTAACCGCGGCGATCGGGGTCATAGCTCCTCTGGTTGCTCTTCCCCCTCAAGCTGTCCCCGATCAGCAGAAGGTCTGCTTCCAAGCGGCCTGTTTCGCAAATTAATTGACTGCGGTGGGCGCTGAACCGAGCGGGGACATGCTGATGGGCTGTTGTCAGCCGTGTAACCAATCGGAGAAAGGGCGAGAGGCTATTCTCTCCCGCCATCACGGACTTATCCCGCCAGCTTCTCGAGAAGGCCTTTGCCGGTGTTCAACGTGGCGCCAAGCTGCTTGACGAGGCCGAGTTCGTCCGACGACCCCCAACGCTCGACGATCTTGCCGTTCTCGAAGCGGCTAATCTGCATGCCGCGCGCCTCGAAGGTCTTACCGGTTGGCGCGATGCCCATGAAGTCGCCCTTGTGCGTGCCGTGGATCTTGTACGCCATGGCAACGCTGTTCTCGTCTTGAACAATATGCTCGACGGTGACCTTGAGGTCGGGAAACGCGGTGCGCATCATCGTGAACAATTTGATGTAGCCCTCCGGTCCCTTGCCCTGACCAGGGGCCGGATCGTGCTCGATGACATTTGCCGAGAAGATGTTGTGCAACGCCCGCAGATCGCCGCTCGAGACGGCTTCGCCGAGCTTCTTCGTCGTCTCGAGGTTCTGTTCCTTGCTCATGTAAAATCCTTTTTGCCGCTATCCCGAAGGATATGCGTCGAGGTCGGTCCAACAGGCCCGGACATGAATGGATCCTCAACGGTGCGCCGCCGGACCGTTGTGCCCGGTCCGGTTCGAAAGTTTGGCGTCGATCAGGACGCGTCCACGTCGCAGCCTGAACCGCACCGATGCCTAAACGTCGGCTTCCAGAAAGCCTCCTGCATGCGTGAGCGACCGGCATGGGCGCTGTACGGCTCCGACGCACCGTTGCCGGAGCCGCAGTTGGTCAGATCTCCGTGCGCTCCGACCGGGTCAGAGCGTCCTCGACGTCGACGCCGAGGTAACGCACCGTACTCTCGATCTTGGTGTGCCCGAGCAGGATCTGCACCGCGCGCAGGTTGCCGCTCTGCTTGTAGATGATCGAGGCTTTTTTCCGACGCAGCGAGTGCGTGCCGTAGTCCTCGCAACGCAAGCCGATACCGGTGACCCATTCATCAACGAGCCGGGCTTACTGCCGCGTGCTGATGGAACGAGCTTGGTCGACCCGGCTCGGGAAGACGTGCTCGGCCACCGTGCCGCCTCGCCGTTCCAGCCACGCCAGCATGCTGACCCGTGCCGGATCGAGCAATTCGAACTGCACCGGCTTGCCGGTCTTCTGCTGCACCACGGTGGCGCGGGAACGGACACGGCCGCCCAGCACCACATCGCCGATCTTCATCTTGACCACGTCGCAGCCGCGCAGCTTGCTGTCGATCGCAAGGTCGAACATGGCGCGATCGCGTAGACGACCCTGGTCGTCGAGCCAGAAGCGAATGGCCCAGACCTGTTGCGGCTTGAGCGGGCGTTTGGCGCCGAGCTTGCGGCCGGCGTTCCACGCTTGCCGTCCCTTGCTGGCCGGGTCAAACTCCGCATGTCCCATGGTGATCTTCTCCGATGGCCGGATTGGCCGAGCGGAGAAGCAGCGCTGAACCTACTCGCGATGGCCGACAGCAGCCTGTCTCGTTCTGGATGTGCTGAACACGAGAGCGGACATAGCCGCTCCGGCAGCTATCGACCCAACATCTTCATTCACTGCATTTTTCGGGCGACCCGGAAGCTGACGTACGGCGCGCAACTGGTGCGGTTGCATCGGCGCTTATCGGGCACTCGCACGCTTCTATCGACGACATCGGTGTTGGCTGACGGTCGGCCAAGCCGAGACCTTTCCTTAAGCCGGCGGGCTGGTGCTAGGCGAACAAGCCCTTCGGTGCCCTTGACGGCGCATCGCCTACGCCATGGATCGACGACGCTATTCCGCCGCCAGGAGCGCCGACGAGTCCAGCAGCTTGTCGACCGTGATTGGCAGGCTCCTGACGCGCACGCCAGTGGCATGGAAGACGGCATTGGCGATCGCAGCGCCGGTACCGACGATGCCGATCTCGCCCAGACCCTTGACGCCAAGGTCGTTGGTTATCTCGTCCGGTTCGTCCACGAAGATCACATCGATGTCCTTGATGTCGGCGTTAACCGGAATGTGGTACTCGGCGAAGTTGTGGTTCATGAACCGGCCGAGCGCATGGTCGGTGAAGGTCTCCTCCTCAAGGGCAGAACCCAGCGCCATCACCACCCCGCCGAGAATCTGGCTGCGCGCCGTCTTCGGGTTGATGATCTTGCCCGCTGCCACGGCGTTGACGATCCTAGCAACGCGGACGATGCCGAGTTCCTCGTCGACGCGCACCTCGCAGAAGATGGCGGAGTGCGTATAGGACGAGTGCGTCTTCTGCACCTTGGAGTCGGGCTTGGCTTCGCCTTCGGCGGAAAGCTCGTCCAGTCCCGCGGCGCGCAGGATGTCGGCGATCGCGATGCCAACGTCTGGCCTGTCGACAAGGCGGAGGCGATCCTCACGCGCTTCGACCTCCTCGGGCCCGGCTTTGCTCAGCGGATTTTCGTCCATCGCGCCCGCGTGCTTGAGAAGGTCTTTTTTCAGGGCGAGGCAGGCGAGCTTGATGGCAGAGCATGTCGACGCGGCCGCCCATGAACCGCCTTCCACGGGCGCCGTCGGTAGGCTCGAGTCGCCGAGCTTGACGCGCACCTTGTCGATCGGGATGCCGAACATGTCGGCGCCCATCATGCCCATCACGGTGTAGGTGCCGGTGCCGATATCGGAGGTCGCGCTGGCCACCTCCAACGTGCCGTCGACGTGGATCGTGGCACGGGCCTGCGTATCCATGACCTGCGCTTCCCAGACGCCGGTCGCCATGCCCCAGCCGACCAGCTCGCGACCCTCGCGCATCGAGCGCGGTACGGGCGATCGCTTGGACCAGCCGAAACGCTCGGCACCTTCCCGAAAGCACGACTTCAAGGCCTTGGAGGTGAACTCCTTCCCATCGTTCTCGTCTTTCTCCGCGTAGTTCAGCAGGCGAAGGTCGATAGGATCGACGCCCGTCTCGAAGGCGAGCTCATCCATGGCCGACTCGATGGCGAAGACGCCGAGCACGGCGCCGGGCGCGCGCATGTCGGCCGGCGTATGGGTGTCGATCTTGGCAAGTTCGTAGGTCAGCTTGGCGTTCTTGCAGTCGTAAAGGAGACCCGACCAGTTCACGACCACCTCCTGGTGATCCTCGAAATGCGAGGTCCCGGCGACGGCGTGATGCTTGATCGCGGTCAACTTGCCGGACGCTTCAGCACCGAGCGACACGGTCTGGATCGTCTCCGGCCGGTAGCTGAAGGTGAACATCTGGTCGCGGGTCAGCGCAACCCGGACGGAGCGCTCCAGCGTCTGCGAGGCCAGCACCGCCAGGTATAGCTGATAAGCCGGCCTTAGCCCGGAGCCGAAGCCGCCGCCCATGAAGGCGTTGACGATCCTGACCTTGTCCTTGCTCAGCCCGAAGATGCTGCA
>CALMGA010000392.1:282-4222 GCA_937863205.1 uncultured Beijerinckiaceae bacterium | reverse complement strand
CTAGCAGCTTGTCGGAGTGGGGTCGGCGGTCGCATGTGTGAGGTCAGCTGCGTTCAGGTTTCGGCTGATCGCGCTGAGTTTCGGCCAAGAAACGTCGCCCGATGGTCCCGGGAAGCCCTGCATTCGACCCTGCGGGCTTGGAAAAAGCGAAAGACGTGGTCCGATCAGGCGGTCGCCCGGGACAGGTTGAACATGCGCTTGACGTTCCAGGCCATGGTGACGAGGCTCCACTCGCCGCGCGCGCCGGCGAGGCCGCGCAGCGAGAACTGCCGGAAGCCCAGAACCGACTTGATGATGCCGAAGACGGGCTCCGGCGTGTGCTTGCGCTGCGCGTAGAGCGCGCGGCCCTCGGGCGTCTTGAGCCGATGCCGCATCGCCACCAGCGGCGTCGGGTCTTCGGGCGCGGGCGGCGCGGGGGCGAAGCGCTCGTCCACGGCAGGATGATGGGCGTCCCGCCCCGCGGCGATCAGCGGATCGATGCCCGCCCTGGCGCAGGCCTCCACGTTGGCCTCGCTGAAATAACCGGCATCGGCCAGCAGCGCGTCGGGCCGGCCGAGGTCGTCCGGCAGGCCGGCAAGCTTGTCCAGCATGGGGGTCAGCTGCCCCTTGTCGTTGGGGGCCTGCGACACGTCGGCCGCCACCACCAGCAGGCTGTCGGCCGCAACGGCCGCCTGCGCGTTGTAGCACTGCTCGAAGCCGCCGCCCGCCACCGGCATGATCCGGCTTTCCGCGTCGGTGAGGTTGACCTGGTCGCCCGGCAACGGCCCCTCGACGGGCGGAACCGGGGGCCGGCCGCGGGGCTTCCGGCCCGTCCTCGCCGCCTTGGCGTCCCGTTCCGCCACTTTGGCGTCATAGGCGGCCGCCTCGCGGGCGTGGCGCTCCTTCGCCCGGGCCTCGATCGCCGCCTTCGCGTCCGCGATCCGCGCCAAGCGCGCCGCCCGCCGCGCCAGTTCGTCGGGGATCGACATCCCATCGGGCACGTCCGCCCGGTCCGTCGCCTCGGCCCGCGCCATGAGGTCCGCCACCTCGGCCTCGAGCTGCGCCTCGATCCGGTTGGCGTGCTCCCACGACAGGGCGCTGTGGCGGCTGGCGTCGGCGTGGACCTTGGTCCCGTCGAGCCCGATCGTGCCGAGCTTCAGAAGCCCCATCTCCCGCGCCAAAAGCAGCACCTCGACGAACAGGGCCTCGATGCGCGGCAGGAAACGCCGCCGGAAGGACGCGATCGTGTCGTGGTCGGGATGCTGGTTCGACGCCACGAAGCGGAACGCCACGCTGTCAAAGGTGGCCCGCTCGAGCTGCCGGCTCGAGAACACGCCCGTCGCGTAGCCGTACACCAACAGGCCGACCAGGACCGAAGGATGGTACGGCGCCGACCCCGATCCGCGGTAGCTCCGGCTCATCGCCGACAGGTCGAGACCGTCCACCACCTCCACCACGAACCGCGCCAGATGACGCTCCGGCAGCCAATCGTGCACCGACGGCGGAAACAGAAAATCGATGTCCCGGTCGACCGGGCGGAAGTTGCTCATCTCAGCCCCACCGATCCCCACACGCCGACGAACACACCATACCGAAGACCGGGAGAGCCGTTAAGTCCGACAAGCTGCTAGCATTACAGTTACGATTTCCTGCGAAGGTGTGCTTGCCTAGCGTGCGCTTGGTGGGCACGTCGCCAGCAGGACCATGCGATGATCCTTGCCGGTTCGATCTGCTTGAGGGCAAGCCGCATAACGATGCGCCTGATCTCCTGCATTCACCAGCGGGTATCTGCTCAACCCGGTGCGGGACTTTGGCACGCGCATAGCGTGTTTTGGATGGCCGCATAGGCGTCGACACCGGAGCGTGCGGCTGTGCCGACGACGGATCTGAGGGCAGCGAAGAGATCCGCTCCCCAATCTGATCGGAACCCGCCCGTGACCTTGCGATAGGTGGCGGTGGGCCGGAGTTCGCGCTCCGAGCCGTTGTTATCGGGCGGGACGTCGGGGTGGATCAGGAACGTGAAGAGGTCGCCTCGGACCTTGCCGTAGCGCTTTCGGAGGCGCTGACCGTGCCGATTGGTGGGGCCGAGCGCCATGATGGCGTCGAGGTCGCGGTCGAGGCGCCTGAGGTACTGCTGGCGCGTGCTCGCCGCCAGAATCTTGCGCCGGCGTGCCAGGATGACGGCGCGCAGCAGCAGCGCCTTCATGCGCGGCGCGAAGAGGGTGTCGCCGGCGTCGATGGCGAACTGGCAGTCGCGGAGTTGGTGCGCGAGGCACACCTGCCACAGGTCGGCATGGCCCTGCTGTGCTGCGAAGAGGTCCGACACCCAGATAGCCGGGCGATGGCCGCCCATCACCTCGGCCACCACGCCGGCGCCCCGGCTCTTGCGCACGACGTGGATCACCACCTGCCCGTTCTGGAACACCCAGTTCCAGCAGGTCCGCCCATCGATCCGCACGCTGGTTTCGTCCGAGCACACGATCCGCGAGCGGCGCAGCCGGGCCAGGATGGCCGCCGTGGCGTCGTCGAAGGCGGGTTTGGCGCGGCGGAACAGGGCATCCAGCGCGCCTTCGCTGATGGCGAGGCCGTACAGATGCTCGAACAGGCGGCGCAGGCGCCGATAGCTGATGGCGTGGGTGAAGCGCAGGTAGAGCGCCATCGCCACGATGCTCGGGCCGAAGGGCGAGCCCTCCTCCATCCCGTCCGGGACCGGTGCCAGGGTCGTGCCGCCGCAGCAGGAGCAGTGTCCGGCGTAGCGCTCCACGCGCGTCACCACGGGGCGGACTTGCGGCAACTCGATCCTGTCGTAGCGGCTCTGGAGGTGGTGATCCGCCTCGCCGAGGTCCATGCCGCAGTGCCGGCAGCCGGCCGCCTTGGCGCTCACCACCTGATCGGGCTCCGCCATCAGGCTGCGGCCGCCACCCTGGCGACCCAGGCTGCCCTTGCGCGGGCCGGCGGGCTTCGACGTGTCGGAGCGGTTCGGCTTCTGCCCCTTGGACGGCGGCACGCTGGAATTGTCCGGCGTCTTTGCAGGCTCCAGCCGCTGCTCCAGGGCGGTGAGCCGCGCCGTCGATGACACGACCTGCTCCCACAGCGCGACGATCAATGCGTCCTTCTGCGCGTGGCTCAACGTCGTCAGATCGGGCAGCGGAGGAACGACCATGCGAGGGTTGAATCCTGCTCCGGCCGCCCCGTCAAGCCAAGCCGGGTGCGCCCGCTCCGCGCGCGGTTACAACGACACCTGCCGAGAGGGATGAGCAGGTACCACGTCGGAATTGTCATCACCACGAGCTATCGAAGGAGGACAATTCAGCGGATTCCACGAGCGGATCTTCATCATCAACCCTGGAGACATTGATCAGGTCGATTTCGTTGATGATACCGATGACGCCGCACTTCCCGATTTCGATGTTGTGGTCACAAGCAGGTAAGATGTTCAGTCCATCAAGGATGGTGATTGCTAGGCAGCGTCGAGGCATGTCTAGCAAGAAATTGGCAGAGAAGATCGGCATGACGCCGGTCCATATTTCACGCCTAGAGAACGGTTATCACGAGCCTGAAGTACAAACGTTATCATCAATAGCCAGGGCTCTCGACTTTCCTATCGCATTCTTTTACGGAGATGAGATTGACGCCGTTACAAAGGAAGGCGTCAGCTTTCGGAGCCTGACGGCGATGAAGGCGGCGGAACGAGATGCTGCCATCGCCGCTGGGCATATAGCTTACTTACTGGCAGACTGGACCATGCAACGGTACAATCTTCCAACTACAGATCTCATCGAGACGGAACAGGAACGCGATCCTGCTCGCGCCGCTCGCTGGCTTCGCCAGCATTGGGGTTTAGGTGAACAACCAATCAAGCACATGGTCAAGCTCCTAGAAGCAAAAGGCATCCGTGTATTCTCTCTGGCAGAAAACACAGCAACTTTGGATGCCTTCTCATGCTGGAGAGGTGACACAC
>CALMGA010000392.1:0-272 GCA_937863205.1 uncultured Beijerinckiaceae bacterium | reverse complement strand
CCATATGTCTTCCTGAACACTGCGAAATCATCGGAGCGCAGTAGATTTGATGCGGCTCATGAACTCGGCCATCTCGTGATGCATAAGCACGGGGGCCCGCAGCAAGGTAAATCGGCCGAGCATGAAGCCCAACTTTTTGCCGCATCATTTCTCATGCCTCAGTCCGATGTTGAGGCCAAAATACCGCGTGCAATCAGCCTAGATAAGATTGTGATCGCCAAACGCCGGTGGGGCGTCTCTGCATCTGCTCTAGCATACAGACTGAATAAACT
>CALMGA010000391.1 GCA_937863205.1 uncultured Beijerinckiaceae bacterium | reverse complement strand
CGCCTCCACCGCGAGCTTCGTGTTCGAGCTGACCGGGGCGGCGAGCAAGATCGACCATTTCGTCGAGCTGATGCGGCCGATCGGGCTGGTCGAGGTGTCGCGCACGGGGGTGGCCGCGATCGCGCGGGGGCCGGAGAAGACACCCTGATGTCCGCCATTCGGAAAAGAAAGGGTGTGATACGAATCGCTCCGGCAGCCGGCGTCGCACTGATGCTGACGTCACCATGTCCAACCCGAGCTGACGAGGGGCATCAGGTGGTGCGCGTCAAATGCGACGCGAGTCACAAGACGGTTCACCTCAACGGCACGATCGTTTTCGCCGGGGAGGAAAGGCCGGACGACGGCGACTCGACGATGTACGACATCGACAATCTTCCGCAGTACCTTCAGCATAAGCCCAGCAGGGTCGTCTGCGACCTGGGCGCGGAAAGGAAGGTCCTGCTCTCGGCTGGCACGGATTCCGAGCACGAGCGGAACAACAACGCGACAATCAGCATCAACAGCAGTTCTGACCAAGTTGGCCGAATCTTCTTTGCTGAAGTCGGTTACGATTACCAAATCGTTTTCTTACCGGCCGACGTCGTTTCGGTTACAGGCTGCACTTGGCTGGACTTCAAGGCAACAGAGAAGGACTGCAAGACGGATCAGTTCGGAACGCGGTATGTATCGACATCTACGAATACTGCCAGCTTCGATTGCCTGAAGGTCACCACAGTCGCGGGGCATCTTATCTGCGACGATCCCCGACTCGCGGAGTATGACCGCGCGATCGCCGCCGCGTACCGGGATGCGCTGGGCCACGCCGCTGACAAGGCATCAGTCGCACGCAAGCAGACCTTGTGGCGATCTGTCGAAAAGAGACCGTTGCGTATTGGGCAAGCTGCGACTCTACCCGGTCGATCTGGAAACAGCGAAGGAATGCATGAGAGCTGAAAGTCGCTCGCGCCTCGATGTCCTCACGAGCGGAGCAGCATCCGCCAAGTGACAGGCGAACAGCGAGGCTGATATTCTGTTGAGCGGACACACTCGATCGGCTTGATGGAGGCGTCACGCTCCAGCGTCGCCGCGATCACGCGAGGACTGCAGAAGATGCCGTGAACTGCGGCCACCCTATTCTCAGGTCAGCTCGACCACCGCCTCGCCGCGTTGCAGAGCGGCGATGATGTCGGGCAGCACTCCCTCGAACCAGTCGAGAAGCGCCCCGCGACGGGTGTTCGCCAGCCTGATCCAGACGACGGGCGGGCCGTCGGCCGCGGCGGCCCCGAGTTGGGCAAAGTCCTTGTCCTTGGTGATGATCGCCGCTCGACGCTCGAGCGCCGCGGCCCAGATAGTCAGGTCCGCGGCGCTCGCCAGACCGAGATCGGCGACGTGATCCGCCGGGTGACCCGCAGCGGCCAGCCAGCGCGCCAGGGCCGGAGGCAGTTGCGCGTCGACGAGGAAGCGCATCAGGCGACGCGCGTCTGCCTCGATTCGCCGCTGGTGTGCAGAACGACGTGATCGCTGGCGTGC
Source organism: uncultured Beijerinckiaceae bacterium (assembly GCA_937863205.1). The sequence goes on along the minus strand of CALMGA010000391.1, from coordinate 3,469 downwards.
GCCGCGTATTGCAGGGCGGCGGTGATGTCGCCGTCCTCGAGAACGGTATAATCGTCGAGGATTTCCTGCCGAGTCGCGCCGGCGGCGAGCAGGTCGAGGACGTCGCTGACCCGCACGCGCAGGCCGCGCAGGCAAGGACGGCCGCCACACTGCCCGGCGTGCGACGTGATGCGGTGCAGTTCACTCATGACGGCCTCCACGTCCCGCACCTGCCGATCGCGCCCGATGCCAAACGCTCGCATCCCGCCGCGGCGGCAGCCGCATCGCCCGGCATTTCCGCTTTTGACGCGCTGGCGACCTGCGCCTAAAACGTCAAGAGCAGTATCAGGGACAAGCCTCGCCATGCGCGTGTACTACGACCGGGACGCCGACCTCAACCTCATCAAGGGCAAACGCGTCTGCGTCGTCGGCTACGGCAGCCAAGGCCACGCGCATCTCCTCAACATGCGCGACTCCGGCGTCAAGGACATCGCGGTGGCGCTGCGTCCCGGCTCGGCCTCGGCGAAGAAGGCCGAGGCCGAGGGCCTCCGCGTGATGGGCGTCGCCGACGCGGCACGCTGGGCCGATCTCGTGATGATGCTCACCCCCGACGAGCTGCAGGGCGACATCTACGCCGCCGACCTCGCCGGCAACATGAAGCAGGGCGCGGCCCTCGCCTTCGCGCACGGCCTCAACATCCACTTCAACCTGATCGAGCCGCGCCCCGACCTCGACGTCCTGATGATCGCGCCCAAGGGCCCCGGCCATACCGTGCGCTCGGAGTACAAGCGCGGCGGCGGCGTGCCCTGCCTCGTCGCCATCGCGCAGGACGCGTCGGGCAACGCCCACGACCTCGCCCTGTCCTACGCCTCCGCGATCGGCGGCGGGCGCGCCGGCGTCATCGAGACGACCTTCAAGGAGGAGTGCGAGACGGACCTCTTCGGCGAGCAGGCGGTGCTGTGCGGCGGGCTGGTCGAGATGATCCGCGCCGGCTTCGAGACGCTGGTCGAGGCCGGCTACGCGCCGGAGATGGCGTATTTCGAGTGCCTGCACGAGGTGAAGCTGATCGTCGACCTCATCTACGAGGGCGGCATCGCCAACATGAACTACTCGATCTCGAACACCGCCGAGTTCGGCGAGTACGTCACGGGGCCGCGCATCATCACGCCTGAGACCAAGGCCGAGATGAAGCGCGTGCTCGCCGACATCCAGTCCGGCAAGTTCACCCGCGACTGGATGCTGGAGAACAAGGTCAACCAGACCTCGTTCAAGGCGACGCGGGCGCGCAACAACGCCCACCAGATCGAGCAGGTCGGCGCCAAGCTGCGCGGGATGATGCCGTGGATCGGGGCGAACAAGCTGGTCGACAAGGAACGGAACTGAGGCGGCATATGGGAGCGCCCGATGAGACGCTTCGCCGTCATCCTCGCCGGCCTGCTCGCCCTGCCGCTCGTCGTCTTCGCCGGCACCTGGGCCGTTCTCGGGCGGACACCGGCGACGGCACTGGTGCTGCATGGCGGCGCGATGTTCCTGCCGATCTCGCCGACCAGCGCGCGGCTGTCGCCATCGGTGCGCCGCGTGCTCGCCGGCGACGCAGGAACGCCGCGCCCCGGCGCCTTCGCCTGGCGGGAAACCGAGCCGGGCTTCGCCGTCGGCGAGATGCCCGTGATGGTCGGCGCGCAGGAGGTCGACCGACTGCTGCTGGCCAGGGCTGACCCGTCGCGTTTCCGCGTCGTCGCCCGTAACGACCCGTCCGCCACCACCACCGTCGACGGCTGGATGCGCCGCCTCGACGCCCGGCTCGTCATCAACGGCAGCTACTATGCGCCCTCCGGCCTGCCCGACACGCCGTTCGTCGCCGACGGCCGCAGGCTCGGGTCCGAACCCTACGACGCCCGGCAAGGCGCTCTGGTGGCCGGCCCCGGCGGCACGGGCGTGCGCGACCTCGCCCATGCCGATTGGCACGACGCGCTGCGCGGTGCGACCGATGCAATGGTGTCCTACCCCCTGCTGCTCGGGCCGGACGGCAGGGCACGGCCGATCAAGCCCTCGTTGTGGCTCGCCAACCGCACCTTCGTCGGATCGGACGAGGAAGGCTGGTTGGTGTTCGGCACCACAACGGACGCCTACTTCTCGCTGGCGCGGCTCGCGGTTTTCCTTGAAGAAGCGCCGCTTGGCTTGCGCGCGACCCTCAATCTCGACGGCGGGCCGGTCTCGTGCCAGGCGGTCCGCTCGGGCGCCTTCGCGCGGCGCGCCTGCGGCGATCAGGAGGTGCAGGCCGGTTCCGGCGACGTCAGCAAGCTGTCGTGGGCCTACGGCATCTGGACGCTGCCGGTCGCTCTGGCGGTGGTGGCCGCCGATCCTCGTCCGACGCCTCCTTGACGCGCGGGCGCGCCCGACCCTCGCGGGGCGCGCTTGATCGCCGGCGCACGGTCTGCCGCCGCGACTGGACGTCCCGAGCCGGCGACATGGACCGATCACGGGGATCAGGAGGGTGCATGCGGCGCTTCGCTCGGCTCGTTGGGATCGCCGCCGCCCTGCTCGCCACGCCTCTTGCCGGCGCGCCGCAGGCGACGCCGGGCGACGTCGCCTTGCGCGACTTCGCCTTCGCCGACGGTGGCACCCTGCCGGACCTCGGACTGCACTATCTCACCCTCGGCACGCCGCAGCGCGACGCCGCCGGCGCGATCACCAATGCCGTGGTCCTGCTGCACGGCACCACCGGCAGCGCCGCGACCTTCCTGCAGCCGGGCTTCGCCGACGCGCTCTACGGCCCCGGCCAGCCGCTCGATACCGCGCGCTGGTATCTCGTCATCCCCGACGGCATCGGCGCCGGCGGATCGTCCAAGCCGTCGGACGGCCTGCATGCCCGCTTCCCCCGCTACGGCTACCGCGACCAGGTCCGCGCCGACCTCGCCCTGCTGGCACGCATCGGCGTCGCGCGGCCGCGGCTCGTGCTCGGCACCTCGATGGGTGGGATGCAGACCTGGCTGTGGGCGGAGACGGCGCCCGCCGACGCCTTCGTGGCCATCGCCGCGACGCCGGCGCAGATCAGCGGCCGCAACGAGGTGTGGCGCGAGATGATCAGCCAAGCGATCCGCCAGGACCCCGACTGGCACGGCGGCGACTATCCCAAGGAGCACCCGCCGCGCGCCTGGACGCGCACCGCCCTGCCGTTGTTCTCGATCATGACGGGCAACGCCGACGCGATGCAGCGCGAGGCACCGACCCGAGCCGCCGCGATCTCGCTGGTGGGCGCGCTGGAGCGCAAGGGGGAGATGCGCGACGCCAACGACTTCAGCTACGTCTTCGAGAGTTCCTACGACTACGATCCGGCGGCGGGGATCGGCGCGATCCGGGCGCCGCTCTTCGCGATCAACTTCGCCGACGACCTCCTGAACCCGCCGGAGCTGCTGCGCCTTCCCGAAGGGCCGAACCTGTCGGCCGTGCTGCTCCCGGCCGGCCCCGGCTCCTACGGCCACGACACGCT
>CALMGA010000390.1 GCA_937863205.1 uncultured Beijerinckiaceae bacterium | reverse complement strand
AACCGCGAGGTGATGATGCGGGTCGCCCCCGACCTCTTCGCCGACCACCGCGTCGCCCCGGTCGAGAACTATCCCGAAGCGCTGCTCGCGACCCTGCGCTCGGTCGATCCCACCGGCAGCGGCCATCCCACCGTCGCCCTGCTCACCCCAGGCCAGTTCAACTCGGCCTATTACGAGCACTCCTTCCTCGCCGACAAGCTCGGCGTCGAGCTGGTCGAGGGCCGCGACCTCGTGGTCGACGACGATACGGTGTACATGCGCACCACCGAAGGCCCCAAAAAGGTCGACGTCATCTACCGCCGCATCGACGACGACTTCCTCGATCCCGAAATGTTCAATGCCGAAAGCATGCTGGGCGTGCCCGGCATCATGCGCGCCTACAAGGCCGGCAGGGTGGCGATCTGCAACGGGGTCGGCACCGGCGCCGCCGACGACAAGGCGATCTACACCTACATGCCCGAGATCGTGCGCTTCTACTTCGGCGAGGAGTTGAAGCTGAAGAACGTCGAAACCTGGCGCTGCCGCGAGGCCGACAGCTGCAAGTACGTGCTGGAACACCTTGATGAACTGGTGGTCAAGGAAGTCAACGGCTCCGGCGGCTACGGCATGCTGGTCGGGCCCCATGCCACGCGCGAGCAGCGCGACATCTTCGCCGCCAAGATCAAGGGCGACCCGTCGAACTACATCGCCCAGCCGACACTGTCGCTGTCGACCTGCCCGACCTATTTCGACACCGGCGTGGCGCCGCGCCACGTCGACCTGCGCCCCTTCGTGCTGACCGGCGCCGACGGCATCCGGGTGATTCCGGGCGGCCTGACCCGCGTGGCCCTGGCCGACGGTTCGCTCGTCGTCAATTCGAGCCAGGGTGGCGGCACCAAGGACACCTGGATCATTGATAATGCGGACGGCAAGCCGGCGCGCGTCGGCGACCTGCCGGTTTCGCACCCTATGACCTCCGGCGCCTACGCCGCCCCGTCCGGCCACTCGCATTGAGCAGGTTCATGTCGGCAGGCTAAGATCTCACCCGCTTAGCTCTTTATCAAACCGCGGGTTCTTGTCGCAAAGCCGCGGGACGCTTTTGCGAAACCTGCTTGGGACGAAACCTGCTTGGGATTTGGCGAATGCTTGCGCGCACGGCCGACTCGATCTTCTGGGTGTCCCGCTACATGGAGCGGGCCGATTTCCTCGCCCGCATCATCCAGGCGACGCAGCGCCTCGCCGGCCTGCCGAGCGAATACAACCCGAGCGGCGCCGGCCAGCCCGGCACCGAATGGGACAGCGTGCTGGAAGCCTCCGGCTCGGCGGAAGGCTTCAAGGCGAGCGGGCGCCCGGTGGACGAGGACAACGTCATCGAGTATCTCGCCTTCGCGACCGACAATCCCTCGTCGGTGCGCAGCTGCATCGCCAACGCCCGCACCAACGCCCGCTCGATCCGCGTCGCCCTGACCTCCGAAATGTGGGAGTCGATCAACGGCGCCTGGCTCGAGCTGGTTCGTTTCGAGGAGCTGAAGGCTTCGCGCGGGCGCCTCAAGCGGGAAGAGCGAACCCGCTTCCTCGACTTCGTGCAGCAGGCCTCCTGCGACTTCGACGGGCGGGCCTACCGCACCATGCTGCGCAACGACGCCTACTGGTTCTCGCGCCTGGGCGTCTACATCGAGCGCGCCGACAACACCGCCCGCATCCTCGACGTCAAGTACAACGTGCTGCTGCCCGAGAGCGAGGTCGTCGGCGGCTCGCTCGACTACTTCCAATGGACGGCGATCCTGCGCGCCGTGTCGGCTCTCACCGCCTATCACTGGGTGTATCGCCAGTCCATCAAGCCCTGGCTCGTCGCCGACCTGCTGATCTTGAAGCCGGACATGCCGCGCTCGCTGATCTCGTGCTACGACAACATCGTTTACTTCCTCGATGCGATCGGGCGCGCCTACGGCCGGCAGGGCGCGGCGCAGCACCATGCCCGCACCGTCTACGACCGGCTGCAGAAGTCCACCACCGGCGCCGTGTTCCAGGCCGGCCTGCACGAGTTCATCACCGGCTTCGTCGAGGACAACAGCCGGTTGGGCGAGATCATCAGCGGGCAGTACCTCGACCTGTCGGGCGTGCCGCAAGGCGCCTGAGGGCGCTTTGATCTCGCCAAGCTCGCCGGGACCGACCCGACGTGCTCGCAGTGGTGGTGTCCCTGCAGCCAGGTCCTCGCGAGGGTAGCCAGAAGGTGCGCGCCGTGCAGGCCGGCGCCAACCCGATAGTGGCCGACACCGCTTCCGGCGGGTGAGCACCTGAGACGCTGGTGAAAGTCGGGCGTCTCCTTCCCGCGAAGCAGGAAGAAGCGCTGCGGGCGGCGGTGCCGGCGATCGGCCGGTCGTAGCGGGTTTGCATCAACTCCCGCCCGCACGTTAAGCGCCTGCCAACCAAACTCGTTCAGCTCTTTTTTATTTAACCATTGCTGTTAGTCTCACCGTAACCATGGTCGCACTCGAAGCGTTACACTTAAAAATTATCCTTTATGATGCCGGCATCGTAGTAAAGCGCACGGTGCAGCGATGGCGTTCCGATCTGCAATCCTTCCCCTTCTCCTCTGCGTCGCACCAACGGTCGCGCTGGCCGACGGCTTGGTCATTCCCGGCCTCACCGGGCCCGATCCCAGCCTGCCGCGTCCAGGCTACCGGCAGGCCATCTTTCCGCCGCCGCAGCACGACATCTTCGGATTGCCGGCGCCGACCCCCTCGCCCACCGACCGGCCGAGCTACCGGCAGTCCGACGTGTTTCCCCCGCCGGGCGGGCGCTACGGCGGCGGCATCGTCGAATACGTGATGACGGGCGGGCGTCCCGAGCCCATCGCCCAGCCCGGCTACGGCGGCCCAGTCTACGGCGGCCCGGTTCAGGCCGCGCCGGTCTATGCCCGGCCTCACGAGTACCGCGCCATCGTCAATCCGGCTCGGGCATCGCTGCCGCGCGGCGGGCTGCCCGACTACGCGCCGCAGCTGGCCGCGGCACCGCCGGCCGCGGCGCCGTCGGGTCAGGCACCCTTGTTCGGGCAAGACGGCGGCGGCCTGCTCGGCCTGTTCAACGGGGCCAGTTTCGCTCAGCCTGCCAGCACCGGCGCACCGGTCTACAACGGCGCCCAAGCCTACAACGGCGCCTACGATCCGGTCGCGGCCGACCCCGGCCTCGCGACCCGGCCCATCGACCCCATCTACCTCAAGCAGACCGTCGCCTACGCCGGCCACGAGCGGCCCGGCACCATCGTCATCGATACGCCCGACAAGTTCCTCTACCTCGTGCAGGGTGGGGGGCAGGCGATCCGCTACGGCATCGGCGTCGGCCGGCCGGGCTTTGCCTGGTCGGGGGTGAAGAGCGTGTCGCGCAAGGCCGAATGGCCGGACTGGACGCCGCCGCCGGAGATGCTGCGCCGCCGCCCCGACCTGCCCCGCCACATGGTCGGCGGCGAGGCCAACCCGCTCGGCGCCCGCGCGCTCTACCTCGGCTCGTCGATGTACCGCATCCACGGCACCAATGAGCCCTACACCATCGGCACCAACGTCTCGTCGGGTTGCATCCGCATGATGAACCAGGACGTGATCGACCTTTACGGCCGGGTCGGCGTCGGCACCCGCGTCGTCGTGATGTGAGACCAGCCGTCTCCCTGCCGGTCGCGGGGAGACGGTGGCGCTTCAGTAGTCCGAGCTGTTGTCGTCCACGCCGTAGTCGGAGGCGTCCTGCGAGCTGTCGGAGTCCTGGTTGGCATCCTGCGACGCGTCGGCCGCCGAGCCGCCCGAGCCGCCGTTGTCGTCGCCGTAGTAGTTGTTGACGACCGACTCGTGGCCACCCAGTCCGGGGGTGCCGGCACCGATGCCGAAGGGGCTGCCGCCGCCGCCCATCAGACCCTTGATCCCGTCGAACAGCAGGGCGCCGCCGGCGACGCCCGCCGCCGTCTGCAAGGCCCCGTGGAGGAATCCTCCGCCACCGCCGCCCATCATGCCGCCTTGCGGAGCCTGCTGCCCGCCCCACGGACCACTCTGCTGGGGCGGGTAGCCGCCCTGCGGTTGCCCGTAGCCTTGCCCCTGCCCGCTCGGCCCGGCGCCGCCCTGGTTCCACACCTGCGGGCGCGTCGCCGGCACGGGCGCGGAATGGCCGCCGCCGAAGATCGAGGACAGGAACCCGCCGCCGCCGCCCGACGACTGGCTCGGCGCGTTCTGCACCTGCTGTTCGAGCTGCTGGATGCGCTGGTTCGCCGCCTGCAGCGCCTGCTCCTGCACGATCACGGCCTGGGTCAGGAAATAAGGGGAATAGGGCTGCGAGCGGACGTTGTCGGCGATGAGGCGGTCGGCCTCGTTGTCGCGCGGGGCGCTGGAATTGTTGCGCATGCGGTCGAATACCCCCTGCAGGAGCTGGCGCTCTTCGGGTGACATGGGTTTCTCCTGAGCTGGCACGGGACTCACCCGCATCGCCATGATATGGGGCGCGGTGTCGCGGGGAGAAAGAGCCGGCCTTGCCGGCGCGGTCGCCGCTTCGTAAGAAGCGTCTCACCCTCAGGTTTCTTCATGAACGACAGCAAGACACGGGCGGAGGCGCGCCTGCCGCGCGGCTTCGGCGACCGCGGCCCCGACGCCATCGCCGCCACTCACCGCATGCTGGAGAAGATCCGGCAGGTGTACGAGCTGTACGGCTTCGCGGCCGTGGAAACGCCGCTGATCGAGTACACCGACGCGCTGGGCAAGTTCCTGCCCGATCTCGACCGCCCCAACGCTGGCGTGTTCTCGTTCAAGGACGACGACGAGCAGTGGCTGAGCCTGCGCTACGACCTGACCGCGCCGCTTGCCCGCTACGTCGCCGAGAACTGGGATAAGCTGCCCCGGCCCTACCGCTCGTTCCGCGCCGGCCTGGTGTTCCGCAACGAGAAGCCGGGGCCGGGGCGGTTTCGCCAGTTCATGCAATTCGACGCCGACACGGTCGGCTCGGCCAGCGTCGCGGCCGATGCCGAGCTGTGCATGATGGCGGCCGACACGCTGGAAGCGCTGGGGATCAAGCGCGGCGACTACGTGATCAAGGTCAACAACCGCAAGGTGCTCGACGGGGTGATGGAGGCGATCGGGCTGGGCGGCGAAGGGAACGCCGGGCGGCGGCTCACCGTGCTGCGGGCGATCGATAAGAGCGATAGACTTCGCGAAGCTGGTGTTCGCCTCCTGCTTGGCGAGGGACGCAAGGATGATTCAGGAGATTTCACCAAAGGTGCCAACTTAGATAAAGAGCAGATTGATGTGCTCGTCACCTCGTTTGTAACCAGTCCAACACCTTTGGAGAACGTCAGCAAGGATTCGCCGGGCGCAGTATGTTGGAACGAAGATTGGTTTGTTCGATACAATAACGAGAAAACGATTTCCAACCTACGTTCAGCATTGCCAGCGCACCCGCTAGTCAGCGAAGGCCTCGACACGCTTGAGGAAATAGCCAAGCTGGCAGCAAGAGCGGACTATAACGTGGATCGCATCCGCATTGATGCGACTGTCGTTCGCGGCCTGGAATACTACACCGGCCCGGTCTTCGAGGCCGAGTTGACCTTCGAGGTGAAGGGCGACGACGGCCGCCCGATCCGCTTCGGCTCGGTCGGCGGCGGCGGGCGCTACGA
>CALMGA010000389.1 GCA_937863205.1 uncultured Beijerinckiaceae bacterium | reverse complement strand
CCCCACGCCCTTGGCGCCCGGCGGGAAGCCGCAATCCAACGAGATCGAACGGCAGGGCTCGCCGGGGGTGCCCGACAACGCCACCACCGAGAACGTCGACGTGCCGGCGCGCCCGCTGGTCATGGTGAAGGGCCAATCGACCTATGACGACGCCTTCAAGTCGATCAAGGTGTCGCTCGATACGGTGAAGAAGGCGATGGACAAGGCCGGCCTGAAGCCTTCGGGCCATCCCATTACCATCTTCTCGGAGCCCGACGACAAGGGCTTCAAGTTCGAGGCCGGCGTGCCGCTGGCGGCCAAGCCCGACAAGGCCGACCTTGGCGATGGCGTCAGCGTGGCGACCTCGCCTTCGGGCAAGGCGATCAAGTTCCAGCACCGCGGCGCCTACGAGGACATCGACTCGACCTACGACGTCATCACAGCCTTTCTCGATGCCAAGGGCATGCAGGTCGACAGCCCCTACATCGAGGAATACCTCACCGACCTGACCACCCCGGACGACCCCAATCTGCAGGTGGATATCTACGTCTTCGTGAAATGAGGCCGCGCCGTGGGTTGTAGTTTTCCGCTGGCGAGCGCGGTCGCCGGAGCGATCACTTGCACCAGTTCCTGACGTTTCTGGCCCGCCGGGACGCGGCGCCTTGGTTCAAATACATCGCCGTGGTGGTGGTGCTCGGCCTGATCACCAGCTTCCGGCTCGTGGTGGCGCTCGATGTGGCGCCCTTCCTGCTCTACCTGCCGGTGGTGTTCCTGCTCAGCGTCGCCTTTGGCGAGTGGGCCGGGCTTCTCGCGACCCTGGTGTCGGTGGTCGCCGCGGCGAGTTTCTTCGACCATCCCGGCGCCTCGCGGTGGCAGCTGACGGTGCCGCAGTGGATCGCCGTTGGCGAGTACCTGCTGGTGGTGCTGGTGATGGTCAGGGTGTGCGGCGCGCTGCGCAGGATCATGCGCGAGAACGAGTCGGCGGTCGCCCACCTGCAGGCCAGCGAAAGGAACCTGCGCACCATCCTGGACACGGTTCCGGTCGGCATCCTGTTCGCCGAAGCGCCATCGGGACGGATCATCGGGCGCAACAAGCGGATGGAGGAGATCGTCGGCGCATCGAGCGGGCGTACCCGAAGCTTGGCAGAGTACGGCGAATGGCGGGCCTTCCACGCCGACGGCCGCCAGGTCGAGGCGCGCGAATATCCGCTGGCGCGGGTCGTTCGGCAGGACGCCGGGGAAGCCTCGCTCCAGGTTCACTACGAGCGCCGGGACGGACAGCGCGTCTGGCTCGACCTGAGCGCGCGGGCGATACGCGATGAATCGGGCGCCGTCACCGGCGCGGTTGTGGCCGTGTCGGACATCGACAACCGCAAGAAGGCGGAAGCGATCCGGGCGCGTCTCACCGAGGAATTGCGGCAGCGCGGGGTGGAGGCGGAAGCCGCGCGGGAAGCGGCCGAGGCGGCGAACCGGGCCAAAAGCGCCTTCCTCGCCAACATGAGCCACGAGTTGCGCACCCCGCTGTCCGCCGTGATCGGCTACACCGAACTGCTGGAAGAGGAAGCCGCCGACACCGGCGAGCCGGCCCTGCTGACCGATCTCGCCAAGATCAAGTCCAATGCCAAGCACCTCCTCAGCCTCATCAACGACGTGCTCGACCTGAGCAAGGTGGAAGCCAACAGGATGGAGGTGGTCGGCGAAACCTTCGACGCCGGGGCGTTCGCGACGGAGGTCGTCGCCACCGTGGAGGCCCTCGCCAAGCAGAAGGAGAACGTGCTGGAGCTCGACCTCGCCTCCGATCTCGGCGCGATGCACACGGATGCGGTCAAGCTGCGCCAGTGCCTGTTCAACCTGCTGGGCAATGCCAGCAAGTTCACGGAAGGCGGCCGCATCACCCTTCGCGTGCGCCGGGAGAAGGCGCGGGAAGGCGAGGCCGACACCGTGTCCTTCGCGGTGGAGGACACCGGGATCGGCATGACCCCGGAGCAGCTCGAACGCTTGTTCCAGCGTTTCACCCAGGCCGACGAGAGCACCACCCGCCGTTTCGGGGGCACGGGCCTGGGGCTCGCCCTGACGCGTGCCCTGAGCCGCCTCCTCGGTGGCGACGTCACCGTTAACAGCACGCCCGGCCAGGGCACCTGCTTCACCCTGCGCATTCCCGCCATCCTGCCCGCGAAAGCGTCGGACGGCGAGGTGGCAGGGGCGACCAGGACGACCGAGAGCGTGCCGGCCGACATGCAACGCGACCTCGTGCTCGTCATCGACGACGAGGCTTCGCAGCGCGAACTGCTGACCCGCTTCCTGCGCAAGCAGCGCTTCGCCGTGCGAACCGCCGGCGACGGGCGCTCCGGGCTGGACCTGGCCCGCAGGTTCAGGCCCCGCGTCATCCTGCTCGACGTGATGATGCCCGACGCCGACGGCTGGTCGGTGCTGCGGATGCTGAAGGCCGATGCCGACACGGCCGACATCCCCGTGGTGATCGTCAGCTTCGTCGCGGAAGCCAGGCTCGGCGCCTCGCTGGGCGCGGCGGACGTGGTCGCAAAGCCGATCGAATGGGCGCGGCTGAAGCTGGTGCTGGAAGAAGTCCGCAAGGCCGGCGACAGCGTGCTCGTCGTGGACGACGAGGCCGATACCCGCCAGCGCCTGCGCGCCGGGCTGGAGCGCAACGGCTGGAAGGTGCGGGAAGCCGGCAACGGGGCCGAGGCCCTGGAGGCGGTGCGGCGGGCACCGCCCCACCTCATCCTGCTCGACCTGACCATGCCGGTGATGGACGGCTTCGCCTTTCTCGACTGCCTGCGCGATGTACCCGGCGGATCGACCATCCCCGTCGTGGTTCTCAGCGCCCGGGACGTATCCAGCGCCGATCGCGAACGGTTGAGCGAGGCTCGCCGCGTCCTGCGCAAGGACGAAACCAGCATGGACGAGCTGGCGACGGAGCTGCGCGCCTTGGGAACCGCCCCTCGCGCGGGCGAGGTGGCACAGCCGCCCGCCGCTGTGCCACCCTGACGGGGGCGGTAAGGCAAGCCTTGCCCCCCAAGCCTTGCCCCCAAGCCTCGGCCCTGGCGCCGGAAACGTCCTGCGATCTCGATGGTTAGACGGTATCGGGCTTGCCCCGCCGACGGCTTCGCCATACGCAAGCGATGAAGAGCCGGGGCGGCTCGTCAAGGACGACAGCACGGCGCAGTGCCACCTCCAGCAAATCTTTGGCGCGACGCGTCCGCGTTCCGGCAGGCCGCCCAGCTGATGCCGGGTCCGGTCTGGACCGCGCAGCCGGACGGCGGGCTGGACTGGGCCAACGATGCCTTGTGCGCGATGACCGGCGTTTTCCCCGGAGAGATGGTTGCCGCCGGCCTGGCGGTCGTTCTCCATCCAGACGATCACGTTCGCTTCGTGGACATGCTGGCCGTTTGCGTCGCCGGCTCGCTGCCGCTTGAGATGCCGGTCAGACTGCGCGCGGCCGGCGGCGGCCACCGCTGGCATCTCGTGAAGTACGCCCCGGCCCTCGCCGCCGAGGGCGTCGTCGCCGCCTATGTCGGGACAGCCGCCGACATCGAGGCTCAGGTCGCCGCCGTTGAAGCGCTGACACGCGACAACGAGGATCTGGAGCGCGACGTCTTCCGGCAGCTGCACGAACTCAACCGGAGCCGGGCCCGCCTGCAGACGATCTTCGATGCCTGCCCCGACATCCTCTACCTGATGCGGCTGTCGCGCGACGGCAGCGTCATGTTCGAGGACGTCAACCGGGCGGCGGGCGTGCTGTTCGCCGGCGATCGCGGCGATCTGCCGGGGCGGGCCGTGGACGACGTCACGGGGATCGAGGGCGCTGACAGCATCCGCGCCCATACCCGGCAGGCACTGCGCGGCGATATCGTCGATTACGTGGTCGAGGGGCGGATCGCGCCACGGACCTCCACCGTGGTGCAGATCGTGGGCGTCGCCGTTGATTATTCCAACGAGGAGGAGGGCCTCGTCCTGTTCTGCGGCCGCGACATCACGCAACAGCGCGCCGCCGAGGCGGCGCTGCGGCAGTCGCAGAAGATGGAAGCGGTGGGCCAGCTCACCGGCGGCCTGGCGCATGACTTCAACAATCTCCTCACCGGCATCATGGGGAGCCTCGACCTGCTGGAAACGCGCCTCGCGCAAGGACGCCACGACAAGGTCGAGCGCTACGTCCGCACGGCGCAGGAGGCGGCGGGACGCGCCGCCTCGCTGACCCATCGCCTGCTCGCCTTTTCCCGCCAGCAGACGCTCGACCCCAAGCCGGCCGACGCCAATGCGCTCGTGGCCGGGATGGAGGAACTGCTGCGGCGCACCGTGGGGCCGGAAATCGCGCTGGACGTGGTGCGCGAGCCGGGCCTGTGGACCGTTCTGGTCGACGTGAGCCAGCTGGAAAACGCGCTGCTCAACCTTTGCATCAACGCCCGCGACGCCATGCCCCAGGGCGGGCGCATCATCGTCGACACCCGCAACTCGCGCCTGGGCACGCGCGATGCCGGCGAGCGCGACCTTCCGCCCGGCGACTACGTCGCGCTCAGCGTCACCGACAACGGCAGCGGCATGACGCCCGAAGTCGCCGCGCGCGTGTTCGAACCCTTCTTCACCACCAAGCCGATGGGATCCGGCACCGGCCTCGGCCTGTCGATGATCTACGGCTTCGCCCGCCAGTCGGGTGGCAACGTGCGCGTCCACACCCGCCCCGGACTTGGCACAACCATGCGCCTCATCCTGCCGCGCCACCACGGCAAGGCGGAACGGGATGCGGAGCGGACGGCGCTGTCATCGGCGCCGCGCGCGGTCGCGGGCGAGACCGTTCTCATCGTCGACGACGAACAGGCCGTGCGCGCCCTGGCCAAGGAAGTCCTGGACGAGCTGGGCTACAAGACCGCGGCGGCGGCCGACGGCAAGGACGGCCTCAAGCTGCTGCACTCCGACGCCCGCTGCGACGTTCTCATCACCGATGTCGGCCTGCCCGGCGGCCTGAACGGCCGGCAGGTCGCCGAAGCGGCGCGCAAGCTGCGCCCCGAGCTCAAGATCCTCTTCATCACCGGCTATGCGGAAGGCGCGGTGCTCAACCATGGCACCCTGACGAGCGGCGTCCAGGTGCTCACCAAGCCCTTCGCGATGGAAGCGCTGGCCACGCGCGTCCGCCAGCTGCTCGACGAGGGCTGATCAACGCGGGCTGATCAACGCGGGCTGATCGATGAGGGCTGCCTTAGGCGCCCGATCCGCCCGGCGCGCGTAGGGCGTCGCCGATCTGGCCCAGCAGGCGGCTGAAGTCGACGGGCTTGGGATGGTAGTCGTCGCAACCGGCGGCCAACGCCTTTTCCCTGTCGCCGCTCATGGCGTGGGCGGTCAGGGCGATCACCGGCGTGGCGTCGCCGGCCGCGCGGAGGGCGCGTGCGACGCTCCAGCCGTCCATCACCGGCAGGTCCATGTCCAGCAGCACGAGGTCCGGCACCTGCGCGGCGACCTGATCCAGCGCCTGCCGGCCATCGTGGGCGAGAACGACCTCGAAGCCGCGCTTGCGCAACCGCCGCGACAGGAAATCCCAGAGTTCTTCGTGATCCTCGACGAGGAGCAGCTTGGTCATCGCGGAGCCGGTGAAACTTGAGGGCGGGATTGCAGCTGGAGCATCGGACCGAGGAGTGCGCAGCGGTTTTCGAATCAAATCCGATGCGGATCAATACGCTGGAGCATCGGATCGGACTCGATGCCTCATGCGGGCTCACGACGTTCATGACCCTGCGGCAGGATGGTGACAGCAGCTTGCCGCGCCCACGGCAAGACACGAGGCATGATCAAGCAACGGCGATGTGCCGTCGACCGGCCCGACAGCGCCGGCTTGGCAGCCGGTTCCCATCACAAGTTTTGGCTCAGTTCGCGCGTGGCTCAGTTTGGGCGCGGCTTGGCGCGCAGCGTCGCCGCCGCCGCCGCGGGGTCTTCCGGCCAGACGTGCTTGGGATAGCGCCCGCGCATTTCGCTGCGAACAGCCGCCCAGGAGCCGCGCCAGAAGCCGGGAAGGTCGCGGGTGATCTGGATCGGCCGCCCGGCCGGCGACAGCAGGGCGAGCACCAGGGGCACGCGGCCGCCGGCCAGGGTCGGGTGAACAGCCAGCCCGTAGAGCTCCTGCACCCTGACCGACAGGGTCGGGCCGGCTTCGGCGGCATAATCGAGGCGGTGCGCGGCGCCGGCCGGCGTGGTGAACAGGGCCGGCGCCTCCGCATCGAGGCGACGGGCGAGATCCCACGGCAGCAACGCCTTGATCGCCGCCTCCAGGCGCTCGGGGCCGATCTCGGACAGGCCGGCGAGGCCGATCAGACACGGCGCCAGCCAGGGCGCGTCGGCGGCGGCCAGCGCTCCATCCCCAAGGTCCGGCCAGGCGGAACCCTCGCCGGCTGCCGCGTGCAGGAACCGGACGCGGTCGCGCCATTGCGCCAGCGCCGGCGTCCACGGCAGTCTGGCGATGCCGAGCCCGGCCAGTCCCGCAGCCAGGATCGCCGCCGCCTCCGCCGTGGCCGGCACCGGGCCGTTGCCTTCGCCGAGCACCAGCGCGCCGAGGCGCTTGACGCGGCGGGCCTGCAGCGTCGCGCGGGCGGGATCGAAGCGCAGCGTGTCCACGCTCTCGATCTCGGCCACGCCTGCGACGTCGGCCTCGCTCAAC
>CALMGA010000388.1 GCA_937863205.1 uncultured Beijerinckiaceae bacterium | reverse complement strand
GCGCTGCGCAAGCTCACCGCCTCGATCTCGCGCTCGCAGACCATGGTGATCTTCATCAACCAGATCCGCATGAAGATCGGCGTGATGTACGGCTCGCCCGAGACCACGACGGGCGGCAACGCGCTCAAGTTCTATGCCTCCGTCCGCCTTGACATCCGCCGCATCGGCTCGATCAAGGACCGCGAGGAGGTGATCGGCAACCAGACCCGCGTCAAGGTGGTGAAGAACAAGGTGGCGCCGCCCTTCAAGCAGGTCGAATTCGACATCATGTACGGCGAAGGCGTGTCGAAGGTCGGCGAGCTGGTCGACCTCGGGGTCAAGGCTGGAGTCGTGGAAAAATCGGGTGCTTGGTTCTCCTACGACAGCCAGCGCCTCGGGCAAGGGCGCGAGAACGCCAAGGCGTTCCTGAAGGCCAATCCGGCCGCGGCGGAGAAGATCGAGCGGGCGATCCGGGAGAACTCCGGGCTGGTCGCCGACCGCATCCTCGATCAGGCCGACCAGGACGAGGACGGCGAGGGTGCGTAAGCCTCGGCGGTCTCGCCTCGACAGCTTCCGGTGCGCTCGCTAGAACGGGCGCCTCACCCGCCTGACGCTGTCGAGGCGGGGTCGCCGGCCCGGTGAAGCAGGGCTTTCGAGGCAAGATGAACGGAACCGGCGTCAACGAAATCCGCGCGGCGTTTCTCGACTATTTCGCCCGCAATGCCCACGAGGTCGTGGCGTCCGCGCCGCTCGTCCCCCGCAACGATCCGACGTTGATGTTCACCAACGCCGGCATGGTGCCGTTCAAGAACGTGTTCACCGGGCAGGAACGGCGCCCGTTCGTGCGGGCTGCTTCCTCGCAGAAATGCGTGCGCGCCGGCGGCAAGCACAACGATCTCGACAACGTCGGCTATACCGCGCGTCATCACACCTTCTTCGAGATGCTCGGCAACTTCTCGTTTGGCGACTATTTCAAGTCGCAGGCGATCGAACTCGCCTGGACGCTGATCACCAAGACCTTCGACCTGCCCGTGTCCCGCCTGCTCGTCACCGTCTACCACGACGACGACGAGGCCCACGCGCTTTGGAAGAAGATCGCCGGCTTTCCCGATTCGCGGATCATCCGCATCCCCACCGCGGACAACTTCTGGTCGATGGGCGAAACGGGTCCGTGCGGGCCCTGTTCGGAAATCTTCTTCGATCAGGGCGAGTCCCTGGCCGGCGGTCCGCCCGGCAGCCCCGACGAGGACGGCGACCGGTATCTGGAGTTCTGGAACCTCGTCTTCATGCAGTACGAGCAGGTCGGCAGGCAACAGCGCCATCCGCTGCCGCGCCCCTCGATCGACACCGGCATGGGGCTGGAGCGCATCGCCGCCCTGCTGCAGGGCGTGCAATCGAACTACGACATCGATCTGTTCCGCACGCTGATCGAGGCCATCGCCGCAGCCACGTCGACCGATCCGCGCGGACCGCTGCGGGCGAGCCATCGCGTCATCGCCGACCACCTGCGCGCCTGCGCGTTCCTCGTTGCCGACGGCGTGCTGCCGGCCAACGAGGGACGCGGCTACGTGCTGCGCCGGATCATGCGCCGGGCGATGCGTCACGCTCAGATCCTGGGGGCGCCCGAGCCGCTTCTTTGGCGCCTTGTGCCGACGCTGGTGCGCGAAATGGGGCAAGCCTATCCCGAGCTTCTCCGCGCCGAAGCCCTGATCGGCGAAACGCTGAAGCTGGAAGAATCGCGCTTCCGCATCACCTTGGCGCGCGGCCTTGCCATGCTTGATGAGGAAACCGAGGCGCTGCCCGCCAAGGGCACGCTGCCGGGAACGGTCGCCTTCAAGCTCTACGATACCTACGGCTTCCCGCTCGACCTGACCCGGGACGCCCTGCGCGCGAAAGGGCTCGGCGTCGATCTCGCCGGCTTCGATCAGGCGATGGCGCAGCAGAAGGCCGAAGCGCGCCGGGCCTGGACCGGCTCGGGCGAGAAGTCCACCGATACGCACTGGTTCGCCCTGCGCGACAGGATCGGCCCCACCGACTTCCTCGGCTACGCGACCGAACGCGTCGAGGCGGAGGTGACGGCGATCCTTGCCGGCAACGAGACCGTCTGCACCGCCTCCGCCGGTGACGAGGTCGCCATCCTGCTCAACCAGACGCCGTTTTACGGCGAGTCCGGCGGTCAGGTCGGCGACGCCGGCGTGATGACCGGCCGAAGCGCGGCCGGTGGCGAGCTGCGGGTTCGTGTCACCAACACCCGGAAGAAGCTCGGCGACCTGTTCGTCCACGACGGAACCGTCGAGGTCGGCACCCTGAGCGCAGGCGCGGTTCTCGATTGCGCGGTCGATCACACCCGCCGGGCGGCGATCCGCGCCAACCATTCCGCGACCCACCTGCTCCACGAGGCGCTTCGCCTGACGCTGGGCGACCATGTCGCGCAGAAAGGCTCGCTCGTCGCCGATGACAGGCTGCGTTTCGACTTCTCGCACCATAAGCCGATCGCAGCCGATGAGTTGGCACGCGTCGAGGAGATCGCCAACCGCGCCGTTCTCGACAACACGCCCGTGGTGACGCGGCAGATGGGGATCGCCGAAGCGATGGGGTCGGGGGCGCGCGCCCTGTTCGGCGAGAAGTACGGGGACGAGGTACGCGTCGTGTCCATGGGTCTGCGCGAGGGCGTCGATGGTTTGGACGAGGCCGATCCGCACCGGCCCGCGTTTTCCGTGGAACTGTGCGGCGGCACCCATGTCGAGCGAACCGGCGACATCGGCCTCATCACGATCGTGGGCGACGGCGCGGTGGCGGCCGGCGTGCGCCGCATCGAGGCGAAAACCGGCACGCTCGCCCGCCATCACCTGAACGCCAAGGCGGCGGCCTTGAGCGACCTCGTCGCCCTTCTCAAGGCGCCGGAGGACGAGGCCGGGCGGCGCCTCGCCGCCCTGATCGAGGATCGGCGCAAGTTGGAGCGCGAACTGTCGGACGCGCGCCGCAAGCTCGCAATGGCGGGCGAGGGGGAGAGCGGTGCTTTGCCGGCGTTCGCCGAGATCGCCGGCGTCAAGTTCCTCGGCAAGGCCGTCGCCGGGATCGAGATGAAGGATCTGAAGGTGATGGCCGACGACGCCAAGCAGGCGATCGGGTCCGGCATCGTCGCGATCATCGGCATCGCCGGCGACGGCAAGGCCGGCGTGGTCGTCGCCGTGACGCCCGACCTCACCAGCCGCTTCGACGCCGTCGCCCTGGTCCGGGCCGCCGCCGCCGAACTCGGCGGCAAGGGCGGGGGCGGGCGACGCGACATGGCGCAGGCCGGCGGTCCCAACGGCGGCTCGTCGCAGAATGCGCTCGCCGCGGTCAGCGCTCTGGTAGGGCAACAAGCAGCCTGAACGCCTGCCTTAAGGAAAAGACATATAAGACTAGAAGCAGCCGTTCTTTCCGTAGGTTAGTGGAACTTGCCCTGGCACTGCCGGTTTTTCTGCCGTTACAAGGAGAGACGAGCATGCCTGTCGGCAACCTACTGTACTGGGCACTGATATTTCTTGTCGTGGCGGTGATCGCCGGCTTCCTCGGCTTCGGCGGCGCGGCCGGAGCGGCTTCGTCTGCGGCGAGCCTGATCTTCTATGTCGCCATCGTTCTGCTGATCATCTCGCTGATCATGAACTTCGTGCGACGCTGAGGGCCGCGAGCCGTCACGTTCATTCCGCGACAAGGAAAGATCGGGCATAGTCCGGCCCGGTCATGAAACGCGCTGCCATCCTTTTCGCCATCGTGCTTTCGTTTCCTGTCGCGGCGTTCGCCGGGGAACGCGGCCTTCTCTGGCGCGTGGTTCAGGCCTGCGTCGCGTCCCACGACCTCATCGGCGGATCCTTTCCCTGCTTGGCCGTGGAACTCGGCCGCGGTCCTGGCCGAGGGTTTGCCGTCCTGCGCGCGCCTTTCGAATCGACCCATCTGGTGGTGACGCCGACGGTGCGCACCAGCGGCATCGAGGCGGATCGGCTGCTCGCGGCCGATGCGCCCAACTATTTCGCCAACGCCTGGGGGGCTCGGCATTTCGTGTCCGAGGCCCTCCAGCGCCAGCCAAACCGCGATGACTTCGCCCTCGCGGTCAACTCGCGACCGGGCCGCAGCCAGGATCAGCTCCACATCCACGTCGACTGCGTCCGACGCGACGTGAAGCAATCTTTGGCGCAGCAGATCGGCCACCTTCACGCCGGCACCTGGAGTCCGATCACCGTCCTGCCGCGGGCGCCCCGCTACGTCGCCACCTTGCTCGACGAGGCGGACTTCGCGCGCTCCAACATCTTCGCCATCGTCCAAGCCGGTCTCGGCGTGCCGCCCGGCGGCATGGATCAAGTGACCATCGTTGCCGTCGCCGCCGAAGTCCGGGGCAAGCCCGCCTTCGTGCTGCTGGCACGCCGCCGCATCCCGAACAGTCGCGACGAGGCCCACGGCGAGGCGCTGATGGACCATGCCTGCAACGCCTTCCGGTAGAGCATCGGACCAAGCATCGGCTCGGGTCCGATGCGCCAAGCACGTTCGCGTTGGTTGGCAACGCTTCGTCCGCTTAGCTCTTTGAAAGGTCGCAGTTTCGCAAAACCGCAGGTCGTTTTGCGAAAGCTGCTTAGACCCGCATCGGCATCAGCACGTAGAGCGCGGTAGCGCCGTCGCGATCCAGCACCAGCGTCGGCGAGCCGGGATCGGCCATCTTGAACAGGGCCGTGTCGGAGTCGATCTGCGCGGTGATGTCGAGGAGGTAGCGGGCATTGAAGCCGATATCGAGCGGGGCGGCATCGTAATCCACCTCCAGTTCCTCGACGGCCGAACCGGAGTCGGGGTTGGTCACCGAGAGCGTCAGCTTGCCGTCCGCCACGGCGAGCTTCACTGCGCGGCCGCGCTCCGAGGAGATGGTGGACACGCGGTCGACTGCTTCCTTGAAGGGCTTGCATTCGACGGTCAGGCGCTTGTCGTTGCCGCTGGGAATGACGCGGAGATAGTCGGGGAAGGTCCCGTCGATCAGCTTGGAGGTGAGCACGGCGTCGCCGAAGGTGAAGCGGATCTTGGCGGTGGAGACTTCCACCTTGATCTCCTCGGCCCCGGACTCGGTGAGGCGCTGCACCTCCGCGACCGTTTTGCGCGGCACGATGATGCCCGGCATGCCGGCGGCGCCGGGTGGCGCGGGCACCTCGACGCGGGCGAGGCGATGACCGTCGGTGGCGACGGCGCGCAGCATGCTGGTGCCGCCGACGTCGATCGTGTGCATGTAGATGCCGTTGAGGTAGTAGCGGGTTTCCTCGTTGGAGATGGCGAACTGCGTCTTGTCGATGAGCCGCTTCAGGTTGGCGGCGCCGATCAGGAAGCTGTGGCTCATTTCGCCGGTGGTGAGGTCGGGGAAGTCGGCCTCGGGCAGAGCCTGCAGGTTGAAGCGGGAGCGCCCGGATCGCAGGATGAATTGCGCGCCGTCGCCGGTGTTCTCCAGGCTGACCTGGGCGCCGTCGGGAAACTTGCGCACGATGTCGTGGAGGATGTGGGCCGGCAGGGTGGTCGCTCCCTTTTGACCGACGTCGGCGGCGACGATCTCCGTGACTTCGAGGTCGAGATCGGTGGCTTTCAGCGTCAGCGACTGGCCTTCGGCGCGTAGCAGCACGTTGGACAGGATCGGAATCGTGTTGCGACGCTCCACCACGCGGTGGACGTGGCCGAGCGACCGGAGCAGCGCGGCTCGTTCCAAAGTGACCTTCATAACGGCTCTTCCACCACCCTCGGCCGGCAGAAGCATCGATCGGCCGGGGCGGAACTGTGGCGTGGCTTGGCGGCAAGCGCAAGCCGAGACATTTCCGCGCGCGGGCGATTCACCGTGAGGTCGCGCGGCCGGCGCAAGCCGCGGTCTCAGTCCCCGACGGCGAGCCGTTGCCGAGCCAGCGTCAGGGCCACCGCGCAGGCGTTGGACACGTTGAGGCTCTTGATGGGGCCGGGCATGTCGAGCCTTGCCAGCGCGTCGCAGCGCTGGCGCGTCAGGTGCCGCAATCCCTTTCCTTCGGCTCCCAGCACCAGCGCCACCGGGCGGCGCAGCGGCACGGTTTCGAACGCCACGGGTGCCCCCGAATCGAGCCCGATGCGCCAATATCCCTGCTCGCCCAATTCGTCGAGCGCGCGGGCGAGGTTGACCACTTCCGCCACGGGGAGGTGATCGAGGCCGCCCGAAGCGGCCTTGGCGACGATCCCGGCCAGTTCGGGGGTGTGCCGTGCGGTAGTGACGAGGGCGTCCACATCGAAGGCGGCGGCGGTGCGCACGATGGCGCCGACGTTGTGGGGATCGGTGATCTGGTCCAGCACCAGCACGAGCCCGCTGCGGTCGACGATTTCGCCAAGATTGATGGTTTCCACGGGCCCGGCTTCGAGCAGCACTCCCTGGTGCACCGCGCTCGCCCCAAGGCGGCGCGACAGTTCCTCGCCCGACACCACGCGGGCCTGCAGCCCGGCGGCGGCGATGTCGTCGGCCAGCCGAACGGCTGCCGCCTCGGTGGCGTAGATCGCCAGCAACCGCCGCCGCCTGGCCTGGAGGGCGGCCAGCACCGCGTGGAAGCCGTAGACGATCGTGCGCCCACTCTGCCCCGCCGGTGGCTCGGCCGCCGCGCCGACTCCGGCCGACGGAGGCCGCCTTTGCCGATTATTGACCCGGCGCTCGGTCGGGGCTCGCTGCGTCATCTCACCCGCTCCTGCACGACGAGCGGCATGGCACATCGCGCGGGAGAACCGCAACGGCGGCGGATGGGTTGACAGGGCGCACCGCAGTTTCCATAAGCCTGCCCTCGTGACGCACAACGGGGGAGAGTGTCCCGAGCGGCAAAGGGGGCGGACTGTAAATCCGCTGGCTACGCCTTCGTAGGTTCGAGTCCTACCTCTCCCACCAATCGATTCCTAAGTAACTGTCATCGCATAGCTTTTGACACTGCGGCCCGCACCTTATCATCGGGTGCGGGAATAGGTGTTCACCCTTTGCGCCTCGTGGTCTTGGCAGCAGCGCTGATCGACAGCTGCTCGCGATTGGCCGTTCGGGTGTAATGCGAAGCCATTCGGCCGCCCCGCCAGCCATATTTTGCTTCGAGCTCCGACTCGGTGAAGCCGTCGTTGGCATCGCGGGTCGCCGCGGCCTTGCGCAAACCGTGCGCCGACTTTCGGACACCGGCGGCTTGGCACGCTTCACGGAACCACTCTCCGAAGGACTCCTTCACACGCGGGCGGCCTCGCTCGCCGGCGATGAAGGTCAGATCGCCGCACGGACCGGCGGCGAGCGTCGCCTCGAGTTCCGGGCAGATCACAACGGAAACCGGCTCCCCCGTTTTGGCCGTCTTGATCCTGATGACGCCGCCTTTCACATGCTGGCGCCCGACGGTGACGGCATCGCCGCGGCGCAGGCCGGTGTAGAGCAGCACATCGAAAGCCACGCGCTCGCGGGTACCGCGAGGCCAGCGTGCTTCAAAGACGGCCAGGTCCTCGTCGCTCCAAACCGGGAAGCCCTCGGTCTTCTTCGCCTTGCTGGCGATCACGCCGACGGTTGGATCGACAGGCACGAGGTTTTCATCGAGCGCCCACCGGAACAGGGCCCGCATGGTTTCAAGAAAGTGCCGTGCCGCGGCCGGCGTCTCCGCCCGGCGCTTGCAACCTTCGACGATATGCTTGCGAGAAAGGGCGGTTAGACTTGCCGCACCGGCGGGTGACTTGACGATCTTTTCGAGAATGCCGTCACGCTGTTTGCGTGTCGCGGGGGAAAGATTGGTCCATGCGGTCGAGCGGCGAAAAATCCCGATCGCCCACGACACGGTTCCAGCAGCCGGCTTGCCGGGAAGGCGTGTCGGCACGGCCTCGCCGGCCAGGGCGGCTTGGTAGGCCGCGTTGAAAGCGGGCGTGCCGAACACCTCGTTGAGCCTGATCCGAGCTCCCTTGTCGATGCGCACGTACCAGACCGTGCGACCATGCCGGGTGGTCTCTTTGTGGAGATGAGGCGGTCGCGGGCGGGGCATGGCGGCAGGCATCAGAGCACGATCAGCCGCTCTTCGTCACGTGGCTCGTCCCGCTCGCGGGATTGTTGCCGATCGCCCATGCGGGGCTCGATCTCGATCTCAAGCGCGCCGTCACGGCGCACGATGACGCGCGCGGCTCCGGCCGCCTTGGCGGCCTTAATCGCGCGAACGACATCGCACTGGCGAAAAGCGGCTCTCCGGGTCACGTCGGCACGGTCTTCAGCCCCGCTTCGCGCGCGAGGTTCAGCTCGGCCATCGCCTCGGCCGAGCCGCCCGCGTCGGGATGCCGATCGCGAGCGAGCTGGCGATAGGCCGCCTCGATCTCGGCCTTGGTCGCCTCTTCCTTGACGCCCAGCACCCGCCACCACGTCGGCTTGTCCGGCGCCGGCAGCGCCACGAAACCTTTCATCGTGGCGCGGACGAGCGCGAGCGTGCCGTGGCGCAGCTCCGTGCGTCGCGCTTCGAGCACGTGGTGGATCGCCTGCAGGTTGGCCGCCGGCGTGTCGTATCGGTCGACCGGAATGCAGACCTGCAAGCCGTCCCAGGTGAACCAAACGGCGACGCCCGGGTCGGCCGGTCTGTTGTCGCCCAGCACCACGTTGGAACTGAGGACGACGCCGGCGACGCTCTTGCGGCTGTCGGACCCGAACAGCCGAAGGCTTTCGCGGACGTTGTCGAGCGCCCCGGCCAGGGTAGTTCGAAAGGCGCCCTTCTCGCGTTGCTTCGCGCGGGGGAAGGCGTCGGGCCAGCAGAGGGGGTAGGCGGTGGCGGCGGAAGTCATGCCCGGCGGTTCCGCTGAGTAAGGACCCACGCCGCCCTCGCAGTGCGACAAGCTTTGTCCTCTCCGATCACAACAAACTCTTTGTCGGTGGGCGCACGCAGCCTTAGGTCGGGCCCGAACACCGCCCACTCCCCGCACTCGAAGCACAGCGAGAGGTTGCCGTCGCCCGGCTTGCGGCCGCTTCCAACGGACGAGACGCAATCCGTCTGATAACCGCAGTGCGGGCAGCGGTTCGCGATGCCACGCCGGGTTACCAAGGTCACGGCCGCGGCCCTCCATCCTGGTGCCAGACCCGGCAGGCGACGATCGGCGCGCCGCGCCGGTCCTCGTGTGTGAGCCCGTTGCGGCGCCAGCGGCGGAACAGCAGCTCGTCGTCCTCGCGCACCAGGCGCCCGGTGCAGTTCGGGTCGGAACAGCGGCGGGGGAAGAACCGGCCTCTCCCATCACGAGGTCCGCCGCGCCCGCTCAAGCCGACTGCTCCCACTCCGCATCGCGCCGGGCCTGCTCGCGACAGCGCAGGTCCTCGGCCACGCGCTTGCCCGAACGACGGTCCCAGCGTCCCAGGCGCGGCATCGCCGTCTTGCCTCTGACGACAAAGACCCACACCTCCGGCGCCGGCTTGGCGCGCGGGAACAGCTTGCGGAACTCGCGAAGGAGCCACCACAGGCGCGGCAGCTCCACGAGCACCTCACGCTCGCCGACCGGGACGATCTCGATCTGTCGCCGCGCGGGGCTCATGTGCAGCTCACGCCGTCACCCGAAATTCTTCGGCTGCGGCCTCGAAGCCGGCGAGCATGACGAGCCGGGCGCGGATCGACGTGGCGCGCCGATCATACCCGAATACCTGTTTCACCTCCGCAGCGATTGCAGCCCTGGTGCGCCCCTCGCTGCTGAGGCGCTCGATCAGCGCATCCTCTTCAGGCGTGAAAGGACGACAGGTGCTGCCGTTCTTCCGGCGGTACGGTCCCTTGATGGGCCGTTCGCTTCGCAGCTTCAGGCCGTTGCGATACATGAACCATGCGACCGCATCTTTCGAAACGCCGAGCACCTGGGCGATCCGTCCTGCGGTGCGGCGCTTGCAGTTCGGGCCCGGCGCGGCCAACTCGCAGATGCGCTGCTGTTGCGCCTCGGTCAGCTTGCTCGTCCAGGCCGTCATCGGCGCTCTCCGACGGGCTGGTAATCCGGCATGTCCGCCAGCTTGCTCAGCGACAGCCGGCGGTGCTCCGCCTTGATCGGGATGACGTCGAGGCGTTCTGATCTGTCGCGATCCCGGTCGGGATCGTCGAAGTGGATCCTGGGGCTCAGCCTGGACGGGTCCGGGGTGCCGCGACACCAAATCAGCCACATGGCGCGGATTCCGGCCTCGCCTCGATCGACCAAAAGCCGCCGCACGTCACGCGCTCACCGAAGCTGTCGCGGCGCCAGTGGTAGGTGTTCCAGTTCTGACGGACATGCCCAACAACGCGGGTCGGCTCCGTGCCGCTTGCCTCGTGGCGGATGCAGCGCGCCGCTAGCGGGCAGTCCGGACTGGCGCACATGGCGATATCAGGCACCCTCGCCTCCTGCGTTGAAGAGATCCTCGAGCGCGATGAACTGCTGGGCGATCGCCTGCCGCGTGCGCCCGAGCGGGTCGCTCGGCAGGGTGGCCGTGCCGTCGAGGAGCGCGGCGCGTTCCATCAGCACGTCGTTCAACATGCGCAGGAACAGGGTGCTCGGCTGGCCGGAGATGGCGATCGGCTTGGCCGGGAGCGACGGCCGCGCTCGCGGGCGAAAGGCGATGATTTCAGCCTGGCCGATTGGTTGGGTGTCGGCCTCGACCCGATCATCGGAGAGGGTGTCCGCGGGCCCGCTCATGTTTCGCACACCATCTGGGCGGGCGAACCGGCGATGCTTGTGGCGGCGAGGCGCTCCCCGACCTGGTCGCGCAGCTCGTCGACGAGCGCGCCCAGCATCTCGTCCTCGACCGCGAGGCGCGCGATCTTGCGCACGGCATGGAGCACGGTTGTGTGGTCGCGTCCGCCAAAGCGGCGCCCGATCTCGGGAAGACTTTGTCCGACCACCTCCCGCGCCAGATACATCGCGATCTGGCGTGGACGAACGATATGGGCCAGCCGCGAGGGGCCGAGCAGATCGGCTCGGGTCAAACCGAAGCTCGTCGCCACCACGTCCTGAACCGCGGCGGTGGGGCCGCGCGCCATCGGACGAAATGCCTGACGGGCGCCGTCCGACGCCCCACCGACCACGGCAGACCGCGAGGGCGAAGACGGGATCGTGGCGTCCGCCACGGGCGGCGGTAATAGCGCGATGGGAACCGCCGGCGGCACCAGGGCGGCCGGACGCTGCGGGGCAGGCCGCGCCGACGATCGCAGCTGGATCGCGAACATGCGGATGAACGGCGCCGCCACCTCGCACGCGTGCGTCAGGACCTCGAAGTATTCCTGGTAGGCCCACATCACGAGGAAGGGTGTCGGCAGGCTGAAAACGGCCACGCCGCCGGCCAATTCGTCGATCTGGAGGCGGCCGAGGAAATTGCCGTGCTTCTCGGTGCCGAGGGTAGCGCGCAGGTGGTCATGCAGGGCCGCCTGGACGGCCTCGGGAGCGGGCGCGGGAACGGGACCCGGCAGAGAAAACGACATGGGGAGTTGCAGCGCCTGGGCGACGGTGACGAGCGCGCAGGCGGCGATGCGATTGGTGCCCCTCTCGTCTTTCTGGATTTGCTGAAAACTGATGCCAAGCGTGGCGCCGAGCGCACCCTGGCTCAAGCCACGCAAGCCCCTGCCCTGCCGGATGCGTTCGCCGATTCGGCGGCTTTCGGTGAAGTCTTGCTGAGGGCGGGCAACGTCCATCAGCCCACCTCGCCCAAGCCGACCGCGGCGGCGATGCGCGCCAGGGTGTCGTCACCATCGCTCGGTACGAGATACGTGGCAGGTACGGTTATGGTCGAGCCATGGGGAGCGCGCGCCCGCGATGCGACGATGCCGAGCTGGCGGTCGCACTCGTCGAGGTCGGCGGAGGTGAGACGGCCGCGCTCTTGAGGCACGCCGGCCTGCATGACGCGGTCGGCCCAGGCCTTGAACAGGGCGGGTTGCTCGGCGGCGGTGAAAGGAGGCAGGGCGAGGCCGAGATCGGCAGCCATGGCCCGGATGGCCGCCTCGGTCATGGGACCGTGCCTCATGAGGCAGCGTCGAAATAATACGTGGGCGAAGGCTTGCCGGTCTCACGCACGGCGAAGGTCGGCGTCACCGGCAGCGTTTTGGCCGCCGCGTAGCCGTCGACCGTCAGGGCAAGACGCCCGGCGCGGGCGAAGACGAGGCCGGCGTCGAGCAGCGGCATGATCCGGCGGCCGGTGAGGTAGCAGCGACCGCCGTAGAGACGGAAGACGCGGAGGCGGACGCTATCGGGTGCGCGGGCTTCGTCCGTGGCGCCGATCCACTTGGGGATGGACCTCACGGCGCCCGCCCCGTGGTATGAGCGAGGAATGCCGTCAGGGGCTCGCCGCCATGGACATTTCCGCCATCGCCTCCGCCATGTCGTCGCTCAAGATGGCCGGCGACCTCACGCATGCGCTGATAGGTCTGGCCCAAGGAAAGGCCATCCAGGGCAAGGTCATCGATCTGCAAAGGCACATGCTGGAGGTTCAGCAAGCGATGTTTGCCGTTAACCAGGAGCGCTCGACGTTGATTGAGCGCGTAGGCCAGCTTGAAAAAGAAGTGACTGCCGCG
Source organism: uncultured Beijerinckiaceae bacterium (assembly GCA_937863205.1). The sequence goes on along the minus strand of CALMGA010000388.1, from coordinate 10,383 downwards.
AAAGAATGGGTCCGCGAGCGTGAGCGCTACGAACTGACCGAGTTCAGTCCGGGCATGTTCGCCTATCGCCTGAAAGCAACGGAAGCCGGCTCCGAGCCACAGCATCAGCTTTGTGCTTGCTGCTACCAGGCCGGCAAGAAGAGCATCCTCCAGGGCCCAACGCTTCAAACGTACGCGGGCTACGAGCTGAAGCGGTGCAACACCTGTTCCGCCGAGCTGAAGTACTGGCGACGTGACCTGCCCAAGGCGCCGCCCCCCAGCTACCAGATGCCGCGCTAGCCACGATGCGAAGGACCGATGCGCATGGATGAGCGAAAGGCGGAGACGACGGGTAAGGCAGACGGCCGGTGGCGTTGGCGATTGCAGCATGGGGCGCTCCACAGCTCGGGGCTGATGGAGCAAAACTAACTGCGGTTTATATACCGCGTCAAGCTAAGTATGCGGTTTCTCTCCCGCCCTTATGATCTATTCAGCCGCAGGTGGCCGAATACCAATCAGCGTTCCGCCGCCGTCCCTTGTAAAAGCCGTGCAATCCAGGGACGCGCCCGGCAACCTGCTTTCAGCCTCCTCATCACCGGATTTGAGTGCGGCGACTTGGCAGCTTCGCGTCGCCTTCGACAAACTGGTAGCATCTGCCGCGGTGATGACGGCACCCGCGCGCCCCAACAATTCGAAGTATGCAGCGGAAGGAAATGCGTCCCGCCAGCTGATCGATAGCCTGAGTGGTCGATAGCTCGCGCACATCAACACAAATTCGCGAGCAGCCGGGTGCTTCAGGAAGACGTTGTCGCCGCTCGGAGCCAAATGATCGAAGCTTGCACCGGCTTCAGCAACGATGCGCGCCACCGCTTCTTTGCAACGGGGTGTGTCGAAGCCTTTCTGCTCGGAAGCGCTTGCATTCACAGTTTCTAAGCTCAGCGAAAATGCCGCGCCGGCAATGGCGCTCGGTATGGTCGTATATCGAAAAGACAGACCGCGCGGATTGACCATTGATCAGCCTCGCTTCTTCGTTGGGTTGTATGAGTGAGCAGGAGGGCTTGGCAACACAGACCCATCGCAGGGCAGCGATTGCCGCTCGCTTCATCGCGGCTCTCGATTTCCAGATCGCTCTTGAAACTGCAGGCGCACCTGAAACGATCGAAATGGATCACGATCGACAGCGTCGATTGGCGAACCTGCAAGAGCTTCGGGAAAGATATCGGCGATTAGCTCGGCTCGATCCTCCGCTATACCCTCCGCGCAGAGCACGAACATTACCGCCTCGCGCAGAAGGGAGTGCGTGACCGTCAGAGTCTCAGCGCCCCTGTCAGAGCGATCGAGCGGCTGATCCTCTTGCTTGCCGGTCAGGAGCCATTCGGTCGACGTTTCGAGAGCCCTCGCCAGTTTCTGTAGTGTATCGACGCGAGGATGGTACGTTTTGCCGGCACGGGCGGCTCGCAGCACGTTTCTGACGGCATCGACTGGAAGCCCAGCCTTGATGCTCGCGCTGCGGGGGGTGTGACCCCGTGCTTCAAGGCGTTCTGCAAGACGGTCAGCGAGAGCGCGACTAGCCGTGTTCGTCATTCGCGGTAGATTACCCGCGCAAAAGGCTGCGGCTGCAGCGGTAAGTACCCCGTTGACAATTGCGGGATCTTTACCGCATCTTGCGAGCGATGACCGCCCTCGTCGATTTCTTCGTGCTCACCGACGCATTCGGAGCCGCCAGAGGCATCGGCGAGGCACGCGTTTCCACCCTCGTGTTCAACGACGGAAAGCGTCTGCGCGATCTTCGCGCTGGCGAAGCTGACATCGGCGTCCGCCGCCTCGCGACCGCAATCCAGTTCCTCTCTAATCGCTGGCCTAACGGAGCCATCTGGCCCGAAGGCATCCCCCGCCCCACCCCAGCCGAGGCCACCCCGGAGCCGGTCCGGTGAGCGCCCGACGATCACCAGCCCAATCCGATGTTCTTCGCCTCCACGCGCGCAGGCACGCCGATCAGCGCGGCGGCGAGCGTGTCGACGGCCTCAAGCGCCAACTGGCGTGCCGCCGCATCGGCCGGACCAGCCTGAGCGTAGCGCTCGACCCGACGCAGCACTTCACCGGCAGCGGCAACCCAACCGGGCCTCGGTTCCGCCAGATCGACGATCTCCTCAAGCCCGTCTCGAACGCGGCTAAGCAGCGAGCGCAAGCGCACCGCGTCGGCGATCCCGATCGCTTCCCGGAGCTTGGCGAGCGGCTCTCAAGATGAGGGGACAGCGTCATGATTGATTCCCGCGCGCTTGGAAATACTGCCGACGAGACCTACGACCCGATGAAGGTGGACGTGGTGGGTCTCGCCAACGCCCTCGAGTTCTACCTGCGCCCGTACACCTGCGCCGACGGGACGCGCAGCACCGAGATACGGATGGGCGACGCTCAGGCGAGCGTAGTCGCGGAGGCGCTGCACGCCCTGGCCACGACCTTCGATCAAGCCGAGCGGCTGATCTTGCCGGGCGCCGCCAAGGGTGACGTGAAGTTCTGCCTCGGCGAGCAAGGCTATCTCGCCGCGGTCGCGGCGCTGCGCGCCCTGTCGGATCGTCCGCAGCCGCGACCGCCGGGTACCTTTGATGCGCTTGGACTGTGGCTCGCCCCGGAGCCGGTCCGGTGAGCGCCCGCGAGCGTCTTGCCGCCGCCCTGGCGCACCTCGCCGTTCGGATCGCGCCGGCGCGCGGCCTCACCCTCCAGTGCGGAGGCCTTTTAACCGCCATCGATCGCTCAGGCAGCATCACCATTCTTGCCGAGCCCTTCCAACAGTTGGTTGAACATGTTGGTCACTTGTTCACGGCCGTGCCGGATAATCTCTGTTTCGAGCTCCATCGGAAGACTGGGCGTCATTCCGTTCGATACCTGCCGGAATGCCTCGTCGCGCAGCTTGAGCAGCTCACCCGGCAGCGCCGCCGCGCCGTGCTCGGCGATCAGCCTGTCCTTGATGGCGGCCATGACACCGCAGAGGGCGGCGCAGACGCCAGCAAGGGCCATCGTCGGCCCGCGCGCATCCTGATCATTCCCATTCATGATTCACCCGTCGGTTTGCTTGGCGGCTCCGATGGTGAAAGAGCCGGCCGGTCGGGGCAGGAGCAACAGCGCTCGCCGACCGGCCGGCGTCTCGTTCCTGCTCGACGAGCCTACACAGCCGCTCCGGAGCCGGCCCGATGACCGGCTGGCTCGTCCTGCTGCTCTGGTTCGTCCTGATCGTCCTGGCCGCCCTCGACCGGGCGCGCAGCATCCGCTCGCGCCGCGAGGCCCAGCGCCGGGCACGGCGCCTCGACGAAGGGGGCGGATCGTGAGCGCTTCCCGCGTTGCTAGTCGGCTTGCGCTTACCGCGTACCGAACCCGCCAATGCGGATCAAAGCGACTGTTGTCAGGCAGAGATAACACTGAGGTTATCTCGATAAGCCTGATGAAGGCCGGTTCTACCTTAATGACCATTCGCAATCTCCCGTCTGTTCCGGGGGTTGCGATAGTCCGGGGCGCCGACGGCGAATCGGCGTCCCGGGCGCCCGGGAATGTGTCTCGACCAGGGCGGCTCGCACTGACCGGCCCGACTTATCCACAGGCCTCGGCGCTCGATCATTCGGTCGGCGCCCTCCCCGCTCCGCGCCCGCTTCTTGCAGGCCCGGAGGAGCCCTCCTTGGGCATTTCCTCCCGTGACTTGGGCCGCTCTGCCACTCGGCAGGGCGGCCCCTTTTCGTTTGCCCGACCCGGCCGCGCCCTGCCTTCCCAAGCGCGCGCGGCCCGATCGTCCATCGTGGGACTCTCGCGATGAGCTTCACCTCCTCCTTTCGCACAGCCTCGATCGCCGGCTCCTCGATGCCCGCATCATCGAGGAGTTCCGTGCGACAAGCATCCCCTCCGACTCGACAAGAGTCTGATTCGACTCGACATCTGTCCGCCGCGCTGGCGGCCGACGCCTCGCTCGAGCTGGGCGAGCGCATCTCCGCCTACCTGCGCGCCCGCCACCCCTTCGGCACCCCCGAGAACGTCGCCGCCGATACCGGCATCAAAGACACCACGGTGTCGAAGATGCTGCAGCGTGGATCGACGCCGCGCGCGATCCAGCTGTTCGCCCTGATGCGCGCCTACGGCCTCGACTTCCTGGTCGCCGTCACGGTCAACCCGCCGGCCTGGATGATCGCGGCGCGTCGCGCCGAGGAGCAGGCCGCGATCGAGCAGCGGATCGCCGAGCTGCGCTCGCAACAGGAGCGCCTTTGAGGGGGACCGCACCACACGCCCGCCTGCGCGGCGGATGGGCCGAGACCGGCTGGGCTTTCGCCGCCTGGCTGCTCAGAGCGCTTTCAAAGCTGCCGACATGGGCGGCCGAGAAGCTCGCCGAGGCCGCGCGCCGCTGCGACTCCCGCGCGGCGGCGGCGGCGAAGGGAACGAGGAGGCCTTGATGCTGGTGACGCCGACCGACCACAAACGCGTGCGGGAGGAAGGCGAGGCTTTTCTCCGCAAGACCATGCGCCAACTCCTGCGCGACGGACTTGCCGACGAGCTGATTGAGTCGCACTGGCGAGGCCAGGTTGCCCAAGGCGCTCGAGAGATCGCCGACATCGTCGACCCCCGCGCCGCAGCGCAAATCCTGCGCGACGCTGCCGACCGTATCGGCGGTGAAGATAGGCGACGCGAGGGCGCGGTCGCGACGGCGGTGCTCGACGTGCTCGGCACCGGCGCGCAGGTGATGATGATCCGCGCCCTGTTCGCCGCCGGCTTCGACACCCTGTCGATCGCTGCCTTCACCCGCTCAGGCCTCGACGAAGCCGCGGTTGCGCATCTACGCCTCACTCGGATCCTCGACCTCACCGTCGAGGAGCAGATCGCGTGAGCGCGAGCCCGACGGCGGTGGTGGGTACGCCTAAATCACGCCCCGCAGTGCTGCTGTCACCGCTTTGCGCCGTATGCGGAACGCCCTACGCCGGCTTCGGCTTCGCGCCGCGCGGTCGCTTTCCCGATGGACTGCACAGCTGTCTCAAGCACCGCGGCGACGTCGATCGGGCCTGGACCTACGACCTTCCCCTTCCATCCGAAATACCCAGCGGGAGCACCGCGAGCGAACAAGCCGGGGGCGCTGCAGCTTGACCCGGACAATGCTCCGAAGCCCGGCCGGAGGAGATGAGCAGCCGCAAGGCAGCTTCCGGCGAACAGCGGTCCAGGACCAGCCCGCGGACATTTCGGGCCCAACCCTGGCGAGCCGGCGAGCCGGCAGGGCCGTGCGACCCGGCCTACCCCTGCCCTCCCTCATTGATGAGACGGATCTCTCACAGCGCTACGACGGGCACGGCGCGTAATGACCGCGCTCGTCGCTCACTCTGCTCGCTTGGCTTACGAGCAGGCCTGCCAGCTGCTCGCGGAAGCGTGCCGTGTCGAACAGGCGAAGGAAGTGCGGAACCAAGCAGATGCCGTCCGCCATTGGGCGCGCCAGGCCGGCAACCGCCAACTCGAAATCGACGCAGTGGAAATCCGCTTCCGCGCCGAGCGACGGATCGGCGAGATGATGCTCATCCTACCTCGCGCACGCGGCAAGCGCACCGACCTCCGCCTGAGAGAAGCCGACGTCGGCCCTTTGACGCTCAAGGAGCATGGCATCAGCCATCATCAAGCGGAGCGGGCCCGCTACCTCGCTAGCCTTCCCCTGAATACTTTCAACGAGCGCCTCGCTGAACGCCGCCAGCAGCTCCTGAAAGCGCGCGACCTGCGCGTCCCACTCACCTTGGCGGAGGGCAAAAGCGTAGCCCGTGCTCGGTGCCATGCCACACTCGCCCAGCGCACACGCGCCTTCCCCGGCCGCCCTTCTTACAATCTCGTTTTGGCCGACCCGCCCTGGTCGTTCAAGCCGTGGTCCGACGACACCGGCTCGGATCGCTCGGCAGCGAACCATTACGCCGTGATGACAACGGCTGAGATCGCCGCCCTGCCCGTTCCGGCGATCGCCGCTCCGGACTGCATCCTGTTCCTTTGGGCGACGGCGCCGATGCTGTTCGAGGCCGGCGACGTGCTGCGCGCCTGGGGCTTCGAGTACCGGACGGGCGCGGTGTGGGACAAGGTGCACTTCGGCACCGGATACATCTTCCGGAATCAGCACGAGCACCTGCTCTACGCCGTCCGCGGCAAGCCGCCGGCGCCGGAGGTGGTGCGCTCCTCCGTGATCACCGCGAAGCGCGGCAAGCATTCGGCCAAGCCCGAGGCCGCGCTGCAGCTGATCGAGGCCGCCTACCCCGAACTTCCGAAAATCGAGCTGTTCCGCCGCGGCCCGCCGCGGCCGGGCTGGGACGCTTGGGGCAACGAGGCCGAGTTGGGAACCCAGGCAGCATGACTCACAGCGCTTCCGAACCTGCAAGCGCCGGCGTGCAGCGGCTCCGCATCGAGGTCGAGATCGCCCATACGCTGAAATCGACGAGGCCGGGAGGCATTGCCTCCGGCTGGGCCGTCCGCCGGCTCACACCCACCGAATGCGAGCGCTTGCAAGGCTTCCCCGACGGCTGGACGGAAATCCCCGGCGCCAGCGACGGGCCCCGTTACAAGGGACTCGGCAACAGCTTCGCCGTGCCGGTGGTGCGCTGGATCGGGCACCGCATCACTGCCGTCGAAGCTTCTTTTCTCCTGCAGGCTGCAGAATGAAAGCGACGCCTCGCTACTGGAGCGCGATCCTGAGCTGCCGCCGGCGCTTGATGCGTCGCGTCAAGCCGATGCACGACACACCCTCGACCTCTCACCTCGCCGACCCACGGTACACGCACGAGGTCAGGGCATGACGGCCTCGGCCTCAGCGCGCCATCCGCGGGAGCATCTCGCGCGCCATCGCCTCGATGAAGCCGGTGCGCGTCAGCTTGCGCCGCGCGGCCTCCGCGTCGATCGCGGCGAGGATGCCCTCGTCGATCGACAGGTTCGCCTTCACCGACCGCCCGGTGACGCGCACCAGCGGCACCAGAACCACCATCGCCCCTTCCGCAAGAGCGGTGCGGACGTCGTCGTCACCGAGCACCGCCTCGAGCGCGCGCGGCGCCGGCACCGACTCGCCGCGTTCCTCGCTGACCTCCACCCAGTCGCGCATCGCGTCGGCGCCGTTGCCGATCGCCGCCTCCACCGTGTCGCCCATGGCGGTGCAGCCCGGCAGATCCGGGAACACGACGCCGTACCCCCCGGCTTCGCCGTCGATCAGTCCCACGTACCTGGTCATGCGCTTACCCTCCTTGGTGTTGCGCGTCAGGCTGGCTCACGGCCAGCTGGCTTGCTTGGCGATGGAGCGGGCGACACCCACTGTCAGCGTGCGGCGCCGGGGCAGCGCCACCGTGCCCGGCCGGGTCGGGTGGACGTAGAGGTCGTGCTCGGCGCCATGGCGCAGAAAGACCCAGCCGTCGGCGGTGAGGCGGGCAAGGACCTTGGCCCTGTTCATCTCCGGCTTCGCCATGACCCGCGCTCCTTCTATGCGCCAATATAGGCGCATAAGGTGTCGGCTGTCAAGCTTGAATGCGCCAAAGTAGGCGCATCAAACCACGGACGTCAGCTTTCCTGCAGGATTCCCTTTCAAGTGGTCGCAGCGTAATGACCGAATTAGCAGCTTCGCCCTTGCCCTCCGGCCGATCAGGCCTGCGCGCCAGCTACAGCGCCTTGGGCGAACCGCCGCCGGAGCTGTTCGATTTCTCTTTCGCCGCCTCGCTTCTGGCACCTCTGCAGCTCGGCGCCTTCGTCAAGTTGGTACGTGCGCTGTGGCAGCAGGGATCACTGCCGGTAGGCCTGAAGGCGATCGCCAAGAAGGCGGGTGTCGGACCTCGAACATTCGAAAAAATGGCGCCGGAACTGGAGCCGTTGTTCGACCGCGACCACCACGGCCGCTGGCGCAACCTCGACCTGGAAGCCGAGCGAACAATGCGTCTTGGCCGCGAGCCCGACACCGAGTTGAGCGTCGACGGGGCAGCGCCGCGCCGCGTCGTCAATCCCGACCTGTCGGCCAAGCGCTCAGCAGCGGCGAAGAAGCGGAACGAGGTGTATTGGTCGTCTCGCCGCGCACAGCTGCAGTTGCTTGAAGGCGGTTTGGCAGACGGGTCGCAAAACGCAACTGCGATCGCAAAAGAGGTCGCAAATCCGGTCGCAAATGGCGAGGCTGCGAGCGACGAAACCTTGGTCGTCGATTTCGGGGTTTTGCGATCGTTTGCGACCGCTAGCGCCTCGGGCGCGCCCGGTCTGTCGGACAGACTCTTTGACTCTCAAGCTAAAGAAAGGATTGAAGAATCCGACGGACGGACGGACGCGCCCGGCGCGGACGCGGTGGATCGCAAATTCGAGGCGGCAGAAGCCGTTATCGATCGCAAAAGTGCGATGAGCGGCACGGTGGAGGGCACCGGCGGCCCGTCGCAAACAGCCCCGCCTCCGATCGCAAACGGCAGCGCCACGACGATTGCAAGCGCCGTGGGGGCGGTGGCATCGCTGCCCTACACCGTTGGAGAAGCACTCATCGGGAACGCCGGCGCGGCTCCAGCGGCACCTGTACCGTCCGACGCCGCCATCATCGCTGCCTTGCGCGAGGCATGTGGCGCCAAGCTTCCGCCGCACCGCTTGACCCCCGATGGCGTTGCTCCGATCCGCGACTTGCTCAATGAGGGTTGCGATTTCATGCGTGACGTCGTTCCGGCGTTCGCGGCGGGGATTTGCGGGTTGAAGTCACCTTTGAAGAGCCTTCGCGCATCGTACCTTCACGACATGGCTCGTGCCAACCGGGACGAGGCCGCGAGGGCGCGATCAAGGATGACGGATGAGGCTGCGCGCCACCATGACGGCAAGGTGTTTGTCGAAGAAGGATCGCCGCCCTGGCGCGCTTGGCTGAAAGCGAAGGGGGTCACCAGCTATATGACGTTCCTCGCTGAGGATCGGAAGCGCAGAGGATGGCGATTTCCTTCTCTTTGGCCGCCAGGCTGGGACGAGGCAAGGCTTGCGACCGTTGAGGCGGCCGGGGGCTAGTGGCCTCTCAAGCACCTATCAGGTGATCCGCATGCGGGGAGACATCACGCTCCGAGTTCGATGACTCTTTGATCTTCTCATCAAGATGGACGAGTAATCGGAAAGAGGCATTTTTGCCCCATTATCTTCTTGACTGAGGGGCAAAATTGCCCCATTCTGCCCTCACGGATGGAGCGGCGGTCATGGATAAGCGGGACACCTTCATCAAGGAACTTCGCGAGGACGCGAAAGCGCGTGGCCTTTCCTTCAGGGTCAACAAGGCGCGCGGCAAGGGCGGCCATGCCACGGTGTACGTCGGCAGCAAGCTGTCCACCCTGCCCTCGCGCGAGATCGATCCCAAGACCGCCCGCAAGATCCGCAAGCACCTCGGCCTCGATTGAGGCCGGGCGGCGACGCGCAACATGAGGAGGCTTCGGTGCGGACATTCTACGCGTTCCCAGCCGTGTTCGAGCCGGGCGATGATCCCGGCAACGTGGTCGTGACGTTCCCCGACGTGCCGGAGGCGATCACGCAGGGCGCCGGCGAGGCCGACGCGCGCGCCATGGCGGCCGACGCGTTGGGGGTTGCCCTGCTGGGCATCCTGCATGCCAAGCGGCCGCTGCCGAGGCCGTCCAAGCCCGCCAAGGGCCAGCCGATGGTGCACGTGGCGCCCGACCTCGCGGCCAAGCTCGCGGTGTTGGAAGCTTTCCGCGATGCCGGCATCACGCAGGGCGAGCTCGCCGGCCGGCTCGACATCGGTCTGAAGGAGGTGCGCCGCATCCTCGACCCCGATCACCCGAGCAAGCTGCCGACGCTGGTCGCGGCGCTGACGGCGCTCGGCCGGCGATTGGTGGTCGGCGTCGAGGCGGCTTAGCCGGCGCCGTATGGCTCGGTGGATGCGTTCCTGCTATGTCCGGGCGTGGGCACCCCCGGCACGATCTGGACGCGCGCGCAGGTCGAAGCCCGGCTGATCGCCGTGTTCCGGCAGATGCCGAGCTGCCCCGTGTTCAGCACGGGCCAGCGCATCCGCACGACGGAGGCGAAGCGCACGCCGCTCACCGAAGTCCTGGAATGGGCGCAGCTGCTCGACGGCGATCCCGACGGCAAGACGTACCTGTGGGCGTGGGCGAGCAACCGCGCGCGCGGCGACAGCTTTTCCGGCTACTGCTTGGACATGGATTGGAACCGGCGCACGGCCGAGCGCGGCCGGCGTCGCGCGGCCAACGCGCTTGCGGCGATATTGTCAAGCGCTCCACCATCAAGACTGCTTGACAGAGTCAAAACCGGCGATGGAGCTTCCCCTCGCGCCGCCTGATCGGGTCGGCAGGGGGAGAGGATGGCCGTGGCGAAACCATCGATCGACAAGCCATCCCCGCGCCGCCGACACCCGGCCGCCGTGCCTGCGCCGCGTCGCGCATCGCCCTCCCCGGC
>CALMGA010000387.1:418-3563 GCA_937863205.1 uncultured Beijerinckiaceae bacterium | reverse complement strand
CGGCAGTTCACGTTCGGCCGCGAATATCTGGCTTCGTACCGGATCCCGTTTTTCTTCGTCGAGGGCGGCTTGGTGAAGCTCTACTACCTGCAGCCCCGCAAAGGCGCTGGTCTGAGCTACGATCAGCTCTGCATGATGGCGACGATCCATAAGCGCTACCTGCTCGACACCGAATTCTACGGGCAGCCTTGCGACGTCGAGTATGTCGATGTCAGCGCCATGCCCGGCGATAAGGAACGAACGGTCAGACAGTACAGCCTTGCCGACTTGCACCTGTGGACCGACGAAAAGCTGGCGGGTCGGCTCACCCTAATCGCAGAAGCGCTCGATCAGGTGCAAAACGACAACACGGTTCCGGAACGCCGGCGACGGCCGCCCGAACCCGCTGCGGACATGCCGCTCTTCTAGCCGCAGGGCGGGGTGCGAGCGGTTTGTTTTAGGCTTAAAGCCCTCCGGTTGCTACGGCGCTATTTGGGAGCGCGTTCGCTCCGGGCTCTGTATAGAATCCGAAGCAGTGCGGGCCCATGACGACGCTACCAACAAAGAGCCTCCAGGATCGCCTTCGGGACCTGAAGCCAAAGGTCATCGATGACTTCTGCCGGCGGGCGCTCGACGGCGCCATTTATGCGCTGGACGGAACCGCAAACCCGTTGCGGCTCAATTTCCTGTCGACAGCGCTGCGGGTGCTCTACGAGCATACGATGAAGAAGCTGGCGCCGGCCGATCAGGTCAAGCTCAGCCCCTGGTTCACGGTCCAGCAGGAGAGTGGCAATCCAACGCGAGGGCAACGGATCCAGTTCGCCATTCAAGGTGGGCTGTTGGATGCCTTCCTCAAAGACGAGCTTCAGATTGACATCGGCCCAATGCGCAAGCGGCTGGTCAAGACTGTCGATAATCTCGGCAAACACGTCCATAGCGACGAAGCGGCGATCATCACTGATCCCGTCCTTCAGGATCAGGAGGCCGGCGACATGATCGCTGACTTGGCCGCCTTCCTCGACACCTATGCGGAGTGTCGCAGCGCCATCCTTGAACCGATCCAGGAGCGACTTGACGATGCCGCCGTCGACATCCTGCTGGCAGAAACGATCCAGACGGTCGACGAGCTCGCGACCCATCATTCGATCGAGGAGGTCTACGTCGCCAGCACCGTCGTGCATTCGATCGGTATCTCCGATATTACCTATCAGGCCAAGGGTACACTCAGCGTTGTGCTTCAATGGGGCTCGAATTCTGATTTGCGACGCGGCGACGGCGCCGAGCTGGGCCAATCGTTTCCCTTCTACTGCGATATCGCAGTCCCGCTTGAGGATCCCTGGGATTTGGATGTCGCCGATACCAGCTACAGCGTAGACACAAGCGAGTGGCGACACGCCATGGCGCCGGACGAATAGCAGCCGGGCAGGGGAGATCGAAATACGGTACTCGCTACAGCGCTGTTTAAGAACGCGCCCGGCCCGTGCTCCTGCTCCGATCTACCTCTGCAAGGTGAAGTTACGAGCCGCGCAGATGCCGCCCAAAGTTTACATAGACGCCCTTGGGTGGGCGATTACCCCAACGGGTGCTCTAGCAGAATTCTAGCCGCCCGATCATGCATAAATGTGTAGATCGCAAAATAAGCAAAGTCGTCAAATAACACGCGCAAGCCTATATCAGTTGGCACAACTGGGTGCCCAATATATATTCGAGCATTTTCGTCCAGTCCTTCCAATAACATCGGGCGCGCTATTTGAAGGGGTGGTCGAGAATCGATATAGATACCGATCACATTAGCTGCGTTTATAGTCCAGTCATTGTATTCTGCACTGTTTGCCATGGTGTCTGATAGGGCTCTATCCGAAAAAGGAGCCCCTAAGCCGCCGACACCATCTTTATAACTCGAGTCCGTGTAGTGTGTGTTTAAGATGTCCTGGACACGCCGGGGCATGACGATAATCCCAACAGAACCATAACAATGCTGGTGTGCAGGCCAAATGATCGAGCACGATACCGGCCGTACACCGCCGATCGTAAGGTCTCTTATCGTCGATCGAAGATCTTCCGGATACAACGGCCTAGAGTCATCGGCCGCTTCGCCCCCGCGACCTGGGCGGCTGCAGTGGACCATGAAGGCATCGTGGGCCTGAAGCTCCTTTTTAAATGCGTCTATGCTCATAAAGCTCACTTTCAGACTCTCTCGACAGCCTAGATCAACCGCCTGGACATCGCAAATTCGTCCCAGGGGAGGGCGAAGCACGACGCGAGCGCGCTCCTACATAGCGCTATAGCGAGTGCCGTGCTTCCAAACCCTACGAATTCAAACGATCGTGGGTCTCGATAAGATAACCGATATAGCTCCTTGCAAGATTGCAATAGAGCCGGGCTTCATGCAGTTCGACGGCGACACCTTCCCTCAGATCCTGACCGTGCCGAACGCCTCCGCCTGTCGGCGATGACAGGAAGCCATGGAGCGTGGTCATCCATTTCAGGATCTGCTCTTGGGCCGTGCCGCGGCTGCGGATCCCCATCTCGCGAACGATGTGGTTGAAGTATTTGCCCTGGATCGTGGCTTCGTCGGCGCCAGCGCTCCTGAACGCGGTCGTGATGGTTTCAAGCAGCCAAAGGACTTCTTGAACGGCACGGCGTCCCTGACGCTTATCGAGTAGCCTATCGGCTGTAGCTAAACTCTCCGCGATCAGCGCCTTCGCCTGCTCCGCGAGCGAGGGCGTATGCTGCGGCACGACGATCGATGTGTAGCGGCGCGTTGCCACAAGATCCGGCGGCCGGATCTCGAAACCTGCATCCTGCTCTGCCAGGACGCGGTTGATACAGTCGTTGGAGGGCACGCCAAGCCCTTGCTGATGGTAGGTGGCACAGATGTCGTAGAATGCTTCGATGAAGGCTGGCGCGTTGTCGGCTGCGTGCCCCATGATGGTGTCGAGGTCGCTCCAGGCCCAGCTGAGACTGCTGCTGGCATTCGAACCACCAAAACGTCCTTTGCAGGTTTCGACGATGCTCCAAGTGTCGCCTTGCTTGGCGATCGTTTCGATAAAATCCCGGAAGGCGTGGTAGACGCCCGGCGGGACCGGCCCTGGGCTCTCAAAACGCCATTCTTGCTGTTCGAAATTCAACGTCATTGTTGGTCCACTAAAACGGGATGTCGTCG
>CALMGA010000387.1:0-408 GCA_937863205.1 uncultured Beijerinckiaceae bacterium | reverse complement strand
CATCAGAGAAGGCCTAAGAGAATGAGAGTTTTCATCAGTTCGCTGATCAGCGGGTACGGCGATTTCAGAGCAGCGGCGCGCGAGGCGATTGAGACGCTAGGGCACACGCCCGTCATGGCCGAGGATTTTGGTGCTAAGCCGACGTCGCCGCAACTCGCCTGCCTGCAGGGCGTGCGAGGAAGCGACGTGGTCGTGCTGCTGCTCGGCAAAGACTACGGCGCGGTGCAGGGAGGGGGCCTATCCGCCACGCATGAGGAATATCGCGAAGCGAAAGGCCGTCGTCCGGTCCTGGCTTTTGCTCAGAGCGGCGTCAATCGGGCCACCGAGCAGGAAACCTTTCTCAACGAAGTTCAGGGCTGGGAGGAAGGCCTATTCCGGGGATCGTTCGCAACGCCGGATGACCTACGC
>CALMGA010000386.1 GCA_937863205.1 uncultured Beijerinckiaceae bacterium | reverse complement strand
GTTCCACCGGCATCCCGTGCGCAGCACGAGGAAGGTCGCGTCCATCGCCGCCCGGCGTGCGCGGGCGATGGCAGCCCAGCGGATGCGGGGGAGGAGGTGGCAGAAGCGGCGCCATCTGGTCCCAGAGCCAGTCCGGCACGCGCCAGCCGTCCAGCGCGTCCGATCCGGCAAGGGTGATGATCGCCGTGTCCATCCACCCTGCCTGGGGCGCAATCCCAATCGGGATAGGTGCTTAGCTCAGGCCTTTGGCCGGATCGATGTCGTGCGGGCATCTGCTTGGGACGCTGCGGCGATTAGGTGCCGGCACGCCGGCGTGCTAGGGACGCGCCTCCGCCCACGCGTCGGCCCGAACCGACCGCCAGCCGCAAGCTTTCCATGTCCGATTTCATCCGCGAGGTCGATGAAGACTATCGCCGCGAGCGCGTCGTCAACTTCCTGCGCCGCTTCCAGGTGCCGCTCGTTCTTTTCGTCGTGCTGATCATCGCCGGCGCCGGTGGTTGGCGCTGGTATGTCGACCGGCAGCAGTCGCGCGCCCAAGGGGCGGATGCGCGCTACCAGTCGGCCGAGCGCGAGGCTCGCGGCGGTCAGCCGGCCGAGGCCGAACGCGCGTTCCAGGCACTGGCCGCCGATGGTCCGACCGGATACGCCCTGCTGTCGCGCCTGCGCGCCGCCGAGGTGATGAGCGATCCCGAAGCGGCGGCCAAGAGCCTCGACGCCATCGCCAGCGACGACGCATCCGGCTCACAGGCGCTGCGCGATCTCGCCCGCTATCGCGGCGCGCTGCTGCGCATCGATCACGACGACCCCAAGGCCTTTGAAACTCGATACGGCCGTTTCGCTCTGGAAGCCTTCACCTTCCGCGACGGGATGCGCGAACTGCTCGCCCTTGCCGCCCTGAAGCGTGGCGACGGTCCCGCGGCGGCGAAATACCTCGACGCCATCATCCTCGATCCGCTCTCGCCGCCGGCGTTGCGCAACCGGGCGCAGGCCCTGCGCGAGCTGAGCAACGGGGGCCCCGCGACACCGCTCGTCGGCCCGCTCAAGCCGGCGAGCGTGACCGCCGTGGCCGGGACCGGGCCGGAACCGGCCGCGGCGAACCCGCCGTCCGATACGATCGCACCCGTCGAGACGTTGCCGGCGCCACCGGCCGCCGCGTCGGCGCAGCCCGCGCCAGCTCCGCCGGCACCTCCGATCCAGCTACCGGTCCCGCCGGCAGCGGACGCGCCCGCTCCCGTGCCGCCTGCTGCGCCCCCTGCTGCATCCCCCGCCGCGCCGGCACGCTAGGCATGTTCACGGTTGCCATCATCGGCCGGCCGAATGTCGGCAAGTCGACGTTGTTCAACCGTCTTGTCGGCAAAAAGCTGGCGCTGGTCGACGATAGGCCCGGCGTCACCCGCGACCGTCGCGCCGGCGAAGCAAGGCTCGGCGACCTGCGCTTCACCATCATCGACACCGCCGGCCTTGAGGAGGGCGATGCCGCCTCGCTCTCCGGGCGCACGCGGGCGCAGACGGAGACGGCGGTCGGCGAGGCCGATGCCCTGTTCTTCGTGGTCGACGCCCGCACCGGGCTGACGCCGGACGATCGCGCCTTCGCCGCGCTGGTGCGCCGCGCCGGCAAGCCGCTGATCCTGATCGCCAACAAGGCGGAAGGCCGGCAGGGTGGCGCCGGCGCGCTGGAAGCCTTCGAGCTTGGCCTGGGCGACCCCATCCCGCTTTCGGCCGAGCATGGCGACGGCTTCGGAGAGCTTTACGCCGCCCTGCTCGAAACCCTTCCCGAAGAGACGGCCGCGCCGGAGCCGACCGCTGATCCGGCGGCCCCCGTCTTCGACGAGGACGAGGACGGCAGCGAGCTCGATCCGGCCAAGCCGCTGCGCATCGCCGTGATCGGGCGTCCCAACGCCGGCAAGTCGACGCTGCTCAACCGCATGCTGGGCGAGGAACGGCTGCTGACCGGCCCCGAGGCCGGCTTGACACGCGATGCCATCGGCGTCGACCTCGCCTGGCGCGGCCGGCAACTCAAGCTGTTCGACACGGCCGGCCTGCGCCGCCGCGCCAAGGTCGAGGACAAGCTGGAGAAGCTCGCCGGGGCGGACGCCCTGCGCGCCGCCAAGTTCGCCGAGGTCGTGGTGCTTCTGCTCGATGCCACGGCGCCGTTCGAGAAGCAGGACCTGACATTGGCCGACCTCGTCGCCCGCGAAGGGCGCGCCTTGGTGATCGCGCTCGGCAAGTGGGACCTGATCGCCGATCGCGGCGGCACCCTCGGCCGCCTGCGCGAGGAGGCCGGGCGCCTGCTGCCCCAGGTCAAGGGCGCGCCGGTGGTGCCGGTGTCGGGCCTCACCGGCGCCGGCGTGGAGCGACTGCTTGAAGCCGTGATGCAGGTCGAGGAGGTCTGGAACAAGCGCATCGGCACGTCCCGCCTCAATCGATGGCTGGCGGGCGTTCTGGAGCATCATCCCCCGCCGGCTGTCGCCGGACGTCGCATCAAGATCCGATACATGACGCAGCTCAAGGCGCGCCCGCCTTATTTCATCGTCTTCGGCAACCAGCTCGACTCCCTGCCGACCAGCTACGAGCGTTTCCTCGCCAACGGCTTGCGCGAAGCTTTCGACCTGCCCGGCGTGCCGATCCGCCTGTCGCGCAAGACCAGCGACAATCCTTACGAGGGTCGCAGGCCCAAGGATCGGTAGGCCGGATCGCCGGTGAGGGCCGGCCGGCGTCGAATCGTGAACCCGGCGTCGATTGGAATGTTACGCGAGCGCCGGATCTCACGGCGAGTTGGAGGGCGCGATGCGTATTGTGACACAGGTGGCGAAACTCGGACTGAGTGGGTTCGCCGCCCTGATCCTGCTGTGCGCGGCCGCTCAAGCCGATGGCGCTGGAAAGAAGCTCAACGGCGACAGCCCGACCGACCTTGCGCCTCTCGACACCTCAGGCACCTCCGCGACGGATGGCCCGATGGCTCACGCCAACACGCCGCCGATCGGAGGCGCGACCCAGGGCGGCGGCGGCAATCCCAAGGAGAGCGGTCCCATCGATGCCCAGCGCTCGTCGAGCAAGTCGAGCCAGGGCGACAGGATGCAGCCCGATAACAAGTAGCCGAGCGGGCCTGCGCCCGCCGTACCCGCTCGGTTTCCGGGCTCGCGCGGAGAACGCGCGCCGCGGTTTGCACGCGCCGGAGCGGAATCAAGCTTTTCCGACCCGTCATCCTGTCCCAAGCCACCGCTTGACGCCGGTCCCGCCCGAAGCATTGCTTATGGTTGGGATCGCGCATTGCCGAAAGTATCGCGAGCTAGCCTTCACCCATGTGGATCAGGTCATTCTTCGGCGGCATCTTCATCACTCTCGGCTGCGCGGTGATCGTGCTGGTCGCCACGGCCATGCTCACCTCCATGCAATTGGAAACCGGCACCGGCCTGCTCTACGGTCTTGCCGGATTGGGCGGCGGCATCGTCTCGGTTGCCCTGGGATCGTTGGTGGTGCTGTTTCGCCGCTGAAGACGTCAGTCGAGCTTGTAGAACACCACCAGGGACCTTTCCGCCTGCCCCTGCGTGGGGGCGACCTGGTAGTACAGGAGTCCCTGGCCGTCGACGTCCCGCTTGCCGAACGCGAGCTTTGCCGCCGGCTTGTCGGAATCGGCCGGCTCGACCTGAGCCCATTCCGCCCCGTTCCAGGCGCCCAGCGGTCCGGCCGCATCCTTTTGGTGAATCTCGTTGAAGATCGACAGCGTGCCGACCGGCGTCACGGCCATGGCTTCGCCCGGCGGGAAGGTGACGCCGGCGAGCGCGGCGACGGCCGCGCCGTCCGGCTTGAGGCGGAGCGTGCCGTCGGCGTCCTTGCTGAGGGCGACCGACACGGCCTCGCCCTCCCGGGTCGCCGGCGTCAGGTGCTGGAGGCGGTCGTATTCCGCCGGCGTGATGCCCATCTTCTTGTCGTAGGGCAGCGGCGCGCCCGGCTTGTTGGAGGTGACGGCGCGCTTGAACCAGTCCATGTTGTCCTGCACGGCGTGGCGGAACCGGGCCGAGATCGCCTGGTCCTCCGGCGCCACCGCGAAGGTGACGACATGGCCGGTGATGGTGCCGCTCTTGGGCAGATAGGGGTCGAGCGCGCCACCAGCCTGCGCCCGGCCGACCGGAGCCAGAAGCAGCGCTGCTGCAGCGGCGCCTGCGGCGCCGGTGGAAAAGCTGGAACGAACGGCCATGGGAGGACTCCACGAGGGCGGGCACGCGTGCCATGCTGGCCTCGAAGGTGCAACCCTGCCTTCCGGTCGAGGAATGTACGCTGTCGCCGTTGCCGTCCGGCCGCGTTTGACCGGCTCCGCCTCAAAAACGCGGGCGCGATACACCATATCAGGCCGCAAGGGTCGAGGAGACTTCCGTGAAAGCACTCATTGTTGTCGATATGGTCAACGATTTCGTGACCGGGGCGCTCAACAACGAGGCGCTGGCCACGGGGATCGTGCCGGCGATCCGTCGATTGATCGACCATGCCCGCGCCAACGAGGAGTGGGTCACGGTTTATGCCAGTGACGCCCACCGGTCCGACGACCGCGAGCTCGACATTTGGGGTCGCCACGCGCTCGCGGGAACGCTCGGCGCCCAGGTGATCGAGGCGCTGGCGCCGGCGGGGGCCGAGCGCGAAGTCGTGCTTGCCAAGCGCAACTACGGCGCCTTCGACAAGACCGACCTCGACGACATCCTTTTCGACTATGATGTCGCCGATGTGATCCTCGCCGGTCAGCACACCCATCGCGGCATCGCCCACACGGCTTACGGCGCTTTTCTGTCGGGATACGACATCCACGTGCCGATGGATGCGGTTTGCGCCCTGCCCAACGTCGACCACCACCTGGCGCTCGGCAACCTGCGCGAAATGTACGGGGCCAACCTCACCACCTCCATCGCCCTGATCGGCCGGCCGGTGCTCCGCACCGCGTCCTTCAACCCCGCCAAATAAAGGGCACCGGCGCCGAGGCGATCCATGGCGAGAGGCTTGTCGCTCCAGGCGGGGGCGGCCATATCTGCCGCGCCTCCAGCGGGTGCCACGCCATGTCGAACATCCATGATTTCCGCTCCGTTTCGCCATTCGCCGCGGCGAACCTCCCGGCCGCCGCCTTTGCCGGCGTGCGGACTCGGCGCTTCGCAGCGTTCTGCCTCGACTTCACGCTGGTGTCTGTGGTCGCCCTTGTTCTGTCGGGCCTGCTTATCCTCGTCACCTTCGGCCTGTCGATTCTCGTGATGCCGTCGCTCTGGCCGTTGGTGGCCTTCTTCTACAACGGCTCATCGGTATCGGGCGAGCGGATGGCGACGCCGGGCATGCGCCTGTTCGACCTGCAGTTGCGCACCCTCGACGGCGCCCGCCCGTCCTTCGTCGCGGCGGCGATCCACGGCGTGCTGCTTTATCTCAGCTGGATGTTGCCGCCGGTGTTCCTCGCCTCGCTGGTGACGCCGGACAAGCGCTGCCTCCACGACATCTTCGCCGGCCTGATCGCGGTGCGCCGGCCGGACTGAACGGCGCCGTTTTGGGCTTTCCGACCCGCCGGCCGCCTATGGCTGTCCGGTAACGATACCGACTCCGCTCTTCCCAGTCGACAGTGATTGCGGTTCCCTTGCCGGGCAATGGGAGCCCCGGCACGGACCTCGCAGAGCGTTGGCGGCAACGTCGCCGGATTGCTGCACTTATTTCAACACCCGCCTTCGATCAGCGCGGCCTCGTTCTCGGACGGGGAACGCTGCTGATGCCGTTCACGCGCGGCATCCTTATCGGGCGCGTCGACCCGATCGCTCACGACCGCCTGATGGCGCTGCTGGTGGTGGCGGCCTCCGGGCGCATAGCGCGCGATCCCTGTGAGGCGATCTTCTCCGCCATGCGGTGCTGGTCAGGTGGCGACCGGGCGCTCGCCGCCATCCGTCTGGCGCTCGTTCCCTTACCCCGCCTCGCGTCCGACGGCGACGCCCACACGCTCTTCCTCGCTGAAGCGGGCCTCGATGCCGGTCTGTTGCCGCACGCGCTCCTCGCCGAGCTCGGCCACGCCGCCCTCGTTCCACTGCTCAAGAACGCCGTCGACCAACCCCGCGTGCCGGCCGGCAGCGGACGCACGAGCGGGCGTTGGACGAGCGGGCGTTGGACGAGCGGGGGCCGCTTCGAAATCTCCTACAACAACAGAGAGCCCGCGGCCGCGGATGCGTCGCCAGCCGTTCCGACCACGGTCGCTCCAACTCAGCCCGCAACCGCCGGGGAGAGTCGCCCACCTGACGCGGCCGATTCCCATTTCGTCCCCGTCTTTCTCGCCCCTGAACGACACGGCGAGGATGCCGCCGAAGACAAGCCTTTTCCATACCAGTCCAGACCGCTCGATGACGCGCTGCAGCATGGGCGACTGTTCGACCAGCTCGAACCCGACGGTGCGCCGTTCCCGTGGCCGGGTCCGCTGCCATCGTCCGAGTCTCGGGCAAGCGCGCAAACCGACGATGATGAGGGCCCGGCGTGTCCGGCGATGCGCAATGATCGCGGTGGTTACACGAGCCCGGCTGGGCAGGAATACGAGGCGCAGATTGCGGCGCTGGTCAATCCGAGCAGTCCGACGCCGAAGAGGACGCCTCAGAACCCGCTGATCAGATCGCAGGCCTACTACCTGCCGCAGCCGCAGATGACAACAAAGGAATCGCTCTCGACGCCTGCAAGCGGACGAGCGAGCCGTCGCCGATCCCGGACATCAGGAAAGGTGATATGGTCGAGATCAAGAGTCCGGGCGCGACCGACTTCCTGCGTCGGCCGACCACGAGGGGCTACAGCAAGCTCGAACGGCAGCTCAAGCTGCAGAATGATGCCATCAAGAGAGAAGGAAAAGGGCGACGGTTGTTCTGGTGCGTCGAAAGGCAATCGGAAGCCGATTACCTTCGAAAGGAGTATGGAAAAAGGTATCGAAAGACTTTCTTCCGGGTCTGCCAAGCGGAGAGTCGACAGTGAAACGTGACACGAAGATGCGGCTCTCCGCCGTTTGGCAGGGCCGGAGCGAGACAGATGCCAGCAGGGAGGCGCGCCTGCGCGCTTTCCTGCACCACAGCCGGACGCCGGGGCGGCACTGGTACGGCATCGTCGAGGGGGACAAGACCGCCGATCTGACCGCCGACCCCGCCGAGGTGCCTCGCTTCCTCGCCGAGTCCCTGCGGGAGTCGCAGGAGGGCGAGTATGCCTACGCGCCCGGGATGGGCAGCATGGCGGAACTGTTCGCGTTCGAACGCCCCGACGAGCAGGACGTCGACGCGCCGGCGATGCTCATCACATGGGGACAGGACAACCACAATTCCGCGGAGATCAACAGCAACAGCGACGGGCCGGTCGACCCGCGCTTCATCACCTACGACGTCGTCCGCGCCAACGTCCTCGCCATGGCGGCCGCTTTCGAGCCGGAATGGTGCGAGGCCCATCCCCTCAAGCTGAACCTCTACCATGACTACGAGGTCTACAATCGTCCGGCAATCGGCCTGTGCTGGATGGTCTGGCTGTGCCCGGCCTATGCCAAGCTGGTCGAGATCCCGTCGAACTACACGCATGTCATCAAAGAGCGTTTCGCGGACGGCAGCCTCTTTCTCGCGACGGGCACGAAGGCGTTCGATTGCGACAGCGCGACCCACATCGATTGTGCCCGCGACATCCAGCGGCGGATCGATCCGCTGAACTACAACGTGCCCTTCGACGGGGACTGGGGCCGCAACGACCGCGTCCCGCCCTTTCCCAAGGTGTAGCGCTCTCCTTTGCCCCCCGCGCCGCCTTCGGCTAGACCGGTCGCGATCCGGAGCCGCCCGCCACCATGCGCCTGAGCCAGTTCTTCCTGCCGACCCTGCGCGACAACCCCAAGGAAGCGGAAATCCTGTCGCACCGCCTGATGCTGCGCGCGGGGATGGTGCGGCAGGAGGCGGCCGGCATCTACTCCTGGCTGCCGCTGGGCTTCCGCGTGCTGAAGAAGGTCGAGACCATCGTCCGCGCCGAGATGGACCGCGCCGGCGCGGTCGAGATGCTGATGCCGACGCTGCAACTCGCCGACCTGTGGCGCGAGTCCGGCCGCTACGACGCCTACGGCCCGGAAATGCTGCGCATCACCGATCGCCACAAGCGCGAGATGCTCTACGGCCCGACCAACGAGGAGATGATCACCGCGATCGTGCGCTCGGGCGTGCGTTCCTACCGCGACCTGCCGAAGAACCTCTACCATTTCCAATGGAAGTTCCGCGACGAGCAGCGCCCGCGCTTCGGCGTGATGCGCGGGCGCGAGTTCCTGATGAAGGACGCCTATTCCTTCGACGTCGACGAGGCGGCCGGGCGGCTCTCCTACAACCGGATGTTCGTCGCCTATCTCCGCATCTTCGCCGCGATGGGGCTGACCGCCATCCCGATGCGCGCCGAAACCGGGCCGATCGGCGGCGACCTCAGCCACGAGTTCATCGTACTGGCCGAAACCGGCGAGTCGGCCGTCTTTGTCGACCGCGACGTGCTCAGCCTGCCGATCCCGCCGGACGACGTCGACTACGGCGCCGACTTGTCGGCGATCGTCGAGCAATGGACCACGCTCTACGCGGCGACCGAGGACGTGCACGATCCCGCCCGCTTCGAGCGGGAGACTCCGGCCGACAAGCGCGTCCACACCCGCGGCATCGAGGTCGGCCAGGTGTTCTTCTTCGGTACCAAATACAGCGAGCCGATGAAGGCACTCATCGCCGGCCCCGACGGCGTCGACCGCCCTGCGCAGTGCGGATCCTACGGGGTCGGCGTGTCGCGGCTGGTCGGCGCCCTCATCGAGGCTTCGCACGACGAGGCCGGCATCATCTGGCCCGAGGCGGTGGCGCCTTTCGATGTCGCGATCCTGAACCTCAAGGTCGGGGACGGCGCCACCGACGCCGCCTGCTTCAAGATCAACGACCAACTCACCAAGGCCGGCGTCGACGTGCTCTACGACGATACCGAGGCGCGGCCGGGCGAGAAGTTCGCCCGCGCCGACCTGATCGGCCTGCCGACCCAGATCATCGTCGGGCCGAAGGGGCTGGCGGCGGGCACCGTGGAGCTGAAGACGCGGGCGACCGGCGCGCGGGACACCGTCTCGATCGACTCGGCCATCGGCCACTTCGCCGGCTTCACCGCCGCCAAGCGGCGCGGCCTGCTGCGCGAGGGCAACTCCTGAGCCAGACGACGAGCGCCGCCGTTCTCATCGTCGTCGACGTGCAGAACGACTTCCTGCCCGGCGGTGCCCTCGCCGTGCCCGATGGCGATGCCGTGGTCGCCGTCATCAACGCGCTCGCCGCCCGCTTCGCCCATGTCGTGCTGACGCAGGACTGGCATCCGCCCGGCCACATCTCCTTCGCCTCGCGCCACCCCGGCCGCGCGCCGCTGGACAGCCTCGAACTCGACGACGGCCGCGAACAGGTGCTCTGGCCCGACCACTGCCTGCAGGGCTCGCGCGGGGCCGCCTTCGCCGACGCGCTGGAGGTGCCCAGGGCCGAGCTGATCATCCGCAAGGGCTACCGGGCAGACCTCGACAGCTATTCCGCCTTCCTCGAAGCCGACCGCCGGACCCCGACCGGCCTCGCCGGCTACCTGCGCGAGCGCGGCCTCACTCATGTCGTGGTGGCCGGCCTCGCGACGGACTTTTGCGTCGGCTGGACGGCGGTGGACGCCGCCGCCGCCGGCTTCGTCACGCGGCTCGTCCTCGACGCGACCCGCGCCATCGACGCCGGCGGATCGCTCAAGCGCGCCCTC
Organism: uncultured Beijerinckiaceae bacterium; assembly: GCA_937863205.1. Next base: position 10,298 of record CALMGA010000386.1, on the reverse strand, counting down.
GCCGACATGGCGGCGGCCGGCGTCGCGCTGGTGCGAACGGCCGATCTCACCGGCTGATTCATCGTTGGTCGGAGGCCTTCGCGGTCGACCCGACGGCATCGGACGCTTAAAAGAACCCGCCGGCATCGATGGCCGGTTGTGCCTCGCTCGATGCGACAGTGAGTTCCTCAATGAAGCAACTGCCGCCCTGTCCCACGGCCCGCGCGCTGGCTGCGGCACTGCGAGCCAACGAGATCACGGCGGAGCAGGCCATCAGCGACTGTTTCGCCCGGATCGAGGCTCGCGAGGAAACGCTCGGCGCCTGGGTGGTGCTCGACCGCGACGGGGCGCTGGCGGCCGCGCGCGACGCCGACCGGGCGCGCGCGCTCGGCGACAAGGCGCCTCCGCTCGCCGGCCTCCCGCTCGCCGTCAAGGACAACATCGATACCGCCGACCTCGTCACGAGCTACGGCTCGCCGATCTACGAAGGGCACCGCCCGTCGGCTGATGCCGCCGTTGTGGCGCTCGCCCGCGCGGCCGGCGCGATCGTGCTGGGCAAGACCGTCACCACGGAATTCGCCTACTACGCTCCCGGCAGGACGGTGAACCCACACGATCCCGCCCATACGCCCGGCGGCTCCTCGCAGGGGTCGGCGGCGGCGGTTGGCGCCGGCACCGTGCCGCTCGCCATCGGCACCCAGACGGCCGGCTCGGTGATCCGCCCGGCCGCCTACTGCGGGGTCGTCGGCTACAAGCCCTCGTGGGGCACCATTCCCCGGCTCGGCATCAAGGTGCTGTCGGACTGGCTCGACACGGTCGGCGTGTTCGCCCGCGACGTCGGCGATGCCGCCTTCTTCGTCGCCAAGCTGACCGGCCGGCCGGGCCTGATCCCCGAAGGCATGCCTGCCGGACTGAAGGTGGCGGTGCTGCGCGAGCCCTATCCCGCCGCCGCCGAGCCGGAGGCCGTGCGCGCCCTCGACCGTGCCGCCGAGGCACTGGCGCGGCAAGGCCATCACATCACCGACCTGCCGACCCCGCCGGTGCTGCAGCCGATCCCGCGTCTGCAGCGCCTGGTGATGGCCTACGACATGGACAAGGCCCTCGCCCACGAGCGGCGGCACCACGAGGCCAAGCTGTCCTCCATCATGAAGAACTACCTCGACGAGGGCAGGGGCACCTCGGCCCGCGCCTATGATGCGGCGCTGGCCACGGTACGCGAGGTGCAGCGCGACATCGCCGGCGTGTTCGGCGACGCCGACGTGATCCTTTCACCCTCCGCCGCCGGCGAGGCTCCCCGCGGCCTGCACGCCACCGGCGACCCCGCCTTCAATCGCAGCTGGAGCCTGCTTCAGCTACCCTGCCTCACCATGCCGGCGGGGTTCGGCCCCAACGGCCTGCCGGTCGGGGTGCAGCTGGCGGCGCGCGTCGGGCAGGATGCGCTTCTTCTCGCCGCCGCGCTGGCGCTGGAAAAGGCGCTGGCGTCTTGACCGCCGCAGGCTGACGTCTTGAACCCTCACGGGCGGGAACAGCACCGCCGTGCTCGCTGGCGAAAGCGGCTCCCTTTGCCTATATGAACGGCAGCCTTTCATAACGGAATCAGCACTTTGGCCGATCAAACCGACGACCTGCCGCCCGGCTCGGACGTCCGTCCCGTATCCATCTCCGACGAAATGCGCCGGAGCTATCTCGACTACGCGATGAGCGTGATCGTCAGCCGCGCGCTGCCCGACGTGCGCGACGGCCTGAAGCCGGTGCACCGCCGCATCCTGTACTCGATGATCGAGAACAACTACACGCCCGACCGCGCCTACAACAAGTCCGCCCGCGTCACCGGCGACACGATGGGCAAGTACCATCCGCACGGCAACCTCGCCATCTACGACGCGCTCGTTCGCATGGCGCAGCCCTTCTCGATGCGGCTGCCGCTGATCGACGGGCAGGGCAACTTCGGTTCGGTCGACGGCGACCCGCCGGCGGCCGAACGCTATACCGAGGTGCGTCTCGCCCGCTCGGCGCTCGACCTGCTCGCCGACCTCGACAGCGACACGGTCGACTTCCAGCCCAACTACGACGGTCGCGAGTCCGAGCCGACAGTGCTGCCGGCGCGCTTCCCCAACCTGCTCGTCAACGGCTCCGGCGGCATCGCGGTGGGCATGGCCACCAACATCCCGCCGCACAATCTCGGCGAGATCATCGACGCCACCATCGCCCTGATCGACCGGCCGGACATGAGCCTCGAAGAGCTGGTGACGCTGGTGCCGGGCCCCGACTTCCCCACCGGCGGCTCGATCCTGGGGCGCGTCGGCATTCGCCAGGCCTACCTCACCGGGCGGGGCTCGATCATGGTGCGGGCCAAGGTGGAGGTCGAGACGCTGCGCAAGGAGCGCGAAGCGCTGATCGTGTCCGAGATCCCGTTTCAGGTGAACAAGGCGACGCTGATCGAGAAGATCGCCGAGCTGGTGCGCGAGAAACGGCTCGAAGGCATCTCCGACCTGCGCGACGAATCCGACCGCGACGGCATGCGCATCGTGATCGAGCTGAAGCGCGACGCGATCTCCGACGTGGTGCTGAACCAGCTTTGGCGCTTCACCGCGATGCAGTCGTCGTTCGGCTGCAACATCATCGCGCTCAACGGCGGACGGCCGCTGCTGCTGAACCTGCGCGACATTCTCGTCGCTTTCATCGACTTCCGCGAGGAGGTCGTCACCCGGCGCACCAAGTTCAAGCTGCGCAAGGCGCGCGACGCCGCCCACCTCCAGGTCGGCCTCGCCATCGCGGTCGCCAACATCGACGAGGTCATCCGCCTCATCCGCACGGCGCCCGATGCCGCCGCCGCCCGCGAGGCGCTGATGGATCGCGCCTGGCCGGCCAAGGACATGGCGCCGCTGATCGCGCTCATCGCCGACCCCCGCCACGCGCTGGACGAGGACGGCAGCTATCGTCTGTCGGAGGCGCAGGCGCGCGGCATCCTGGAGCTGCGCCTGCAGCGCCTCACCGCGCTCGGCCGCGACGAGATCGCGGAAGCGTTGAACAAGCTCGCGGCCGAGATCGCCGACTACCTCGACATCCTGCGCTCGCGCGTGCGGCTGTTCGGCATCATCAAGGACGAGATGCTGGCCGTGAAGGCGCAGCACGGCACGCCGCGCCGCACCGCCTTCCTCGATGCCGTCGACGGCGTCGACGACGAGGACCTGATCGCCCGCGAGGACATGGTGGTCACCGTGTCGCACGGCGGCTACGTGAAGCGCGTGCCGCTCTCGACCTATCGGGCGCAGCGCCGCGGCGGCAAGGGCCGGTCGGGGATGCAGACCCGCGACGAGGATTTCGTGTCGCGGCTGTTCGTGGCCTCGACGCACACGCCCATCCTTTTCTTCTCCTCGAAGGGCCAAGTCTACAAGGAGAAGGTGTGGCGGCTGCCGCTGGCCGCCCCGCAGGCTCGCGGCAAGGCGCTCGTCAACATGCTGCCGATCGAGCAGGGCGAGCGCATCACCACGGTGATGCCGCTGCCGGAGAACGAGGCGGACTGGGCGGACTACGACGTGATGTTCGCCACCACGCGCGGCACCGTGCGGCGCAACAAGCTGTCGGATTTCACCAACGTGAACCGGGCCGGCAAGATCGCCATGCGCCTCGATGCCGGCGACGAGATCGTCGACGTGCAGCACTTCCGCGAGCTGTCGGATGATCAGCACGACGTGCTGCTGACGACGCTGAAAGGACAGTGCATCCGCTTCGCGGTCTCGGACGTGCGCGTGTTCAAAGGTCGCGACTCGATGGGCGTGCGCGGCATCGCGCTCGGCGCCGCCGATCGCGTCATCGCGCTGTCGATCTTGCGCCACATGGATGCCGACCCGGTCGAGCGGCTCGCTTTCCTCAAATGGCGGCGCAATGTTGATCCCGACCGCGCGCCCGACGAAGCGATCGAGGCGATCGAGGAGGAGGTTGAGGCGGAGGGCGACGAGCCTTCGGCGATCGAGCCGACCGGCTCCTTCGCCGCGCGCTACGAGCAGATGTCAGCCCGCGAGCAGAGAATCTTGACCGTCTCCTCCAACGGTTTCGGTAAGCGCACCTCGTCCTACGAGTACCGACTGACCGGGCGCGGCGGCAAGGGCATCGTGGCGATGGCCGTCAACGCCCGCAACGGCAAGCTGGTCGCCGCGTTTCCCGTCGAGCCCGACGATGGCCTGATGCTGGTGACCAACGCCGGTCAACTGATCCGCGTGCCGGTGGAAGGTATCCGCGTCGCCGGCCGGGGCACGCAGGGGGTGACGGTGTTTCGCACCGGCAGCGGCGAGGAGGTCGTCTCCGTCGAGCGTATCCCGGCCGAAGAGGATGTGCCCGAGCCGCCGAGCGACGGCGACGAGATGCCGGCGGAGGGGTAGTAGATCAGGTTGCTTCGCTGACGCATGGGATCGAGCCGATGACACGCATCGCCCTCTACACCGGCTCCTTCGACCCCGTGACGCTCGGCCACGTCGCGACCATCCGAGCCGCCGCCGGGCTGTGCGACCGGCTCGTCGTCGCGATCGGCGTGCATCCCGGCAAGCAGCCGATGTTGCCCGCCAACGAGCGCCGCGCGCTGGTCGAGGCGAGCTGCGCCGATCTTGTGGCCGGGGCCGGTTGCCGGCTCGAGGTCGCGACCTTCGCCGGCCTCGCCGTAGAGGCCGCCCGCGAGCACGGCGCCACGGTGATCGTGCGCGGCCTGCGCGGCGGCACCGATCTCGATGACGAAATGGCGATGGCCGGGATGAACGGCGCGATGGCGCCCGAAATCCAGACCGTGTTCCTGCCGGCGCACCCCGGCGTCCGTCACATTACCGCGACATTGGTGCGTCAGATCGCGGCGATGGGCGGCGACGTCTCGGACTTCGTGCCGGCGCCGGTCGCCTCGGCCCTCGCCCGGAAGTTCGCCGCCCGCTGAGGCGCGCAGGAGAAGGAAAAGGCTCCATGTCTTTGAAGTGTATGCCGTTGATCAGGATTTCGTTGACCAAACGCGCCGCGCTCGGCGCCGTTGCGGGCGCCTTCGCCTTCGCCGCCGCCGTCTACGCCGCGCCCGATCCAGCCAACCAGGTCATCCTCACCACCAAGAACGGCAAGGTCACCATCCAGCTGCGGCCGGACCTCGCGCCCAAGGCTGTCGCGCAGATGGAGAAGCTGACCAAGGCCGGCTTCTACGACGGCTTGAAGTTCCACCGCGTCATCGACGGCTTCATGGCGCAGACGGGCGACCCGACGGGCACGGGCGGCGGCGGCTCCAAGGAGCCGGACCTGCCGGCGGAGTTCTCCTCCGCCCCGTTCGATCGCGGCACGGTCGGCATGGCGCGCACGTCGGACCCGAACTCCGCCAATTCGCAGTTCTTCATCTGTTTCAAGCCGTCGCATTTCCTCGACAACCAGTACACCGTGGTCGGCCAGGTCGTGTCGGGCATGGACATCATCGACAAGGTCAAGAAGGGCGATCCGCAGAGCGGCTCGCTGAGCGATCCCGACAAGATCGTGTCGATGAAGATGGCCAAGGGCAAGTAGCGGCGCGGCAAGCGCCGGAAGGGAGGGGGGCGGCATGCGTTGCCGGGCGGCTTGCGCCATGGGCTTCCTCGCCGCCTGCGCCGCCTTGTCTGGATCCCGCGCGTCGGCGGCTTCTGTTCGGTTGATCGACCGGCCCGGCGGAGTCGCGGCTGCTCTCGCTGCCTGCTGGCACCCTCCGCACGAGGGTGACGAGATCACGACGCGCCTGAGCTTCCGGCGTGACGGCTCCGTCTTCGGCAAGCCGCGCATCACCTACATGAAAGCGGCAGGTGGTGCCGACGGCGAGGCTGCTCTTGCCACCTCGCTCATCCGGGCGGTCGCGTCCTGCGCGCCGCTGCGGTTTACGCCGGCGCTGGGAGAGGCTATTGCGGGCCGCGTCCTGCTCATCCGCTTCGTCGCCCCCCGTCGGGAGCAGCGGGCCTGAGCCAACCCACTCATCGGAGTTCGTGAATGACCGAGGCCGGCAATACCCTGACGCTTGAAACCACCAAGGGTCCGGTGGTCATCGCCATGCGTCCCGACCTTGCGCCCGATCACGTCGCCCATATCAAGAAGCTCGTCGGCGAGAAGTTCTACGACGGGGTCGTCTTCCACCGCGTGATCGACGGCTTCATGGCACAAACCGGATGCCCCCACGGCACGGGTACGGGCGGCTCCAAGTACCCCAATCTCAAGCAGGAGTTCAACGCCGAGCCGCACACCCGCGGCACCGCTTCGATGGCGCGCTCGTCGAACCCGAACTCGGCAAACTCGCAGTTCTTCATCTGCTTCGGCGATGCCCGCTTCCTCGACAAGCAATACACCGTGTGGGGGAAGGTGGTGTCCGGCATGGAGAACGTCGACAAGATCAAGCGCGGCGAGCCGGTCAGCGATCCCGACAAGATCGTGTCGGCCACCGTCGAGTAGGGGAGCGCGGGAGGCGCGGATGGGCCGCGTGCGGAAATTCGCGAATGGTTTGCGCGGATGACCCGCGGGTATGCGCCCGATTGCGGCCTCGTCTACGACGTGATCGCGCCCAGGGAGCTCAGCCCCATGCGGACCGGTTGATCTTCGACGACGAAGCAGACGAAACATGCCTGACCGGCACCTTCGCGGGCTGACCCTTCCCTGGCGCCGCGCGCCGAGACCGGAGCGGGCCCCCTGATGCGCGTCGATCTGTTCGACTTCCAACTGCCCGATGACCGCATCGCCTTGCGCCCGGCCGAACCGCGCGAATCCGCGCGCCTGCTCGACGTTTGTGGCGGTTTGGCCGACCGCACGGTGGCGGAACTGCCGGCATTGCTGCGTCGCGGCGACGCGCTCGTCGTGAACGACACCCGCGTCATCCCGGCCCGTTTGTCGGGCACGCGGCGGCGCGGCGATGGGCAGGCGCGCATCGAGGCGACGTTGCATAAGCGCGAGGGTGCCGACCGCTGGCTTGCCTTCGTGCGTCCGGCGAAGAAGCTGCGGCCCGGCGAAACCGTTCGCTTCGGCACGCCGGAGGCGCCGCTCGATGCGACCTGTCTTGCCCACAGCGACGGGGGCGAGGTGCTGTTCGGGTTCGCCCTCGCCGGTGCGGCGCTCGACGAAGGTTTGCGCCGAAACGGCTCCGTCCCATTGCCGCCATACATCGCCGGCAAGCGCCCGGCCGATGGCGCCGATGTGTCGGACTACCAGACGGTCTACGCCGACCGTGCGGGCGCCGTCGCCGCGCCGACAGCCGGCCTGCACTTCACGCCCGCGCTGCTCGACGCCATCCAAAAACGTGGCGTGAGCCTGGTGCGCCTGACCCTGCACGTCGGCGCCGGCACCTTTCTGCCGGTCAAGGCCGCCGACACCATTGACCATCGCATGCACAGCGAGTGGGGCGAACTCGACGCCCCGGCAGTCGAGATCCTCAACGAAACGCGCCGCAGCGGCGGTCGCATCGTGGCCGCCGGCACCACCAGCCTGCGCCTGCTCGAATCCGCCGCCGCTGTTGACGGCACGCTGCAGCCCTTCCGCGGCGAAACCGCCATCTTCATCACGCCCGGCCACGTGTTCCGCGCCGTCGATTGCCTTTTCACCAACTTCCACCTGCCGCGCTCGACCTTGTTCATGCTGGTCGCGGCCTTCACCGGACTGGAGCGGATGCGCGCGGCCTACGCCCACGCCATTGCCGGCGACTACCGCTTCTATTCCTACGGCGACGCCTGCTTCCTGCACCGGGCGACGCCTTGAGCGGGCGCAGCTTCGCCTTCCAGCTGATCGCAAGGGATGGCGCGGCCCGGCGCGGCACCATGACCACCTCGCGCGGGGCGATTCAAACCCCGGCTTTCATGCCGGTCGGCACCGCCGCCACCGTCAAGGCGTTGCACCCGGCCGAGGTCCGCGCGCTCGGCGCCGACATCGTGCTCGGCAACGTCTACCACCTGATGCTGCGCCCCGGTGCCGAGCGCGTCGCCGCTCTGGGCGGGCTGCACCGCTTCATGAACTGGCCGCACCCGATCTTGACCGACTCCGGCGGCTTCCAGGTCATGTCCCTGGCCAAGCTCCGCAAGCTCGATGAAACCGGCGTCACCTTCCAGTCCCACATCGACGGATCGAAGCATCACCTCGGCCCCGAGCGGTCCATCGCCATCCAGCGGCTGCTCGGCTCGGACATCCAGATGCAGTTCGACGAATGCCTCGCCCTGCCGGCCCCCGAGGCCGAGGTCGAGCGGGCGATGCAACTGTCGTTGCGCTGGGCGCAGCGATCGAAGACCGCCTTCGGTGCGCCGCCGGATCAGGCCCTGTTCGGCATCGTGCAGGGTGGCACCTCGCCGGAACTGCGGCGAACCAGTGCGGAAGCGCTCGTTGCGATGGGTTTCGACGGCTATGCCGTCGGCGGCCTCGCGGTCGGCGAGCCGCAGGAGGTGATGCTGCGCACGTTGGAGGCCACGGTCGCCTTCCTGCCAGCCGAACGGCCGCGCTACCTGATGGGCGTGGGCACGCCCACCGACCTCCTGGAAAGCGTGGCGCGCGGCATCGACATGTTCGATTGCGTGATGCCGACGCGGGCCGGGCGGCACGGTCAGGCCTTTACGCGATTCGGGCGGGTCAACCTGCGCAACGCGCGGCACGCGGAGGATCCCGCGCCGCTCGATCCTGAAGCGTCCTGCCCGGCGGCGCGCGACTATTCCCGCGCCTACCTCCACCATCTCGTCAAGTCGGGCGAGATCCTGGGCATGATGCTGCTGAGCGCGATCAACGTCGGCTACTATCAGGACCTGATGCGCACCCTGCGCGCGGCCATCGAAACGAAAACCTTCGCGTCCGTGCGCGCCGGGATCGGGGCGGCTTGGGCGCGCGGCGAAGAACCGTGAGGGCGCGACCGGCATCGTGAAACTCGCGCATCGATGGAAAGGCGAAAGGCGGAGCCCGCCGGCTGCGAGACTCCGCCCCCGGCGGTCCTTCATCGTCGCTTCCGCCGAAGTTCTGCTTTCGCGCGAACCGAATGGGCGGGCGATCTTTCCTCCCCGGACTTGCTCATCTCGCCATGCGGCCTCGACATGCGAGGGTCCAGCAAAGCGCGGGGAACCTACGCCGGTTCGAGCCGGCCGTCACCCTCGCGTCACGGATGATCGTGCCGTTCGCCCCTTTCTCCTTGTTGTGGCAAACGGGCGACAAGCCGGCGGCAGAAGGTCTCCGCACGGTTCGGCTTGCGTGCGTGCAATCCCGCGTGGAATGCGGCACCCTTTGCCCCGCGCGCAATGGCGTGCCCTTGGCGCAAACGGGGACCAACAGCTTGGCAGTGTATACCGATGTGACCGACGAGGAATTGGCCGCCTTCCTCGGCGGCTACCGCCTTGGTCCGCTCCTGTCGATGAAGGGCATCGCCGAGGGCGTCGAGAACTCGAACTTCTTCCTGCACGCGCAGAGCGGGTCATACATCCTCACCCTTTATGAAAGGCGGGTCCGTGCCGAGGATCTGCCGTTCTTCATCGCGCTGATGGAACACCTGTCGGCTGCCGGACTGCGCTGTCCGCAGCCGGTCAAGAAGGGGGACGGCTCGATCCTCGGCCACCTCGCCGAACGCCCGGCGGCGATCGTGACGTTCCTCGACGGTCTTTCGGTGCGCCGTCCGGCGGTGGCCCACTGCGCCGCTGCCGGCTCCGCGCTGGCCGAACTGCACCTGCGCGGGGAGGATTTCGCGATGACGCGTCCCAACGCCCTCGCCCTCGACGCATGGCGGCCCCTTTACGAGTCCGCGGGCGCGCGAGCCGACAGCATCATGCCGGGGCTGTGCGATTGCCTCGAAGGCGAACTCGACCACCTCGCTTCGCGCTGGCCGGTGGATCTGCCAAGCGGCATCATCCACGCCGACCTGTTTCCCGACAACGTTCTCTTTCTGGGTGAGGAGGTCTCCGGGCTGATCGACTTTTATTTCGCGTGCACCGACGCTTACGCCTATGATCTCGCGATCTGCCTCAACGCCTGGTGCTTTGAAGCCGACAATTCCTACAACATAACCAAGGGGGCAGCCCTGCTCGCCGCCTATGGCTCGCGCCGACGCTTGAACCGGGCCGAAGTCGCTGCCCTACCCCTGCTCGCCCGCGGCGCGGCCCTGCGGTTCGCCCTGACCCGGCTCGTCGACTGGCTGAACGTCCCGCCCGGCGCCCTCGTCCGCCCCAAGAACCCGGCCGAATACGTGGCCAAGCTCCGCTTCCACCAGCGCACCGGCAGCGTGCGCGAGCTTGGCATCGCGTGAGGGGCCGAAGGTGATGGGAGAAGAGGGCAGGGTGGCGATCTGGACCGATGGCGCCTGCTCGGGCAACCCGGGACCGGGCGGGTGG
>CALMGA010000385.1 GCA_937863205.1 uncultured Beijerinckiaceae bacterium | reverse complement strand
CTACGATCCCGTCGAAGGCGGCTACGCCGCGACGGCGTTGCGGACAATCGTCTCGGACGCACGATACCCTGTGAGGGGCTCCCCGGCCGGCATACCCAAGCCCCTTTTACCTGACGCTCTTGAAAGGCTGCGACATTTGCAATGTGTCCCGGGCCACGTTTATCGCTGTCGTATTTCTGAGGCATTTAATTCGAGACCAAGCCACTTTTACCCAGTAAACAAGTTTTCAAGATTTTCGGAGAAGTCCCGCGCTGCGAGCAGCACCGGCAGCAGTTGTGTCCCTGTAGAAGACAACCGGTACTCCACGCGCGGGGGCTTTTCGCCATGATCGATGCGCTCGATCAGCCGGTCCCGCTCAAGTTCCCTGAGCTGTTGAGTCAGAACCTTCTGTGAGATGCCGAGCAGGTCCCTCTTCATCTGCAAAGTGCGGATGAATGGATCAGCGTAGAGACGGAAGAGGATCGCGAGCTTCCAGCGCCCTTGAAGCATGCGCACCACCCGCGTCACGTGCGCAGCCGATCCCTCCGGGCCGAGGCAGGCGTGCCGGACCTCGATAGGCACTTCAAGGTGCGTGATTGTCTCAAGAGCGGGCACGGTCGATCTCCCTGCGATCAGCGGCGCAGCGTGGGACGACGACGATGGACTTGCAACTGAGCGGCAGGACGGTGCTGGTCACGGGCAGCAGCAAGGGCATCGGCGAAGCCATCGCGGCGACCCTCGGACGCGAGGGCGCGACCGTCGTCGTTCACGGCCGCGACAGGACCCAGACCGAACGGGTGGCCCAGGCCATCGTCGCCGAGGGTGGGCGCGCCCACGCCGTCCTGGGGGACCTCACGCAGGACGACGCGGTCGAGCAACTCGTTCTGGCGGCCGAAGGCCTGGCCGGGTCCATCGACATCCTGGTGAACAACGCCGGTGGTGCGGGAGGGGTGATGGAGACCTGGGACGAGGCGCGGCCCGCCACGTGGTTGGCCTCCTACGACCGGAACATGCTGGCGGCGTTGAGGGTCACCCGCAGGGTGCTGCCCGCGATGCGGCAGGCCGGGTGGGGACGCGTGGTGAACATATCGAGCGGCGCGGCGACGACCCCGCCTCCGGTCGCCCCGGACTACGCCGCGAGCAAGGCGGCCATGAACGCGATGACGGCCTCCCTGGCCAAGGCGGTCGCCGCCGACGGGATCACCGTCAATGCGGTCTCCCCCGGAACGATACGCAGCGCTGCATTGGAAGCTCATTTCCGAAAGGTTGCGGTCGCGCAGGGGCTAGCGGGCGCGGAAGCGTCCTGGGAAGAGGTGGAGCGCGCCATACTGCCCATGGTGGCCCAGGTGCCGTTGGGGCGTGTCGGCCGCTTGGACGAGATCGCCGACGCCGTCGCCTTCCTCGCCAGCCCAGCGTCAGGGTACATC
>CALMGA010000384.1 GCA_937863205.1 uncultured Beijerinckiaceae bacterium | reverse complement strand
CGGATGCGCTCGCCGCCGCGGCGGGCGCGGTGGCCGGCGCTCTCGCCCGCCTCGGCGTCGACGTGAACTTCGCTCCCGTGGTCGACGTCACGCGCGGGCGTCTCGACCCCGGCGACCGCAATTCCCGCATCGCCCTGCGCAGCCTGTCGCCAGACCCGGGCGTGGTGTCGCGCGACGCCGATCGCTACTGCCGGGTGCTCGCCGCGCGGAACGTGCGCTGCACGATCAAGCACTTCCCCGGCCTCGGCGACGTCACCGTCGACACCCACGTCGCCGCCGCGCACAGGCCGGCGATCGAGGCGCGCGACCTCGCCCCCTTTCGCGATCTCACCGCCGCCGGCGGTCCCAGGCCATGGGTGATGCTGAGCCATCTCATCGTCGATGGACTCGACCCGCTTCGCCCCGCATCCGCCTCGCCGGCGCTCATCGCCGTGCTCAGGGGCACGCTCGGCTTCGACGGAATCCTCGTCACCGACGATGCGGCGATGGCACCGTACCGGACGCACCTCGCCGCCCATGCCGCCGCCACCATCCGCGGCGGCGGCGACCTCGTGCTCGCCTCGTGGGACCCCGACATCGCCTTTGCCGTCATCGCCGCCCTCGCTGCCGTCAGGGATGCCGACCTCGCCCGCGCGCTTCGCGCCAGCGACGACCGCCTCGCGCGTGCGGCGAACTCGCCGGCAGGCCCGTGATCGGGCCCGCGCTGCCGGCATCTCCCGGCCAGTCTTCCCGGCGCCGGCGCGGTGATGAACCGACCGACACTCTGCCCGAATGCACCTGCGCAGCCCTGCGGCAGGCCGCCCGCCACCTCACCAGGCTCTACGACGCGCCCCTGGCTCCGGCCGGCATCGGCTTGAACCAGTATGCGATCCTGTCGCGGCTGAACCTCTTCGGGCCGATGAGGGTGCGCGACCTTGCCAAACGTCTGGTCATGGACGGGTCGACCTTCGGGCATCTGCTGCTGCCGCTCCAAGCCCGCGGCTTCCGCGCCCTGCGCGTCGGCGTGCCGGACCGTCGCAGCCGCCTGATCGCGCTGACGCCCGGCGGCGCGGAGCTGGTGCGGCAGGCGCGGGCGCTGTGGGCCGGCGCGGAGTCCCGCTTCGCCGGCGCGTTCGGCCCGGCAAGGGCGGCGGAGCTGCGGGGCGTGCTGAAGCGCGTGGAAAACGTCGACTTCGAGGGAGGAGCCGCGTGATGACTGGGCCGACGAATCAAGCAACGGCGGGTGAGAAGCCGCGGCACCCGGCCGGATTGCACTATGCCTGGATCGTCGCCGGCGTGACCTTCCTGGTGCTGCTCGTCGGTGCGTCCGTCCGCTCGACGCCGGGCGTGCTGATCGTGCCGTTGAAGCAGGAGTTCGGATGGTCAACGGCCGGCATCAGCGGCGCGGTCGCCGTCAACATCATGCGCTACGGACTGGTCGGCCCCTTCGCCGTTGCCGTGATGGAGCGTTTCGGGCTGCGGCGGGCGATCTGCGCGGCGCTGCTGCTGCTGGCCTGCGGAGCCGGTCTCACCGTGTTCATGCGCGCGATCTGGCAGCTCGTCCTGCTCTGGGGCATCATGGTCGGCGTCGGCAGCGGCATGATCGCGATGGTTCTCGGCGCCACCGTCGCCAACCGCTGGTTCGCCACCCGGCGCGGCCTGGTGGTCGGGCTTCTCACCGCCAGCAGCGCCACCGGCCAGCTCCTGTTCCTGCCGGTGCTCGCCAAGGCCGCCACCGACCTGGGATGGCGGGCCACCTCGCTTGCCGTTGCCGCGGCCGCGCTGGTTCTGGTGCCCGTCGTCGCGCGTTTCGTCCGCGACCGGCCCGCCGAGATGGGCCTGCCGCCCTATGGCGGCTCAAAGGTCGAGCCGGCGCCGGTCGCCGCCGGCAATCCCGTCCTGCGGGCCTTGGGTGCCTTGAGGCTCGGGTTCGCTTCGCGCGATTTCTGGCTGCTGGCCGGCAGCTTCTTCGTGTGCGGCGCTTCAACGAGCGGGCTGATCGGCACCCATCTGATCCCGGCCTGCGTCGACCACGGCATTCCCGAGGTGCGCGCTGCCGGCATCCTCGCCTTGATGGGCGTCTGCGACCTGATCGGCACCACCGCCTCGGGATGGCTGACCGATCGCTACGACAGCCGCGTGCTGCTGTTCTGGTACTACGGGCTGCGCGGCCTGTCGCTGATGTATCTGCCGCTCGCCTTCGATGTCAGCTTCTACGGCCTTTCCCTGTTCGCGGTGTTCTATGGGCTCGACTGGATCGCGACAGTGCCGCCGACCCTGCGGCTCAGCGAGCGGGCTTTCGGCAAGGAGAACGCGGCGCTGATGTTCGGCTGGATCCAGGCCGCCCACCAGCTCGGCGGCGCTGCGGCCGCCTGGGGCGCCGGCATCGTGAGAACGACGACCGGCAACTATGCCGTGGCCTTCGTCGCCTCCGGCTTAGTTTGCCTCGCCGCCTCGGCGCTGGTGCTGCTCATCGGGCGGGACGGATCGGCGCGGCATCGATCCGCCATCGCCACCTCCGAAGGGACTTGACGTTTCCCGCGGTCGCGACGACGCGGGGATCGAGGACGTCATGGTTGGTGATCGCCCTATCGAGGGCGGCACGGCCCTCCGGCGAGGCAGCGACCGCTCATCAGCATGGCAAGGTCGCCGTCGCCCGAGAAGGAGACGACCTAAGCAGGTTCGCGTTGGCAGGCCAACGCTTCACCCGCTTAGCTCTTTGATGGGCCGCAGGTGTTGATCGCAAAACCGCGGGGCACTTTTGCGAAACCTGCTTAGGTGTTTAGTCCCGGCATTCGGTGTGTTGGCTACCGGATGCCGCACGTCCGGCCAAGCGTGTGATCTGATCCGGGGAAGCAACCTGATCGAGCGCCGAAGACTCGCGCCGGTCGATCTGCTCGAACGGTCACGCAGCTTGCAGGAATCCCAGGAACGTCCCGACCTCGGCATTGAGGCCGTGGACCTCCTTCGAAAGCGCGCCGCATTGCACAAGCATGATGTCGGCTGCTTCCGAGACCTGGTGCGATGACCGGACGAGTTGCCTCACATCCATGGCGACGCCGGCGGTACCCCGCGTCGCAGCTCCCACGACGTCGGCGATCTCGACCGTCGCCCCGAGCTGGACCTCCAGGACGCGCGTGATGCCGGACGAAATCGCGCGCATCTCGTCGAATGCCTGCGTCATTCCGGCGACATCCGTTTCGGCAAGGTTGGACGCTTCGTGAACGGCCGTGATCAACGAGCTGATCTCTTCCGTGGCCTTGAACGTCTGCATCGCGAGGCTCTTGATTTCCTGGGCGACCACGGCGAAGCCGCGGCCCGCCTCGCCGGCCCTGGCCGCCTCGATCGTGGCGTTGAGCGCGATCAGGTTGATCTTGCCGGCGACCTCGCGGATGAGCGTCGCGACCTCGTCGATCGAGGCGATCGTCCTCTTGAGATCGCGGATGGAAGAGTCGGTCGACGACGCCCTCTGCTCCACTTTCTCTGAAGCCACGCGGCCGGCACCTATCTCCGCGCCGATCGCGCCAACGGTGGTGGCCAGTGAGGAGCTTGCGTGTGCCGCGGAGGCCATGCTCGCCTGTGCCGCCGAAGCGGCGTCGGACACCTTTCCGAGCAGGTCGAAGGAGATCCTTGTCGCGCCGGACACTTCCCGCGATCGCGTCTCGACGGTGTGCGCCACCTCGGAAAGGATCGCCGCCATGGCCTCGATGGATCGAGAAAAGCGGGAGGAGATGTTGTCCAGCTCCTCACGTCGCCCGCGCTGCCGCTGATACTCGCGCTCGCCGTTCGCTTCGTGCAATCGGGCTATGTCGAGGCCGCTCTGCTGGAGGCGGTCGACAGCCCGCGCGATGTCGCCGACCTCGTCGGTCCGCTCGCGTCCGGGAATGCTGTAATCGAAAAGTCCCGTGCCCAGTCCGGTGATGATCGCGGACAGGTTTTGAAGCGGGCGGGTGACGATCAGGTTCATCACCGCCAGGACGATCAAAAGGATCGCCAGCATGGCAGCTGCGAAAAGCGCGATCAGGAACAGCCCGTCCCCGGTCGTCGTGAACGAGCGCTCGGGCAACTGCAGCAGGAGATACCAGGGGTTCTGCACGCCGTTGAAGTGGATCCTGCTCCAGGACGCGAGGAGCTTTTCCTTGCCGTTCAGGATCGGCAGGAGGTCCGCTTTTTCCCCTTTCTTGGCCATGTCGAAAAGGCGCGACAGATTTGGGCCGAGTGTCGTGACAGGTCTGCCGATCTGCCCGTCGGCAGCATTGGTCATTGCGACGACTCCACCATCGGAGATCACGGCGATGGAGGCACCTTTCGGCAACGTGATCGCACCAAGAGCGCTGGCGATCGCGTCAAGCTTCACGTCAACGGCCAACGCGCCGACGACCCTTCCTTCGTGTTCGAGAGGTTGCGAGAAGGACGTCACCAAGGTGGGATCGCTGTTTTCCGCGTCGATGACATGCGGCTCGAGCAGGAACGCGGATTTGCGCGTTCGAGGGATCCGGTACAGATCACTGGCGAGGATCTCCTGAGGGACCGCGTCGCGGAGCATCTCCATTCCGTTCTGGTGCCAATAGAAGGCCAGCCTACCCTCGGCGTCGCGCTTGCCCGGCGGCGCATCGGAGCCGTCCCAAACGAGCCAGGCACCGAACCGGTCGGAGTCGATCACCCGCTTCACGACGGCGTCGTAGACTTGCGGATCGTTGATCCCTGCGTCCTTGAACGACAGCAACGAGTCGTGAGCAGCGCCAAGGACATCGAAGGCGCTTTCGAACACGATGCGGACTGCGGCATCGACGTGGGACGCTGTTGCGGTCGCTATTTCCGCTGCACGCGCTTCCTCGCCTGTTCGAACACGCCGGCATGCGAGGTTTGCGCAGATGAGCATGACGACGGCGGTGAAGAACGCGGTGGATAGTCCAAATTTCGTTCCAATCGATAGCCGCATCGGCAAGCTCGCACCTCATGCGCAGGATCAATCGATCAAAAGCCAGCGATTGTTGCAGCAATCCTTTTAACGTCATCCTTACGCAGGATAACAAATGTTAAGGGCAGCGCGATAGGACGGACCGGAAATGCTCGGCCGAACCTCGACGCCGCTGCAGCCCGGTGGTCGGAGCCACCGCGATGAGACTTACCGGTCGCCCGGTTCGGGCGCCCAGTTCAATCACAGGGGCAGGCAAGCGCGCATGGCGGTTGACACGCCGCAACGGCCGCTTTCCCATCCCGGGCGGATAATCGAGCGCCCCCGCCGACCGGAGGTCCTCACATGTGGATGGCGCGCTTCTCCACCGCCATCGCCGCCTCCTTCAGCGCCTCCGTCAGGGTCGGATGGGCGTGGCAGGTACGCGCCAGATCCTCCGACGAGCCGCCGAACTCCATCAGCACGGCGGCTTCCGCGATCAGGTCGCCGGCGCCCTGGCCGATGATGTGGACGCCCAGCACCCGGTCGCTCTCAGCGTCGGCAAGCACCTTGACGAAGCCTTCGGTGTGCCGCATCGCCCGCGCCCGCCCGTTGGCGGCGAAGGGGAACTTGCCGACTTTGTAGGTGATGCCGGCCGCCTTCAGCTCCTCCTCGGTGCGGCCGACGGCGGCCACCTCGGGCGAGGTGTAGACCACGCCGGGGATCACCCCGTAGTTGACGTGGCCGTGCTGCCCGGCGAGCATTTCGGCCAAAGCCACGCCCTCGTCCTCGGCCTTGTGGGCGAGCATCGGGCCGCGGATCACGTCGCCGATGGCGTAGATGCCGGGCACGTTGGTCTCAAAACTCTCGCCGACCACCACGCGGCCGCGGTCCAGCTCGACGCCGACGGCCTCCAGGTTGAGCCCGTCGGTGTTCGGCTTGCGGCCGATGGCCACCAGCACCACGCTCGTTTCGATCGTCTCGACGGCGCCGCCATCCTTCGATCCATTCTTGGGCTCGAAGCGGACGGTGGCGCCATTCTCGTGCTTCTCGATGCCGACCACCTTGCGCCCGAGCTTGAAGGTGATGCCCTGCTTCTCCAAGGTGCGCTGGAATTGCTTGGACACTTCGCCGTCCATGCCCGGCAGGATGCGGTCGAGGAACTCAACCACTTCCACCTTGCAGCCGAGCCGGCTCCACACCGAGCCAAGCTCCAGCCCGATGTAGCCGCCGCCGACGATGACCATGGTCTTCGGCACGGCCGGCAGCGACAGCGCGCCCTCCGACGAGACGATGACGCGATCATCGATCTCCACGCCCGGCAGCCGCAGGACTTCCGAACCGGTGGCGATGCAGATCGCCTTGGTGTCCAGCACCTGCGTCGCGCCGTCGTCACCCATGACCTCGACCTTGTCGGGCGCGACGATGGAGCCGAGCCCATGAAAGGTCTCGACCTTGTTCTTCTTGAACAGGAACGACACGCCGCTGACGTTGGAACCGACGGTGTCGTCCTTGTGCTTCATCATCGCCTTGAGGTCGAGCTTCGGCTTGCCGACGCTGATGCCGAGCGCGGGGAAGTCGTGGGTGACCTCCTCGAACTTCTCGGACGCGTAGAGCAGCGCCTTGGAGGGGATGCAGCCGATGTTGAGGCAGGTGCCGCCGAAGGTCGGGCGTTTTTCGACCACCGCCACATGTAACCCGAGCTGCGCCGCGCGGATCGCGCAAACGTAGCCGCCGGGCCCGGTGCCGATGACGATGAGGTCGTAGGACATTACATCTCGTGCGATTGGTGACTGCGATAGGGACGGGGCTGAAGAAACCGATCAGGGTTTGAATATAGGCTCGCCGTTGTCTTTTCTGCACGGAACGGTCTCGGCAGGATGATCTTGCAAGCACCAGGATCCGTCCGGCTGCCTTCGCGCGGTGTAGAATGTCGATCGTTCCGAAGCCGCAAAGCCGACTTCGCCCTCCTTCAAGGCGGCAAAAGACCCCCGGCTTATTCGCAAGCCAAGCCGATACGAAGCCGGGGCAGGGCGCTTCCTGCCAAGCGTCCTCATCGGGCAGGTAAAACTTACATTCTGCAGTTGAATCACTTACGGCCGAAAGGACTAGCCCCGCCGCAAGTGCGCCCGCTAGAATCATCATAGATCGAGGATCAGCCGCGCCGGATCTTCCAGCGCCTCCTTGACCCGCACCAGGAAGGTCACCGCCTCTTTCCCATCCACGATGCGGTGATCGTAGGACAGCGCGAGGTACATCATCGGGCGGATCTCGACCTTGCCGGCCACCGCCACCGGCCGCTCCTGGATCTTGTGCATGCCCAGGATGCCGCTTTGCGGCGCGTTGAGGATCGGCGTCGACATCAGCGAGCCGTAGATGCCGCCGTTGGTGATGGTGAAGGTGCCCCCCTGCATGTCCTCGATGCGGAGCTTGCCGTCGCGGGCCTGTCGGCCCAGCCCGGCGATCGCCTTCTCGATCGCAGCGAGGCCGAGGCGGTCGCAGTCGCGCACCACCGGCACCACGAGGCCCTTGTCGGTGCCCACCGCGATGCCGAGGTGGTAGTAGTTCTTGTGGACGAGGTCCGTGCCGTCGATCTCGGCGTTCACCGCCGGCACGTCCTTCAGCGCGCCCACGCAGGCCTTCACGAAGAAGGACATGAAGCCGAGCTTGGCGCCGTGCTTCTTCTCGAAGACGTCCTTGTACTTGGTCCGCAGCGCCATCACCTCGCTCATGTCGACCTCGTTGAAGGTCGTCAGCATGGCGGCGGTGTTCTGCGCGTCCTTGAGGCGCCGGGCGATGGTTTGGCGCAGCTTCGTCATCTTGACGCGCTCTTCGCCAGCCGGTTGGCCGATGCCCTCGGCCGGTGGAGCCGGCGCCCGCACGGCCGGCTCGGGCGCGCGCGCCTCGGCCTTGGGAGCCTCCGCTTCGGGCGCTTCGACCTTGGGCGCCTCAGCTTTGGCGACCGGCTGATGGGCCAGCACGTCGCCCTTCA
Organism: uncultured Beijerinckiaceae bacterium; assembly: GCA_937863205.1. The sequence goes on along the minus strand of CALMGA010000384.1, from coordinate 1,071 downwards.
TCACCTGCCCGCGACGACCCGATCCCGCGACCTCGCCGGGGTCGATGCCGCGGTCGGCGGCGATCTTGGCGGCGGCCGGAGCCGGCGGCATCGGCTTGGGCCCTTTGGCGTCGATCCCGTTGCCGCCGTTCGCCGCCGCGGCGGCCCTGGACGCGGCCGGCGCCGCCTTGGCCGTGTCGGCCGGCTTGGGCGCCGCCTCCGTCACCTCGGCCGTCTTGCTTTGGGTCTTGCCTTCCGTCTTGGCCTGCGCCGGTTTGCCGTTGGCGCCGCCTTCGCTGATCTGCCCGAGCAGGCCGCCGGCCTCCACCGTGTCGCCGTCCTTCGCCGTGATCTCGGCCAGCACGCCGGCGGCCGGCGCGTTCACCTCCAGCGTCACCTTGTCGGTTTCCAGCTCGCACAGCGGCTCGTCGGCGGCCACCGTGTCGCCGGCCTTCTTGAACCAGCGCCCGATCGTCGCCTCGCTCACGCTTTCGCCCAGAGTCGGGACGCGGATCTCAGTGCTCATCTCGATGTGAACCGCCGCGGCGGCCCTCCCTTTCTCGCAGCAATCTCAAGCGAAGGCTTCGTCGGTGAAGGCCTGCATCTGGGCGAGATGCTTGGACATCAGCCCCGTGGCGGTCGCCGCCGCCGCCGGCCGGCCGATGTAGCGCGGACGGGTCTGGCCGTAGTTCACCTGGCCCAGCACCCATTCGAGGTAAGGGTCGATGAAGGTCCAGGCGCCCATGTTCTTGGGCTCCTCCTGCACCCAGGCGACCTGGGCGTTGCCGAAGCGCTGCAGCTCGTTGACCAGCGCCTTCAGCGGCATGGGGTAGATCTGTTCGACGCGCAGGAGGTAGACGTCGTCGATCTCGCGGCGTTCGCGCTCCTCGAAAAGGTCGTAGTACACCTTGCCCGTGCACAGCACGACGCGGCGGATGCGATCGTCGGCGACGAGCTGAACCTTGTGCTCGCCGGCTATCTCCGCCCCATCGCGGAGCAGCCGGTGGAAGCTGGTGCCGGCGGCGAAGGCGTCGAGGCTCGACACCGCCCGCTTGTGGCGCAGCAGCGACTTCGGCGTCATCAGGATCAGCG
>CALMGA010000383.1:672-2139 GCA_937863205.1 uncultured Beijerinckiaceae bacterium | reverse complement strand
AGGCTTCGAAAAGAGGCGCGAACGCCTGCGGCACCCGACCAGGGGACACGTCGACCTCACCAGCATCGCCTTGGCGCCGCAAGGACGATCTTTCCATCACGCGTAGAGACCGAGGCCGGCTGCCTGTGAGTCGGAGTCATAGGTTCATGACACGCCTGTTACGCCGTGTCCGATCCGTGCACGACTTCGTCGACCGACAGCGACGACTGGTGTTCGGACGGCAAAGATGTTCGGTAGCTCAGATACATTTGGCTTCGTGGATTACGCCGCCATATCCGACCCGCGCAGGCCGTCGCCATCGAGCGGGCAACGACGCGAAGCCAGGGAGCAGTAGCCGTGTCGAACGGTAAGATCCTCGTCGTCGTCACCAACGCCGACGCGTTCCGGAGGGTGGGTTGGCGAACCGGCCTGTGGTTCGGCGAGCTGACCCATTTCTGGGACGTCGCCGAGAAGGCGGGCTATGCCATGGACATCGCCAGCCCTTCCGGCGGCAAGGTCCCGATCGATCCCGAAAGCCTGATGGTGAGCGAGATGGCGACCGCCGTCGGGATGGAAGGAGCTGTTTCCAAGCACTATCGCGATCGCGCGTTCATGGATCGCCTGGAGAACACGCTGAGCGTCTCCGAGGCAGCCGTGGCGGATTACGTCGCGATCTACCTGGCGGGCGGTCACGGAGCGATGTTCGACTTCGCCGAGAGTTCTCAGCTGGCAAAGCTGGTCGCCGCGTTCTTTGAGGCCAACAAGATCGTATCCGCCGTGTGCCACGGGCCCGGCGGACTGCTGAACGTCCGGCTGAGCGGCGGCGACCATCTCGTCGCCGGCAGGAAGCTGACCGGCTTCAGCTGGACGGAGGAGAAGGCCGTCAAGCGCGACGAGGCGGTGCCGTTCAACCTCGAAGACCGGCTCCGCGGCCTCGGCGCCGACTACACCAAGGCCACGATCCCGTTCACGAGCCACGTGGTCGAGGACGGGCGCCTCATCACTGGCCAGAACCCCGGAAGCGCGCACGCCGTCGGCAAGGCGGTGATCGGGCGATTGGAAGCGGAGCGCGAGCAAGCCACCGGCTTGCCGCACGAGACCGCAGCCGACATGCCGACGCATACCACCCCCGATACGCCGACCGACCGCTCGGCGGCGCTCCTCATCGAGCGGGTCCCGACGACCCTCACCGTCAACGGCGAGGTCCGCCGGCTGTCGGTCGCGCCGTGGACGACCTTGCTCGACCTGCTGCGCGAGGACCTCGACCTCACCGGCACCAAGAAGGGCTGCGACCACGGCCAGTGCGGCGCCTGCACCGTGCTGGTCGATGGGCGCCGCATCAACTCCTGCCTCGCGCTCGCGGTGATGAAGGACGGCGCGTCCGTGACCACGATCGAGGGTCTGGCGGACGGCGGCCTGCACCCGCTCCAGGCCGCCTTCATCGAGCACGACGCCTTCCAGTGCGGCTACTGCACGCCGGGCCAGATC
>CALMGA010000383.1:330-646 GCA_937863205.1 uncultured Beijerinckiaceae bacterium | reverse complement strand
AGGCCGCTCACGTCAAGGAGGCCGCCTGATGAACCGCTTCGGCTACGAGCGCGTCGACTCCGTCGCCGACGCGGTGCGCGCGATCGCGGCGACGCCGGGCGCCCGTTTCATCGCGGGCGGCACCAACCTCATCGACCTGATGAAGTACAACGTCGAGAAGCCCGCCCGGCTGATCGACATCACCCGGCTCTCCCTCGACCGGATCGAGGAGCACGAAGGAGGCCTGCGCATCGGCGCCCTGGTGCCGAACTCCGCCGTCGCCTACGACGACCGGGTGCGCGCGAAATATCCGCTGCTCGCCGGCGCGATCCTCGCC
>CALMGA010000383.1:0-320 GCA_937863205.1 uncultured Beijerinckiaceae bacterium | reverse complement strand
GCGCACGCGCTGCTACGACTTCTACGACGAGGGTACGCCCTTCAACAAACGGGAGCCCGGCGCGGGCTTTCCGGCGATCGACGGGGTGAACCGCGTCAACGCGATCCTCGGCGCCTCGCCGTCCTGCATCGCCACCCACCCGTCCGACATGTGCGTCGCCCTCGCCGCGCTGGAGGCCAGCGTGCGCGTGGCGGGCCCGCAAGGCGAGCGGACAATCGCCTTCGCCGACTTCCACCGCCTGCCGGGCGACACGCCGGAGCGCGACAGCAATCTCGGGAGCGACGAGATCGTCCTCTCCGTCGACCTGCCCGACGTCGACT
>CALMGA010000382.1 GCA_937863205.1 uncultured Beijerinckiaceae bacterium | reverse complement strand
CCTCGTTGGACCAAGCCTCGTTGGACCAAGCCTCGTTGGACCAAGCCTCGTTGGACCAAGCCTCGTTGGATTAGGCCTCGCCGGATCGGGGGTCGCCGGTCTCGGCGCGGCCGATGGGGATGGTTCACCTTGCCGCCACTTTCGGCTCCCCTTCGCCGGCGAATGCCTCTAAAGCTCGTGGCCGATGGCGCGGTACATCTTCATCACCGGCGGCGTGGTGTCGTCGCTCGGCAAGGGCTTGGCATCGGCGGCCTTGGGCGCGCTGCTTCAGGCGCGGGGCTACACCGTCCGCCTGCGCAAGCTCGACCCCTACCTCAACATCGATCCGGGCACGATGAGCCCGACCCAACACGGCGAAGTCTTCGTCACCGACGATGGCGCTGAGACCGACCTCGACCTCGGCCATTACGAGCGCTTCACCGGCCGCCCGGCCGTGCAGGCCGACAACATCACTACCGGCCGCATTTATCGCGACATCATCACGAGGGAGCGCCGCGGTGACTACCTCGGCGCCACCGTGCAGGTGGTGCCCCACGTCACCAACGCCATCAAGGACTTCGTGCTCGGCGGCAACGAGCCCTACGATTTCGTGCTGATCGAGATCGGCGGCACGGTCGGCGACATCGAGGGCCTCCCCTTCTTCGAGGCGATCCGGCAGCTCGGCAACGACCTGCCGCGCGGCCATTCGCTGTTCGTCCACCTCACCCTGCTCCCCTTCATCAACAGCGCCGGCGAACTGAAGACCAAGCCGACGCAGCATTCCGTCAAGGAGTTGCGCTCCATCGGCATCCAGCCCGACATCCTGCTGTGCCGCTGCGACCGCCCGGTGCCGCCCGAGGAGCGCCGCAAGCTCGCCCTGTTCTGCAACGTGCGGGAAACGGCCGTGATCGAGGCGCGCGACGTGTCCTCGATCTACGACGTGCCGATGGCCTACCACACCGCCGGGCTCGACCGCGAGGTTCTCGCCGCCTTCGGCATTGAGCCCGCGCCCAAGCCGGTCATGACCCGCTGGAACGAGGTCACGGAGCGGCTGCGCCACACCGACGGCGACGTCACGGTGGCGATCGTGGGCAAGTACACCGGCATGAAGGACGCCTACAAGTCGCTGATCGAGGCGCTGATCCACGGCGGCCTCGCCAACCGCGTCACCGTGCACCTCGACTGGATCGAGGCCGAAGTCTTCGAAGGCGGCGATCCCGCGCCCTACCTCGAACACGTGCATGGCATCCTCGTGCCCGGCGGCTTCGGCCAGCGCGGCGCCGAGGGCAAGATCCTGGCGGCGCGCTTCGCCCGCGAGCGCCGGGTGCCTTACTTCGGCATCTGCTTCGGCATGCAGATGGCGGTCATCGAGGCGGTGCGCTCGCTGTCGGGGCTGCCCGCCGCCAACTCGACCGAGTTCGGCACCACGCCCGAGCCGGTCGTCGGGCTGCTGACCGAATGGATGCGCGGCAACGAGCTGGAAATCCGCGCGGCGGAGGGCGACAAGGGCGGCACCATGCGGCTGGGCGCCTACAGGGCGAAGCTGCGCGAGGGTTCGCGCATCGCCGCCATCTACGGCGCCACCGAGATTTCCGAGCGCCACCGCCACCGCTACGAGGTCAACACCCGCTACCTCGAAGCGTTGGAACAGCGAGGTTTGTCCTTCGCCGGCATGTCGCCGGACGGACTGCTGCCGGAAACGATCGAGTACCGCGACCACCCCTGGTTCATCGGGGTGCAGTACCATCCCGAGCTGAAGTCGCGCCCCTTCGAGCCGCACCCGCTGTTCGCCAGCTTCATCGCCGCGGCGGTGGAGCAGAGCCGGCTGGTGTGAGGCCTGGGCGCCCGGCTCAGATCGCCAGCTCGATCCTCAGGGGGACGTGGTCCGACGGCTTGTCGTCGGCGCGGCAGTTCTTGTCGATCGTCACCGCGCGCAGCCTGTCGACCGCCTGGGCCGAGAGCAGGGCGTGGTCGATGCGGATCCCGTGGTTCTTCGGCCAGGCTCCGGCCTGATAGTCCCAGAAGGTGTAGAGACCGCCGTCATCCGTCGTCGCGCGCAGCGCGTCCTGGAGCCCGAGATTGAGCAGGGCGCGGAACCTGGCCCGGCTTTGCGGCAGGAACAGCGCATCGCCGGCCCACGGGCCGGGATCGTAGACGTCGCGCGCGTCGGGAATGATGTTGTAGTCGCCGGCGAGCACCAGCGGCTCCTCATGGGCGAGCAGGGCGCGGGCGTGGGACAGGAGCCGATCCATCCAGGCGAGTTTGTAGGGATACTTCTCGCTCGCCACGGGATTTCCGTTGGGCAGGTAAAGGCAGCCGACCCGTACGGGCGTCGGCCCGCCGGCGACGACGGCCTCGATGTAGCGGGACTGCTCGTCGGCCTCGTCGCCGGGCAAGCCGCGCTCGACCTCCATCGGCCGCTTCGACAGGATGGCGACGCCGTTCCAGCTCTTCTGGCCGTGCACGGCGACGTTGTAGCCTTCTGCCTCGATGTCGGCGCGGGGGAACTGTTCGTCCGTGCACTTCAGTTCCTGCAGGCAGAGCACGTCGGGTCCGACGGCGCGGAGGTAGGCGAGGAGGTTGGGAAGGCGGGTGCGCACCGAGTTGATGTTCCAGCTCGCGATCTGCACGTGGGATCCCTTCGAATGACGATGTCAGCCCAGCGCCGCCTGGAGGCTGTACAGGCTGAGGCCGGGATGGAAGGCCGGGTCGTCGCGCAGGACATGGCGCCAGCGTTCGACGAAGATTGCGCGCTGCCGGCTGTACTTGTCGAGGCGGCGGAAGGTGGCGCCGCCCCGGCTCGCCGACTCCTCGTGAAGGAGGTGCACTGCGGGATCGATCACGGTCTGCCATCCCCGCGCGTTGAGTTTCAGGCAAAGGTCGACGTCGCTGAGTTCGACCGGCAGGTTCTCGGCATCGAAGCCGCCCACGGCGAGGAACTTCTCGCGGCTCACGGCGAGGCAGGCTCCGGTCACGGCCGAAACCTCGTGGACCACGGTGTTGCGGCCGAGCCAACCCGGATCGTCGCCGCGCGCCATGGCGCCGAGATGGCCGGCGCTGCCGCCCATGCCGACAAGAACGCCGACGTGCTGCAGCCGCCCGTCGGGGAAGGTCAACTTGGCGCCGACCGCCCCGATCCGGGGATCGGAGGCGTGGCCGGCCAGACGGTTCAGCCAGTCGTCGCTCAGAACCTCCATGTCGTCGTTGAGGAAGACGAGAAGATCCTCGTCGCACGCCGCCGCCGCGTCGTTGCAGAAACCGGAAAAGTTGAAGCTGTCCGGCCGGCGCAGCAGCAGCACGTCGCCGTTGCCGGCGAGTTCGTCGACCATGCGCCGGGCCACGCCGCCGGCGTGCCCGTTGTCGACGATCACCATCCGATAGGGCGTGGGCGGCGACTTGCGGCGGATGCTGGCGACCACGCGCCGGAGCAGGGCGGGTTGGTCGCAGGTCGGGATGATGATCGCCGCCCGCCCGGCCGCGACGCGAGCGACTGCCGGCGCCCGTGCCGGCGCCGACGTCACCCCGCGCGTCTTGACCAGGATGCGCCGCAGCGGCCTGATCGCGTCCGCCGCCGATACGAGCCGGGCCGGCAACGCCGCCTCGGCCAGGAAGGCGCGCCGCTCGTCCCACGACCAGTCGCGCGTTGCGCCAACGAAGACGGCCCGGCCGAGGTAAGGCCGCGCCGCCATCAGGCGGGGCGACCAGCCGGGTTTCAGGACGGGTCGGCCGGCCGCGACCTCGTCGCCGTAGAACAGGCGGACGAGGGGATGGAGATGCCGTTGTTCGGCCAGAAAGGCGAGCGCGTGCGGCGGCAGCGTGTCGCCGGGCTCCAGCAGGCCGACAAGAGTGGCGGCGGTGAGCGAGCCGAGCAGTTCGACGGCGCCGGCGAGGTCGCTCGTCGTGAGCCGGGGATCGTGGCCGCCGCCGGCACCGCCGACAGCGCCGATCACCACGACCCGCCAGTTGGTGAACAGCTGCGCGTGCAGGGCGGCGAGGGTCCGGCGCAGTTGCCGGCGGTCCGTCGCGCCCAGGACGAGGACGATCGGGGCGGCGGCGCTCCAATCGTGGCGCGGCCGGTCGAGCACGCCCGCCTCGATCGGTCGCCGCCTGCGCGCCAGCCATCCGCGATAGGCCGCGAAGTCGATCGCGCCGGTCGCCCAGGCGAGATTGTTGTCGGACTCGGGCTTCCAGCCGATGAGGCGGGTCAGCATCGAGCTGCGGGTCTGGCGGAAACGCCGGACCACGCCAACGAGCAGCAGCCGTGGCCAGCGACGCCTGCGGATCGCTTCCACCTCGAACCCGAAAACGCCGAGCTGGTTGGTCGGGCTCAGCGCGATGCGCCGCGTCGCCGGCGGCACGCGGCCGATCCAGATGCCGGCACCGGCGATGGCGGCGGCGCAGATCCGGTCGGTCCAAGACCCATCGTCGAGGGTGAACCTGATGACCGGGCGCGCCGGCTGGTCGAGCAGGCTCGCCCGGAAGGTCAGCTCGACGAAGCGGCCGCGAAGCGCCGCGAGATCGACGCCGTGCAGTTCGAGCCAGGGTTCGCCGGCGGTCGCAACGAGATCGTCACCCCTGACGCTTACATCCGACAGGGGTGAGAGCGACAAGGGGGCGAAGCGACGTCGCCCAACGAAACCGCGCACCCGGGTCGATGTCAGAGTTGGTGATCGAGGATCGAGGCGACGATGGTTGCGCCCGACACCCAGGTCATCAGCGCCGTCAGGGCGATCAGCAGGAAGATCGTCACGCGCTGGGGGTATACGTACTCCTGCGGAAGCGAAGGGGGCATGAACACGGCGAGGTAGATGGACTGGCCCATCGCACTGAGCTGCGCCCGTTCCAATCCTTGTCGGGCAAATTCGAAGAGTTTCTCGGCGAACTGCTTCTTCACCTCCAGCTCTTCGAACTCCGACAAGGTCGCGGCCATGTTGCTGGACGCGGCCTTGTCGCCAGCGAGCTGGTCCTGCAGTTCGGTGACGTGCTGGTTGATGCTTTGCAAGCGCGCCTTGATCCCGGCGATGCCGGGCGCGTTGGGCCCTTGGGATCGCTGGATGACGAAGAGCTGGCCTTCCGTCCTGATGCGATCGCCGATGAGCTCCATCAGGAGCTTGCCGGAGGTCTTCGAGCTTTCCACCGGGTCGATCAGGTGCTGCGAGTTGCGGAAGCTCGTGAGATCGGCGAGGGCGAAGCGCACGCCGCCCTCGCTACGCCGCACCTCGTCCTCGGCCAGCCGGGTCTGGTCGGCCCGCATCTTGAGGGTCAGCGAGTTCGCCAGCTGGTCGCTCGATGCCAGAATGGCGCGCGCCAGCGCGAGCGCGTCCTCGCGGCGGAACGCGGTCACCGACACGCTCACGATGCCGGACGTCGGCTCGACGTAGATGCCGACCATGCGGTTCCAGTACTTCACCAGCTGCTCGATCTTGGGATCCCTGCGCAGGCGGGCCCAGAAATCCGCCTCGGGACGCTGATAGATGGTCCGGACGTCGAGGGTTCGCGACACGTCCTCGATGGCCGCCCGGCTGTGGATGTAGTTGGCGATGATCTCGGCGTCCTCCCCGGCGAGGCTGGCGCCCCCCGACAACAGCGAGCTGCTGGTCACCGTGCCGGAGGCTTCGACGCCGTCGGAGCCGTGCGGCGTCTCGGCCTTGCGAACGGCGAAGCGCATCTCGGCGACATACTGATCGCTGGCGAAGGCGAACAGGTAGACGCCGGCGGCGATCAACGGCAGAACGACCACGAGGATCATCGAGGCGACGATCCATCGCAACGGTCCGCGACGGGTTTCGACGCGCACGGCGGCGGGCGAACGCAGCCGGGGCACGGTTTCGGTCGCGACCGCCAGCTCCTGGGTGCCGCGCCGCCGCACCGGGGACAGGGCCCAGGCCACGAGCGAGCGCTGCGGCGCCGGCTCGGGCGTCGTGATCTCGACCAGTCGGTCGCGATCGCGGACTTCCGTCATCAGTCAGTCTCCCCAACGGCGCCGCCGGCCGACCCGGCCAGCAAGCGCGCGGCAGTGCGGCGCATCATGCGAGAGCGCTCCTGGCCAATGTCAATCCACCTATAGCAACCGCCCAGATCGCGAGAACAGCGAAAAAGAAGGCGGCCATGCTGAGGCCGCGCTTGGGGAATTCCGATAGCTGGGCGGCGACCGGCTGCACGAAGGTGTTGATGTACATCGCCTTGGTTTCGCTGGCGATGTGGGCCTGCTCCACGGCCGCCAGGGAAACGGCGTAGATTTTTTCCGCGATCTGGTCCTCAAGCTGCGCGTAGTCGAGGCGCGACATCGATCCCGAGAGCGGTCCCCGGCCCTCGGCCGACTGGTCCGCACCCTTTGCGTCGGGCGAACGGGTCAGCTGTGCCTTGAGGGCGTCGATCTCCTTTTGCGAGGCGTCGATCCTGGTTTGCAGGTTGCGCAACTGCGGCGCGTCGGCGCGCACGTAGTGCCGCTGCGAGTCGTAATCCTGCTGCATCTTGATCAGCTGGCTCTGGACGTCGGCGATCAGCTTGTTCACGCCCGTTGACTGTTCCTTGGCGTTGAGCATGCCTTCCTTGTTGCGGGCGCGCTCCAGGGCGGCCCGTGCGGTGGACAGGTTGCCTTGCGCGCGCTTGCGCTCGGAATCGGCAAGCGCCATCGCGTCCTCGCGCATCTTGCCGTTCATGTCGTTGACGACGTGCTCGCTCGCTTCGAGGGCTGCCCTGGCGACGTTGACCGCATCGTCCGGCGTGAAGGCACGAACGGTGAAGGTGCAGATGCCCGAGGGCAGCTGCACGCTGATCGTCATGTGGCGCTGCCAGTACTTCACCACCTTCTCGACCGCCTGATGCGGCCGCAGGCGCGACAGCCAGTCGATGGTGTCGCCCTCGAACAGGGATTCGTAGCCGGCGCTGCGGTCGATGCTCTCGACCATCGCCCGGCTTTTCATGAACTGCAGGATCACCTGCGTGTCCTGAATGATCAGCGCGGTGGGCACGTTGATCCCCTTGCCCAGCGACTCCATTCCGGCGGGCAGGCCGCCGCGCACGGTGAAGCGCGCTTCGGCCTCGTACTGCGGCGAGGCCACGAGGAAGATGTAGCCGGCGAAGGCCAGGCTGGGGATCGCGACGAGGCCGAGAAACGTCCAGATGCGCAGGAGTTTCAGCAGGTGGGCGCCGCGGCGCGCCCGGGCGCCGCCGCTGCCGCGCCGGCGCTTGGTGGAGAAGCGGGCGCGCCTTGCCGCCTCGCTGAGGGCGCGGGCAACCAGCGCGGCGCGTTCCTTCGACGAGAAAACCGCGGGAACCTGCGTGCTGATGATCTCGTCGCCCATCCATTCCGCCCCGGCCCGCATCGTCGCGCTCGGTTGCGACCTTATCAGGGGAGAGCAAGCGACGCCAAGCGTCACGGGGGATGTGCCCACGGGCATCAGCGCAAGTGTCGCGCCAACCGGCACGGCGCGCCACGGCAGGTGGGCGGAGCCGGCGATGCTCCCTCAACGAGGGCATCCCCGTTCCGCCGAAGACATGCCGCGCCTTTTCGCGACCGCCTGAAGGCTTCGTTATCTGTTTGGCAAGCCGGCGCGTGGCACATCGGGCCGGGGCGCCGAGCGCATCGGCGACCCGCGTAGCGAGAGTTGACGTGGCCCTGTTTTCCCTGTTGCGGTCGCCCCGCAAGCTTCGCCTCCCCGTTTCGATCGGTTGGCGCTGCCGCCCGGTTCTGGCCGGGCTGGCCCTGGCGGTGCTCGGGCTTGCCGGCTGCGCCCAGGCTCCCCAGCAGGTCGCGGCCGGCCATCCCAAGGAATACTTCCCGTCCTCGCTCTACGGTCCGGCGAGCCGGCGGGTCGTCGCCGACGGTCAGCCGATCCCGCACGGCGGCGGCCAGTACCTGGTTGGCAAGCCCTACACCATCGCCGGCCAGACCTATTACCCCAGCGAGCGGAAGGTCACGCAGGTCGGCCTCGCCTCGTGGTACGGCGACGCCTTCCACGGCCGCCTCACGGCCAACGGCGAAGTCTACGACAAGGAGGGCTTCACCGCCGCCCACCCGACCATGCCGCTGCCGAGCTACGCCCGCGTCACCAACCTGCGCAACCATTACACGATGATCGTACGCGTCAACGATCGCGGCCCCTACCATTCCAACCGGGTGATGGACGTGTCCCGCCGCGTCGCCGAAGCGCTCGACTTCCAGCGCGGCGGCACGGCCAGGATCAAGGTCGAGTACGTCGGCCGCGCCAGCCTCGCCGGCTCCGACGACGCCAGGCTCTACGCGACCCTTCGCCGCGACGGGCCGGCCGGTGCCGGGTCGCCCGAGGAACGGGCTCTGGTCGCCGACGCCGGCCCTGCACCCGCCCCGACACTGTCGGCATCGGCCGAACCCGATCGCGCGACCCAGCCGATCGCCGGGGTGCCGCGCCGCAGCATCCGTGCCGCCGCTCCCCGCCCGTCCGAGCCGTCCTTCGCCGCGGCACCCGCTCGGGCCGTCGCCGCGCGCATGCCGGCCCGCGGCGCCAGGGGGCGTGACGACAGGGGACGTGACGACAGGAAC
>CALMGA010000381.1 GCA_937863205.1 uncultured Beijerinckiaceae bacterium | reverse complement strand
CAAAGGGGTCCCGATTCAAAGCCGATCTGGGATCCCGTTCCAGTGCTGTTTGACAGTGGTGCCGCAGCGAAACGCCGAACGGACAGGTAATTACGAAGTGATTTTCGAGATGATAAATCCATCTTGGCGCTTCGGCTTGCTGGGCGAAGCCATGCGAGGCTGATCGTGCAGAACCCATCGGCGTTTGCACCTCCGCTTGTGGCAGATGATCTCGAGGTCGCTCGTCAGGCTCCCGGCGTCATGATCGGATCGGGCAACGCCGTCGCTCCTGCGCCAGTGCTTCGAACATCGCCGCATGTTCGCGACGACCATCCTGCATTTCTTCTCCGCCTCCATGACCACGCCGGGTGAAACGACCGCCTTCGATCCCGCGACGCGAGCGGACCTTGGACGATCGGGCTCTTCCAGACCTCCGCCAGCGCCATCACCGCGTCGTGGGCCTCCGCGCAGCCGCGCCCGCGAAGCAGCGTGACCTTGCGCGAGCCATCAAGCAGGGCGGCGAGCGCGTCGACCTGGGCGGCCTGGGGCGTGACCGTAAGGACCATGGCGGCGGCAAGTACCAGGAAGGTGGGCGTCGAGAATCGCGTCGCCTCGCGGCGACGGACGGCACAGCCAAACGTCTAGCGAAGTGCACGTGACGGGCACGCAGCACGGATAAAGACCTCTATGGTTGCAGCCGGCGATAATAAGAGTGGCGATTTGTTGCGTCTATAAAAACTATACATCTTCGATCGATCGAGGTTCTTAAAGACAGATCTACCTGTCTGCTCCAGGATCGAAACTCGCCCCGTTTACATTTCGCTCGCGATTCTGATCGACGCTCTGGTCGGGCATAACCGTAGCCGAAAGGATCTCGACGAAGGCATCGATAGCGGAGTCCTGGTGATCGATGCGCTGGTCAATGACGTAATCGAGGGAACCGAGAAGCGGCAGGCCGACGTCCGACGGAACCATCGGGCTGGATGGCGGCACGAAGCGGCGACTGAAGGCGGAGATCGCGAAGCCGGAGGCCACCGTAGCTGTCAGCCCCGACAAAGTCGCGCATTCGGCCGCGATCGTCCACACGCGGTCTTCACGACGCAGGGCGTCAAGCATCGCGTCGCGGGTCTCGCTTGGAGCGGGATAAGTCGCCAGTGGGATGCCGTCCTCGACTGCTTCCAGAACGTCCGGTCGTCCCACCCAAACGAGAGGTTCGGTGAAGAGACGACGTCCGCGGCTGCGTTGAGGGTGTCGCTTGGCGAGGACGACATCGAGCTTTCCGTCTTCCAGTTGTTCGAAGAGCCTCGTGCTCAATCCGGTGCGCAGCGACAGGCCGAAGCGCGGATGCTGACGTTTGAAGAGTGTCAGGATGCGAGGCAGGTCGCCGACGAGATAATCCTCGACGATGCCAAGCTTCAGGACGCCCTCTCGAAGGGGCTGATCGAAGTGGCGGCGGACCTGATCCGCCAACCCCAACATGGCGGTCGCATAAACCAGGAGGCTACGGCCGGCCTCCGTGAGTTCGATCGAACGTGTAGTCCGCACGAATAGCGAGTGCCGCAATTTGATTTCGAGCCGTCCGATCCGCTCACTGATCGAGGACTGCGAGGTGCCGGTCTCCACCGCCGCCTTACGGAAGCTCGCAGTCTCTACGACTTTAACAAAAGCTGCAATCTCGGCAAGATCAAAGTCAGATTTCCTATAGTTTTTCACGATATCTCCGCTGATCGTTGTTACGCAACGCAGCAATCGCCATAGCGATATATTAGGCGATCAAGCGTGACGGCCTTTTCAGAAGGAACCAACAAAGGCAAGCCGTATTCCAGCTTGTGACGCACCGAGGCTGCGGTCCAACCCGCTCGATCGCAGCCTTCTTGATCTCGCCTTCGTGTCAGGCGGGCAATGATCGGCTTCTCAACTCGCTTATCGTTGACGGCGAATATCGCGGTTGTCCGGGCTCTTGGCGCGCAGAGTGTCCGATCGGGCACGATGCTGTTGTCACCGCACATGGCCGCGATCTTATGGAGAAGAGCTGCATGACCCGAACAGACGTTGCCCCTGCCCATCGCGGCTTGGAGCGGCTGGACGATCCCGTCCTCAACAAGGGCACGGCCTTTTCCGAGGCGGAGCGGCGCGACCACGGCATGGAGGGTCTGTTGCCGCCCACCGTCGAGAGCTTGGACCGTCAGCTTGAACGCGTCATGGGCCACCTCGATGCCAAGGCAAGCGACCTGGAGCGCTACATCTACCTCGTGGGCTTGAGCGACCGCAACGAGACGCTGTTCTACAAGACCCTGATGTCCGATCCGGCGCGCTTCGTGCCGATCGTCTACGACCCGACCATCGCCGACGCTTGCCTGACCTTCGGCCACATCTACCGCCGCGCGCGGGGCATGTACCTGACCCGCCACATGAAGGGCCGGATGGCCGCCGTGCTGCGCAACTGGCCGGTCAAGGACATCCGCTTCATCTGCGTGTCGACCGGCGGCCGCATCCTCGGGCTCGGCGACATCGGCGCCAACGGCATGGGCATCCCGATCGGCAAGCTCGAACTCTACACCGCCTGCGCCGCCGTGCCGCCGGACTGCTGCCTGCCCGTGCTGTTCGACATCGGCACCACCAACGCGGCTCTTCGCGCCGACCCGCTCTACCTCGGCCTGCGCGAAGAACCGCCCGCGTCGGACGCCGAGGTAGATGCGCTCGCCGACGAGTTCGTCGCCGCCGCCAACGAGGTGTTCCCCGGCGTCTGCGTGCACTTCGAGGACTGGAAGGGCACCGACGCCATCCGCCTGCTGGCGCGCTACACTGACAAGCACCTCGTCTACAACGACGATATCCAGGGCACGGCATCCGTCACCATCGCCGGTCTGACCACCGCCCTGCAGATCATCGGTGCGAGCCTCAAGGACCAGCGCGTGTTCTTCCTTGGCGCGGGATCGGCCGGCATCGGCATCGGCAACATGATCGTCGAGGCGATGGTCGACGAGGGCCTCGACCGCGCCGACGCGGTGAAGCGGGTGTCGCTGTTCGACGTCGACGGGCTGGTCGAGCCCTCGCGCCACGACCTCTCGCCCTCGCAGAAGGTCTACGCCCACGAGGGCGCCAAGCCGACCAAGGACCTGGCAAGCGCGGTCGACGCGTTCAAGCCGACGGTGCTGATCGGGGTGAGCACCACGCAGGGCGCCTTCACCGAAGGGGTGGTGAAGGCGATGGCCAAGCACGTCGACCGGCCGATCATCTTCCCGCTGTCGAACCCGACCGACAAGGCCGAATGCACGCCCGAGCAGGCCTACACCTGGACGAGCGGCAAGGCGCTCGTCGCCTGCGGCGTCCAGTTCCCGGACGTCACCGTCAACGGCAAGACCTTCCATCCCGGTCAAGCCAACAACTTCTACATCTTCCCGGCGATCGGCCTCGCCGTCTACGCCACGAAGCCCAAGCGCATCACCGATAGGATGTTCATCGCCGCCGCCAAGGCCTCCGCCGACCAGGTCAGCTCCGACGACCGCGACAAGGGCATGCTGTTTCCCAAGCAGGCGCACATCCTGGAGGTGGAGATCACCACCGCGACGCGGGTGGCCGAGCACATCTTCGAGGAGGGCCTCGCCACCGTGGCGCGCCCCGTGGACATCCGCGCCTGGATCAAAGGCCTGACCTACAAGCCGGAGTACCGAGGCTGAGGACGGCGAAGGCGCGGGTCGGTCCCCGCCCTCACCACTCGCCCGCGGCGAAGGCAAGGGCTCGATGATCGACGTCATCGCGAGCGCCCTGCTGCCGATCCTGTTCGTCGTGGGCCTGGGTTACTTGGCGGCGCGCCTGGACATCATACCCGGCAGCGCGGCGGGCAACTTCGCGGCCTTCGTCGTCAAGCTCGCGCTGCCGCTCTCGTTGTTCCTCGCCGCAGCGAAGGCGAAGCCGTCGGACCTGTCGAACACCTCCTACGTGCTCGCCTTCGTCGTCGGCTTCATGGCCACCTTCGTCCTCGGCACCATGCTCGGACGATTCGTGTTCCGGCACGATCTTCGCGCCTCGACGATCCAAGGGCTGGTGTGCGGCTTCCCCAGCATGGCCTATTGCGGGCCGCCGGTCCTCAACGCGGTGGTCGGGCCGACCGGAATCCTCGCGGTCCTGATCGGCAACCTCGTCACCTCGCTGGTCATGATGCCGGTCGCCCTCGTCCTGCTGCACGACGATGGTGCGGGCGGGTCCGGCCCGAGGCCCGGCAGGGCGAAGGTCATTGGCACCAGCCTGCTCGGCGCCGTGCAGCAGCCGCTGGTGTGGCTGCCCGTCCTCGGCGCGGTTTGCGCGCTCCTGCACGTGCCGCTGCCGGCGATCCTGTTCAGCATGACCAACGAGGTCGGCTCGGCGGCCGGCGGCGTCGCGCTGTTCACGCTCGGCCTCATGCTGGCGGGCCTCACGTTCAAGGTCGATCGCGAAGTGCTGATGAACGTCGCCGTCAAGAACATCCTCCAACCGGCCCTGTTGCTCGGCGCGGCGCTCGCCTTCGGGCTGCGCGGCGCGCTGGCGCAGGAAGTGTTCCTGATCGGCGTCCTCCCCGCGGCGACGCTGGTGCCCGCCCTCGCCCACAACAACGGGACGTACGAGGGCGGGTCATCGCTCTCCGCGATGGCGAGCACCCTGTTCTCGATCATCAGCATCGCCGCCGGCATCGCCATCGCGAAGGCCGCGCTGTGACGGTCCGTCCGCCTTTGCCCGATCACACCATCAAGGAGCCAGCCATGGCGAACGATCAAGCGAACGATAAGAGGCCAGCCGCGCTGCATGACCTGCCGCGACGATCGATGGGAGTTTCATGATGTTCGGTTTGGGATCGAAGGATCATCCCTCGCTTCGTGACCTGCCGGTCGGCATCGCGGCCGAGGGCCAGCGCCACGAGTTCGACAGCATGGGCAAGGTCGACGTGCCGGCGGACCGCTACTGGGGTGCGCAGACGCAGCGCAGCCTGATCCACTTCTCGATCGGCAACGACAAGATGCCGAAGGAGGTCTACCACGCCTACGGCTTCGTCAAGAAGGCCTGCGCGCTGGTCAACGCGGCCGAGGGCCGGCTCCCGAAGTGGAAGGCCGACGCGATCGTACGCGCCGCCGACGAGACCATCGCCGGCCACCTCGACGACCATTACCCGCTGTACGTCTGGCAGACGGGGTCGGGCACCCAATCCAACATGAACGTCAACGAGGTGATCTCCAACCGCGCCATCCAGCTGCTCGGCGGCACGCTCGGCAGCCAGAAGCCGGTGGCGCCCAACGACGACGTCAACATGGGGCAGAGCAGCAACGACACGTTCCCGACCGCGATGCACGTCGCCGCAATCGACGAGATCGACGCCAAGCTCCTGCCGCAGGTCGAGGCCTTGGCCAAGGCGATCGAGGACAAGGCGGCGCAATGGTCCGACGTCGTCAAGATCGGCCGCACCCACCTCGAGGACGCGGTCCCCCTCACGGTCGGCCAGGAGTGGTCGGGCTACGCCGCGCAGATCCGGGCCTGCATCGCCGCCATCGAGCACAGCCGCGCCGGGCTGCTCGAACTCGCCGTCGGCGGCACGGCGGTGGGCACCGGGCTCAACGCGCCGAAGGGCTTCAGCGCCAAGGTCGCGGCCAAGATCGCCGAGCTGACGGGCAAGCCGTTCGTCACCGCGCCCAACAAGTTCATGGCGCAGGGCTCGCTCGACGCGATGGTTCGCGCCAGCGCCGCGTTGCGCGGCCTCGCGGTGACGCTGATGAAGGTCGCCAACGACATGCGCTGGCTGGCGTCGGGCCCGCGCTGCGGCCTGGGCGAACTGCTGCTGCCGGAGAACGAGCCGGGCTCGTCCATCATGCCGGGGAAAGTGAACCCGACGCAGTGCGAGGCGATGGTGATGATCGCGATCCAGGTGATCGGCGAGGACACCACCGTCGCCTTTGCCGGCAGCCAGGGCAACTTCGAGCTGAACGCGATGCGCCCGATCATCATCAACAACGTCCTGCACTCGGCGCGCATCCTCGGCGACGGCTGCGAGAAGTTCCGCACCTTCTCCGTCGAGGGCACGAAGCTCAACGAGAAGCGCATCGGCCAGTACGTCGCGGAGTCGGTGATGCTCGTCACCGCGCTCAGCCCGGTGATCGGCTACGAGAAGTCGGCCCACATCGCGCAGAAGGCGATGCGAGACGACAGCACGCTCAAGGCGGCCGCTTTGGCGTCGGGCGACGTCGACGAGGCGACCTACGACAAGGTCATGGACCCCAAGGGCATGGTCGGCCACGGCGTGGCCGGCGCATGAGCGCGGCCGGCACCGGCGCCGACTCCAGCCACGATCGGGCGGAACGATGAGCCTCGCCCTCGCTCCGGCGGAAGCAAGCGCCCGCGCGGCGATGGCGCGGGCGACGAGCCTCGGCATCGCGATCTGCGTCGCCGTCTGCGACGGACAGGGCCGGTTGACCGTCTTTTTCAAGATGGACGCAACCACCGCGCTGGCGGGACACGAGGCCATCCGCCGAGCCATTACGTCGGCGGGGACTGGGCTGGCCAGCGACGGTGCGGCCCAAGAACCCAACCGCGCGAAGTCCGCCTCGGACGAGGGTTTTGGTATTTCCTCCAGACCGGGAGGCATCCCGCTCTTCGTCGATGCGGAAATCTTGGGCGGTGTCGGCGTTTGCGGAGGAACCGCCTTTCAGGACGTCGACTGCGCCCGCGTTGGCGCGGTAGCGTTCCGCGCGTGATGGCAGCGCGCACGAACGACGGAAGCGGACTTCGACCCCATGGTCCATCGGCATGTCGTCGGCTGGATCGCGCCGATCGTGAACACAAGGATGCGCGGGCATGAGCAAGACCAATGTCGCCGACCTTTTAGTTGAGATGCTCGCGCAAGCCGGCGTCAAGCGCATCTACGGCATCGCCGGGGATAGCTTGAACGCCCTGACCGAGTCGCTGCGCAAGCGCGGCGACATGGCGTGGGTGCATACGCGCCACGAGGAGGTGGCGGCCTTCGCGGCCGGCGCAGAGGCGCACCTGACCGGCCAGCTGGCGGTGTGCGCGGGATCGTGCGGCCCGGGCAACCTCCACCTTATAAACGGCCTCTACGACTGCCAG
The DNA here is from genome assembly GCA_937863205.1 of uncultured Beijerinckiaceae bacterium. Next base: position 5,248 of record CALMGA010000381.1, on the reverse strand, counting down.
CGTTCGCGCGTGCCGGTGCTCGCCATCGCCGCCCAGATCCCGTCGGCCGAGATCGGCCGGAGCTACTTCCAGGAAACGCACCCGCAGAACCTGTTCCAGGAGTGCAGCCACTACTGCGAGCTGGTGTCGACCCCCGAGCAGCTGCCGGGCGTGTTCGAGCAGGCGATCCGCGTCGCGGTGGCCGAGCGCGGCGTGGCGGTGATCGTCATCCCGGGCGACGTCGGCATGGCGGAGGTGGCGCCGACGCGGGCGATCTCGCCCTCTCTGCTGCCGCCGGCCCCCATAATCAGGCCGGCCGACGGCGACCTCGACGCGCTCGCCACCCTGCTCGACGCCTCCGGCAAGACGACACTGCTGTGCGGCCGCGGCTGCTTCGGCGCGCACGAGCCGCTGATGCGGCTGGCGGACGCGCTCAAGTCGCCGATCGTCCACGCGCTCGGCGGCAAGGAGGGCGTCGAGTGGGACAACCCCTACGACGTCGGCATGACCGGGCTGATCGGCTTCTCGTCCGGCTATGAAGCCATGCTCGCCTGCGACACCCTGCTGATGCTGGGCACCGACTTCCCGTACCGGCAGTTCTATCCCACCAAGGCGAAGATCGCGCAGGTCGACCTGCGCGCGGCCAACCTCGGGCGGCGCTGCCGCCTCGACCTCGGCCTCGTCGGCGACGTCGGCGCCACGATCGAGGCGCTGCTGCCCCGCCTCAAGCCGCGGACCGACCGAGCCCACCTCGACACGTGCCTGGCGCATTACCAAACCGCGCGGAAGGGCCTCGACGAGCTCGCGGTCGACGGTCGCGGCCACAAGATCCACCCGCAGTTCGTGGCCAAGACGCTGAACGAGCTGGCGAGCGAAGACGCGGTGATCACCTACGACGTCGGCACGCCGGCGATCTGGGTGGCGCGCTACGTCATGACCAACGGTCGCCGCCGGCTCATCGGCTCGCTCAACCATGGGTCGATGGCCAACGCCATGCCGCAGGCGATCGGCGCGCAGGCGAGCCATCCCGGACGCCAGGTGATCTCCTTCTCCGGCGACGGCGGCTTCACCATGCTGATGGGCGACATGCTGACCCTCGTGCAGGAGAAGCTGCCGGTGAAGATCGTGGTGCTCAACAACGGCACGCTCGGCTTCGTCGAGATGGAGATGAAGGCGGCCGGCTTCCTCGACACCGCCGTCGAGCTGGTCAACCCGGACTTCGCGGCCATGGCGACCGGCGCGGGCCTGTTTGCCAAACGCGTCGCCGATCCGGCCGATCTCGCCGAAGCGATGCGCGAGGTGCTCGCCCATCCCGGCCCGGCATTGCTCGACGTCGTGTCGGCGCGCCAGGAGCTCGCGATGCCGCCCCACGTCGGCATCGCGCAGGCGACCGGCTTCAGCCTTTGGCTGATGAAAGCGGTGATCGACGGGCGCGGCACCGAGGTGCTCGACCTCGCCCGCACCAACCTGACGCGCTGACACCGCCGCCGACCCTATCGGACCCAAGCTGGAGGAATGGCGTCATGCGCGTCGGATTGTTCGTGCCCTGCTACGTCGACGCCTTCCATCCCGAGGTCGGCATCGCTACGTTGGAGCTGCTGGAGCGCCTCGGCCTCGAGGTGGAATATCCCGTCGACCAGACCTGCTGCGGGCAGCCGATGACCAACACCGGCTGCCACGCCGAGTCGGCCGCCACCGAGGCGCTGTTCGTGAAGAACTTCGCGCCCTACGACGCGATCGTCTCGCCGTCCGGCAGCTGCGTCCACCAGGTCCGGTATAGTTTGGATGCCATCGAGCAGACCGACGAGGTGAAAGGCGTCCGCGCGAAGACCTACGAGCTGGTCGAGTTCCTCCACGACGTGCTCAAGGTCGAGGCGTTCCCGTGGACGGAGTTCCCGCACAAGGTGGCGCTGCACAATAACTGCCAAACGCTGCGTGGGCTGCGCATCGCCAGCATGTCCGAGCTGCGGGAAGCGTCCTTCTCCAAGCCGATCGACCTGCTCAGCAAGGTGCGTGGCCTCGAGTTCGTGCATCTCGCCCGCCCTGACGAGTGCTGCGGCTTCGGCGGCACCTTCTCCGTCTTCGAGCAGGGCGTGTCGGCGAAGATGGGCTACGACAAGGTGCAGGACCAACATCAGGCCGGCGCGGACTACGTCACGTCGTCCGACAGCTCCTGCATGCTGCACCAGCAGGGCTGCGCCGAGCGCCTCAAGCTGCCGCAAAAGTACATCCACATCGCGCAGATTCTCAATGGAGCCAGGGCATGAGCGACCACGCGACCCTCCATCGCGACATGCTCGACGACGGTCCCATCGAGAGCGAGACGCGCCATGGTCAGCGCCTCGATCACGCCGAGGGCATGTCGAAACCGTTGAAGTCGAAGCCGATGCCATCGGGCGCGCCGGAACCGCAGCCGCGCGGGGCGAAGATCCACGGCGACCGCCCGGTCGATCAGTCGGAGGCCGCCGACCGCTTCATCGCCGCGCCCGAGCACGAGAAGATGCACGACGAGCGGCTCTGGGACCTGCGCCAGAAGCGCGACCGCGAGATGCACGGCCTGCCGGAATGGGAGGAGCTGCGCGCGCTCGCCTCCGCCATCAAGGAGCACGCGCTCGTCCACCTCAACACCTACCTCGAACAGTTCGAGACCAACGCCAAAGCCAACGGAGTCCACGTGCACTGGGCGCGCGACGCGGCCGAGCACAATGCCATCGTGCTCGGCATTCTCAGGGATCACGGCGCCAAGCGGCTGATCAAGTCGAAGTCGATGCTCACGGAGGAGTGCAACTTCCGCGAGTTCATGGCCGACCAGGGCGTCGAGGTGATCGAGACGGACCTCGGCGAGCGCATCCAGCAGCTCGACGGCGAGGCACCAAGCCACGTCGTTGTGCCGGCGGTGCACAAGCTGCGCACCGATGTCGCCAAGGTGTTCGCCGAGAACTACGGCTCGGACCCGGGCATCACCGACGTCGCCGTGCTGGCCGCCGAGCAGAGGAAGGCCACCCGGCCGCTGATCCTGTCGGCGGATGCCGGGATGACCGGCTGCAACTTCGCGGTGGCCGAGACTGGCACGGTGGTCGTCTGCACCAACGAGGGCAACGCGGATCTCTCCGCCAACACGCCCAAGCTGCACATCGTGTCCGCCGGCATCGAGAAGGTGGTGCCACGCCTCGACGATCTCGCCGTGCTGATCCGGCTGCTGTCGCGCTCGGCCTTGGGCTCGCCGATGACGCAGTACACCTCGCATTTCCGCGGACCGCGCGACGGCGGCGAGATGCACGTGGTGCTTGTCGACAACGGCCGCTCGGAACGGCTCGGCATGGAGAAATTCTGGACGTCGCTGAAGTGCATCCGCTGCGGCGCCTGCATGAACACCTGCCCGGTGTTCCGGCGTTCCAGCGGGCTCTCCTATGGCGCCACCTATGCCGGGCCCATCGGCGTCATCATCGATCCCACCTTCAACGCCCGCAAGTATTCCAAGCTGCCGTTCTCCTCGACGCTGAACGGCTCCTGCACCAACGTCTGCCCGGTCAAGATCAACATCCACGAGCAGATCGCCGATTGGCGCAAGGTGATGGCGGAGACGCACGAACTGCCGATCTACAAGAAGGCCATGATGCAGGCGGCCGGCATGCTGCTCGCCAGCCCACGGCTGTACCGCGCCGCGCTGCCGATCGCCGACAGCGCTTTGCGCCACCTGCCGCGCTTCGTGCTCTACAACCGGCTCAACACGTGGGGCCGGCAGCGCGAGGTGCCGCACGCGCCGCGCCAGACCTTCCACCAGTGGCACAAGGAGCACAGGGGCAAATCGGTGCCGCCCGCGGCCGGACCGGATGTGAAGGTGGAGCCATGAGCAGCCGCGACGACATCCTGGCCACCGTCGCCGCCCATCTGCCGAAATTGGATCGGCCGGCGCCGCGCATTCCGATGTACGATGCCATGACGCCGTCCGACCTTGTCCGGGGCTTCGCAACCATGCTGGAGCGCATGGGTGGCGTGTGGCTCGAACCCGACGCAGTCGACCCGCTCGCCCCGGCCCGCGCCAAGCTCGCCGACGCCGCAATCGTCTGCTCGAATGTGCCGGAGATCGTCGGCAGCAGGGTGCTCGGCGCCGAGCCCCGGCCGATCGACCTCGCCGACGTCGACGTTGGCGTCGTGCGCGCCGCCTTCGCCGTCGCCGAAACGGGCTCGGTGTGCCTGACCGACGCCGAACTCGGTGTCAACACGCTCGGTTACCTGCCCCAACACCTGCTCGTGTTGCTCGACACGGCTGACATCGTGCCCAACATCCACCACGCCTATCGCCGGCCGGAATGGCGGCGCGCGAACTACGCCGTCTTCCAGACCGGGCCGTCGGCCACGGCCGACATCGAGGGCGTGCTGATCCACGGCGCGCAGGGCGTACGCTCGCTGTCGGTGCTGGCCGTGGCGCGACGATGAGAAGAACGCTCTACGCCGCGCAAACTCATCGTGGAGGCATGCCGGTGAGCCAACCCAAGGTTGGTCTGAAGGGATGATCATTTGGTAGAAGTGCATTTCAGCTCACTTCAATTCGACCATCGTCAAATCTTCTCCTGACTGAGTCTGATTGCGACCTGAACGAAGATTTACTTCACAGCGCCTGCTCTTGGTCGGGGATTGGCGGCGTTGAACGCGGAGTTGACTGCGATCTTCGCCGATAGCAAGCATGCTGCAGAGCCGAGGCGTCCAGAGGCGGAAGGCCAAGGTGATGCACTGTCTCGTTCGTCATCACTGCCGCGGCCACTAGACGCTTATTGTCCTGAGTGTGCGAAGCCGCAGTGGCAGATGTAGCTGGCGCACTCGTCCGGGCTGAACTGCGTGAGCAGGCGCTTGAACGGTATTATGGAGCACCCGCCACAAGCCGAGAACCACTCCGCCGCCTACTCTGCGGCATGTCCACCGCCCTCCGCAACCGCTACGTCTCGGCCACTTTCAAGGAGCGCCGCTCCATCCTCGCCGGCGAGCTGCGCCAGCTTGAGCAAGAGATGAGGACCAAGGCCGAAGCCCTGGCCCACGTCGATGCCGTGCTGGCGATGTACGCCCCCGAGGTGGACGTCAGGACGCTTCCTGTGCGCCGGCCGCGCTCCAACACAACCTACGCCGTCCCCGACCTGTCCCGCCGCATCAGGGACGTCCTGCGCCGCCGGAGCGTGCCGATAGCGGCGTCCGACGTGGTCGGGGCGATCGTCTGTTCCGCGGCAATCAAGGTGAGACGGCGCGTCAATCAAGATGAGACTCGCCGCTGTGC
>CALMGA010000380.1 GCA_937863205.1 uncultured Beijerinckiaceae bacterium | reverse complement strand
GCGCGGGGCGGCAGGTGGCGAACCGGGCGCCGCAGGCGGTCGCGGGCCGGAGAGCGGTCCGGCCGGGGGCGCGGCGAAAGGATCGCGACCCGAGGGCGCGAGGCAGGGCGCTTCGCCGGGCGAAGGAAGCGGTGCCCCTAACGCCGCAAAGGGCGCCGATGCCGAGAAACCCCAGCAGGCTGGCCGGGGTAGCGGCGACGAGCGTGGCATCGCCGGCCGTGAGGATGCCAAGCCCGGCGACCGGAACGGTCGCGGCGATGGGGCCCGCGATCAGGCCCGCGATCAGGCCCATGGCGGCGAGCCGGTTGGAAAGGGCCGCGACACCGCCGGTGGCGGTCGCGAAGGCGGTCGCGCCGTCACGGCCGAGGACCGCACGAAGATCCGATCGACCATCCGCGGCAGCGGCTACGAGAACATCTCCCACGTCGACTTCGCCGTGAACGTCGGCACGGTGATCCCGGAAACCTACCGCTATCGTCCGCTGCCGCCGACGATCATCGAATACTACACGCAATATCGCGGCTTCGACTTCATCCTTGTCAACGATCGTATCGTGGTCCTGCAACCGCGGACGCGCAAGATCGTCTACATTATCGAGGATTGAGGCTCCTGGCCGGGCGCACAAGCGTGCGTCCGGCCAAGTCTCGACCGAACTCTCGACTCAGGCTTCAACTCACGCCCAGCTTCTTCTGCAGGCTGGTCGAGGAGGTCGTGTACTGGAAGGTGAGGCGCTTGTCGGGGAAGACGTATCGGTGGATGCGCTGGGCGGCCAGCGCACCCTCGTGAAAGCCCGACAGGATCAGCTTCAGCTTGCCGGGGTAGGTGTTGATGTCGCCGATGGCGAACACGCCGGGCACGCTGGTCTCGAACTTCTCCGTATCGACCCCGATCAGGTTCTCGTCGAGGTTCAGGCCCCATTGCGCGATCGGCCCGAGTTTCATGGTCAGGCCGAAGAACGGGATCAGCCGGTCGCAGGCGATCCGCGCCGCCTCCGTTTTGCCTTTCACCTCGATCGCATCGAGCTTGCCGTCGGCGCCGTGAAGGGCGGACACCTGCCCGATGACGAGGTCCATCGCGCCGCTGGCGACGAGGGCCCGCATGGCATTCACCGAATGCGGCGCGCCGCGGAACTCGTCGCGCCGGTGCACGAGGGTGAGCCGCCGGGCCAGCGGCTGCAGGTTCAACGTCCAGTCCAGGGCGGAGTCGCCGCCGCCGACGATCACCACGTCGCGGTCGCGGAAGTCGTCCATGCGCCGCACGGCATAGTGCACGGCGCGGCCCTCGAAGGCTTCGATGCCGGGGATCGGCGGCTTCTTGGGTTGGAACGAGCCGCCGCCGGCGGCGATCACGATCGCCTTGCAAAGGAAGCTTCTGCCGAAGTCCGTGCGCACGCGAAAGCGCGGCGCCGCCGCGTCGCCCAGCCGCTCCACCTCCTCCACCAGTTCGCCGTAGTGGAATGTCGGCCGGAAGGGTTCGATCTGCTCCATCAGGCGATCGACGAGGGCCTGGCCGGTGACGCTGGGGAAGCCGGGAATGTCGTAGATCGGCTTTTCCGGGTAAAGCTCGGCGCACTGGCCGCCGGGCTTGGGCAGGATGTCGACGAGATGGCAGCGGATGTCGAGCAGGCCCAGCTCGAAGACGGCGAACAGCCCGACCGGCCCGGCGCCGATGATGAGGGCGTCGGTTTCGATGTCGGGCGCCGCACCGCCCGCCGTAAGCTGCTCGTGGGTCACTCGATCAGTCCTCGCCCCAAGCCGATCAATCTCAGCCCTGGCGATCGGGGGTGGTGATCTTCAGGCCGTCCAGCGCCGGGCTGATCTTGATCTGGCACGACAGGCGGGAGTTCGGCTTCACGTCGTAGGCGAAGTCGAGCATGTCCTCTTCCATCCCCGACGGCTTGCCGACCTTGGCCAGCCATTCGTCATCGATGTAAACGTGGCAGGTCGCGCAGGCGCAGGCGCCGCCGCATTCGGCGACGATCTCGGGCACCTTGTTGCGGATCGCTGTTTCCATCACGGTCGACCCGTCCTCGCCCTGAACCGTCCGCGCGGTGCCCTTCGAGTCGGTGAACGTCATCGATGCCATCAGCGAGTCCTTCGGAAAAGGCGCCTCCGCCAGGGGAGGGGACGGCCAAACGCGGGGCGGTTCCCGCCCGCGCGGCCTAGCCTTAACGGGTTCCGCCGGGCAAGAGAAGCGACGGCGAAGGCGTCAGAATGATGCGAGGTGGTTCCGGATCGCCGTCTCCGCCTCGGCGAGCGCCGCCGCAAGACGGCTGAAGGCGCAGGCCCGTTCGCGAGGGGTCGCCTCCAGGAACCCTTGCGCGGCGTCGGCAGCCGCCCACGCCCCGATGCCCTGGCACGAGCCTTTCAGCCGATGCGCGGTTTCGTTCTGTTCGCCGGGACGCATGTCGCGGAACTTGGCGATCAGACGATCGGTATGTATCAGGAAGAGCTGGAGAAGTTCGCGTTGCAGCGCCTCGTCGCCGAAGCACTGCTCGCCCAGGAACGGCAAGTCCACGGCGGGTCTGCCCCGCCCGATGCTTTCGTTCGAACAGGTCCGGGTCATCGCGGGGTGGTCGTCTCGCGCCCGGTGTGCGGGCGGCGGGTGCGTGCCTTGGGTGAATTGATCGGGCCGGCTCCGTTAACGACGTTTGTTGATGCGGCTGTGCGCTCGGTTCCTTTCGGAGTCGTCCACGCGTAGGGTAGTTTGGTTAATGAATGACATGTCGGCCGCGCGGGTTGGCGGATGCCTGCGGGTCGCATCGTGAGCGAGGGCACCATGGCCAAACCCAGCAAGGCGCAAGACCCTGCCGCGGCCGCCTTGTCGGCGATCGAGGAGGCGCTGAGCCTGTCGGGTCTCGACATCGAGGGCGAAGCCGCGCCGTCGCGCGGTGGCGCGGGAGAGCCCAGTCAAGCGCAGCCGGGCGACCGGCCGGAGACCGAGCGGGCGCCCCTGCCGCCGCCATCGTCCCGTCGCAGGGATCCCGCGGCGCCGCGCCTGCCGTCGGCGGACAGGGACGCCGGGCTGTTCGCCACCCGCCCGGACCGGCCCGGCCCGGGCCTCGCTGCAGCCGACAACCCGCTGGGCGAACTCACCGAGCCGCGTGCGCCCGATCTCCGCGCGCCCGAAGTGCGCGGGTCCGATCTGCGCGCCGATCGGGCGGCACCGCTGGCGGCCCCGGCCAACGACGACAAGGAAAGCGTGGGCGCCATCCTGCGTGCGCTGCAGGCGCGTCCGAGCCGCACGCCCACGATCGTCGCCGGCGTCGCTTCGGTCCTGTGGATCGCGGTGTGCGCCCTGTACCTCTACACCGACCGGGCCAACCTCATCGGCGGTGACCTTCTTCAGCCCAAGACCGCGCTGGTGCTGCTGGCGATCGTCGGTCCGCTGCTGTTCTTCTTCATGACGGCGGCGTTGACGCGCCGCGCCCAGGAGGTGCGGATCACCGCCCGCTCGATGCTGCAGGTCGCTTCGCGGCTCGCCGAGCCGGAAGCCATCGCCACCGAGCAGATGGTGACGCTCAGCCAGGCGATCCGCCGCGAGATCGCATCGATGGGCGACGGCATCGAACGTGCCCTCGCCCGCGCCGGCGAGCTGGAAACGCTGGTCCGCTCGGAAGTGTCCAACATCGAGCGCTCGTTCGGCGACAACGAGCGCCGCGTCCGTTCGCTGATCGAAGAGTTGTCGTCCGAACGCGAGGCCATCGTCAGCAATGCCGAAAAGGTCCGCAGCGCCATCACCGGCGCCCACCAGAGCCTGTCCCGCGACCTCGACGGCGTGTCCGAGCGCCTGTCGATGACGCTGGACGAGGCGGGCGAGCGCGTCACCTCCTCGCTGGGGCACAAGGGCGAAGAGATCCGGCTGGCGCTGGTGGAGGCTGGCGAAACCTGCACCAGCAACCTCGCCTGGAGCGGCAGCGACATGCTTGATCGGCTCAAGCAGACCACCGAGGGCGTGGTCGAGGCGATCAGCGGCCGCACGGGCGACCTCGAGGGCCGCATCGCCGCCGCCGGCCAGGAGGTCGTCGGCGATCTCGGCGCCCGCGTCGACGACGTGGTGCTGCGCCTCGACGAGGCCGGCCGCCGCATCGGCGATCTCATCGTGACGCGCGGGGACCACCTGACCGGGCAGCTGACGCAGACCGGCGACCGGATCATGGAGCGCGGCGACCATCTCGCCGGGCAGCTCCAGGAGACCGGCAACCGCCTGCACGAGGTGGTGTTCACCCATGGTGACGCCCTCCACGCCAATCTCGACGAGGTCGGGACGCGGGTCGCCGGCCTGATCGGCGAGCGCACGCAAACGGCGCGCGCCGCCTTTGAGTCCTCGTGCGGTAGCTTCGCGCAGCTTCTCGACGACAGCCAGGCCAAGGCGCACGCCCGCTTCGAACAGCACGGAATGGACCTGCACAACAGGTTCGCCCTCACCGCCGACGAGATCGCCGGCTCGTTGCAGGGGCAGACCGAAGGGCTGCACGAACGCCTGACGGCGGCGGCCGAGCAGACGGCGGCGGCTCTGGGCACACATCACGAGATCATCCGGGAACGCATGGCCGAAGTCGCCGCCGGGACGCTGGCCGTGATGGCCGGCCATGCCGACAACCTTCACGAGCGTTTGGGCGCGGCCAACGAGGCGCTTGCCGCCCAGCACGTCGATCTGCACGAGCGCCTCGCCACCACGGCGGAAGACCTGTCCGCCGCCCTGATCGGCCACACCGACGGCGTCCACGAGCGCCTGGCCGCCGTGGCCGCCGAATCCACCGGGGCCTTGACCGCCCACGCCGCCGCCATGACCGAGCGCTTCGCCGCCACGTCGCAGGAGCTGACAAGCTCGCTGCTCGGCCACACCGAAGGGGTTCACGAGCATCTGGCGGCGGCTACGGCGGAAACGACGGGGGCGCTGAACGCCCACGCCGCCGCGATGCACGAGCGCCTTGCCGCCACCTCCGACGAGCTGACGGCGGCGCTGGTCGGCCATGCCGACGGCCTGCAGGAACGCTTGGCGGCGAGCGCCGGCGACACGGTTGAGGCCTTGAACAGCCATGCGACGATGATGGGCGAGCGTCTTGCCGCCACGTCGCAGGAGGTGACCAGTTCGCTGGTCGGCCAGACCGAGGGCCTTCACCAGCATCTGGCGGCGGCAACATCGGAAACCACGGCGGCGCTGAACGCCCATGCCGCCGCGATGCGCGAGCGCCTTGCCGCCACCTCCGACGAGCTGACGGCGGCGCTGACCGACCATGCGGAGGGCATGCACGAACGCTTGGCGGCATCCACCGGGGACACGGTGGAGGTTCTCAACAGCCACGCGACGACGATGGGCGAGCGCCTCGCCGCCACGTCGCAGGAACTGACCGGCTCACTGGTCGGCCATACCGAAGAGCTCCACGAGCATCTGGCTGCCGTGACGGCGGAAACGACGGCAGCTTTGAACAGCCACTCGGCGACGATGAGTGAGCGATTCGCCACCACGGCGCAGGATCTGACCGGCTCGCTGATCGGCCACACCGAGGGGCTCCACGAGCATTTGACCTCAGCCGCCGCGAATACGACGGGAGCGCTGAGCGCGCATGCCGCCGCGATGCACGAGCGTCTTGCCGCCACCTCCGACGAGCTGACGGCGGCGCTGGCCGGTCATACGGACGGCTTGGAGAAGCGTCTGGCGACCACCACCGGACTGACGATCAACGCGCTCAACAGCCACGCCGCGACGATGGGCGAGCGCATCGCCGCCACGGCGGCGACGACGACGGGCGCGTTGGACACCCACGCAACCTCCCTCCACGAGCGGATCGCCGGCACGGCGCAGGACCTGCTCGTGGCTCTGGCCGGCCAGACCGACGGGCTGCACGAGCAACTCGCGGCGACGGCGGGGGAAACGACCGGCGCGCTGGACAATCATTCCGCATCGCTGCGGGAACATCTCGCCGTGACTTCTCAGGAGCTGACGGCGGCGCTGGTCAGCCACACCGGCGACCTTCAGAAGCGATTGGCCGGAACGGCGACCGCCACCACCGGCGCGTTGAACATCCACGCCGCCACGATGCGGGAAAAGCTCGCCAACACGTCGCAGGAGCTGACGACGGCGCTTGTCGACCAAACCGGCGGCCTGCGCGAACAGCTGGCGGCAACCACGGCGGAAACCACCGCCGCCCTGAATACCCATGCGGCAACCATGCACGAGCGCCTTGCCGCCACCGCCACCGATGCCATCGACGCCCTTGCCGCGCACACCGACGCCCTGCAGGAGCGCATCGGCGGCGTCGCCGACGAGGCCCTCGCCACCTTCAACGGCCACACCGATGCGATGCACGAGCGCCTCAACGCGCTGGCCACCGAAACCACCGCCGCGCTCTCGAACCATACGGTGGCGATGCACGAGCGGCTCGTTGAAACGACGCAGCAAACGGTCGGAGCCCTGGCCGAGCACACGCAGGGCCTGCACGAGCGGCTGGAAGCCACGGCGACCGATACGATCGAGGCGCTTGAAAGCCATTCGGGAACGATCGGCGACCGGCTTCAGGCGGTTTCGCGCGACACGGTGGACGGCCTCGGCACCCATACCGGGCGGCTCGAAGCCCTGCTGCGCGAAACAAGCACCGTTGCCGTCTCCGCTCTCGACCGGCATGCGACGACGCTCAACGAGCAGCTCGCCGCCCGCGCGGGCGAGACCATCGCCGCTTTGGACGCGCATCGGACCGTCCTGCAGGAGCAGTTCGGCAGCGCCTCCGGCGAGGTCGTCGACGCGATCGGAACCCATGTGCGGACGATGCACGAGCGCTTGGCCGGCGCGAGCGAGGAAACGCTCACCGCCCTCGACGAGCACGCCCACGCCATGCACGAGCGTCTCAACGCGACCGCTGGGCAGGCGATGGAAAACCTCGCCGGGCACATCGACGGCATGAACGAGCAGCTTGCCGCCAACGCGGACGCCAGCGCCGCCTCGCTCGGGCAACACGCCGAAACGCTGCAGCGCAGCTTCGCCGGCAACACGCAGCAGGCCATCGCCAGCCTCGCCGAGCAGGTCGACTCGCTCAACAACCGCTTCGCCGCCATCGCCGGCAACTCGATCGAGGCGATCGCCACCCACGCCGACCGGATCACCGAAACCTTGTCCGATCGGCTTGCCGCCTTTGTCGAGCAGGGCGGCGAGGCCACGGAAAGCTTCGGCACCCACGCCGAACGCTTCAACGCCACGCTGGCCGACCGTCTCGGGGCGATCGAGAACACCTTCGCCGTGCAGGGCAACGACGTCCACGACAAGCTCGGGTTGCGGCTGGAGGAAGCGTCGGCGATCGTGGAGCGGCAGCTGCTGACCTTGGAGAACCGGGCGATCGGGCGGGCCAGGGACGTCGCCGACGACCTCGAAGCGCTGGTTGCTCGCATCAACGACGGTCTCGAGGCGCGCGGCCGGGAGATCAGCGAAGCGCTGGCCGCCCGCACGATCGAGATCGCGCAAACGCTGAGCAGCGGTGGCCGCGAGGTGACCGACAGCCTGGACGCCCGCACCCGGGAGGTTGCCGAGGTGTTTTCCGCCCGCTCGACGGCCATCGGCGAGCAGCTTGACGGCCATGTCGCCCGTCTCAACGAGCGGGTCGTCGGCCCGCTCAGCCTGATCACCTCCGCCCTCGACGAGAAGGGCAGGGCGCTCACCGTCAGCCTGATCGATCGGGCCAGCGCCATCGACGGCCTGCTGAACGAGAAGCTCGGGGCCATCGAGACGACGCTGGGCGAGCGGGGGCGCGAGCTGAACGAGGGATTGGCCGCCCGCTCGGGCGAGTTGCGCACCCTGTTCGACCGCGAAGGCAATCACCTGGTGGACACGCTGGCCGAGCGCGGCAAGGCGGTCGCCGCCGAGATGACCAGCGTCGGTGCCATCGTCACGGAAACCATCGCCCAGCACGGCCAGCAGATGGTTGAAAGCCTCGGCGAGCGTCAGGCCGAGCTGTCGGGCGCGCTCGACCGCTCGGCCGCCGGCCTCAAAACGGTTGTGGAAACCAGCGTGAGCGGTTCGGTGCAATCGTTGATCGAGCGCCAGCGCAGCTTCACCGAAGCGGTCAAGGGCAGCCTCGACGCGGCCGTGCACACGCTGGGCGAAAGCCAGGCTGGGCTGATCGGCGCGGTGGAGCGAACCAGCCAGGAACTCAGCGACACCGTCAACCGCAGCGTCAGCGGCGCGGTGCAAACCCTGGTGCACACCAACGACGTGCTGCGCGGCGAGCTTGGCAACGTCATCGAAAGGCTCGGCGCCTCCAGCGCCGCCCTGCAGGAGATGGTTGGCAGCGCCAACGACAACATCGTCGCTTTCGACAGGGTTGTCGGCGCACGCGTCGGCGATCTCCACGGCGCCGTGGAGCGGATGTCGGGGGTTGTCGGGCGCATCAACGAGGATGCCGGACGCACGCTGGCCGGCGCGGGCGGCCTCGCCGACCGCCTCGCCGGCCACCACCGCATGCTGCAGGAAACCTCCGACCGGCTTGCCGCCAACCAGAACGATGTGGAGCGTCGGATGGGCGAGCGCCAGCAGGCGCTGGCGTCCCTGCTCGACATGGTCAGCACCAAGCACGAGCAGCTCGACGACGCGATGACCGCGTTTTCCCGGATGATCGAGGACGGCTTCCATAAGGCGGAAACGCGGGCGCGCGAGATCGGGGCGTTCTTGTCCGAGCATACGCAGTCCTCGACGGCGATGATCGAGGAGCGCTTCGCCGCCATCCGGGTCAATTCCGGTCGGGAACGCGAGCGCACGACGGCAGCGTTGCACGAAACCTACGAGCAGGTGGCGGGCGAACTCGACGGTCTGTTCGGCCAGACAACCGAGCGCTTCCAGGCGGCGGCGGCCGAGATGCGCGGCTTGTCGCGCATGATCCAGGAGGAACTGGCGGCCACACGCGAAGAGGTGCGCCGCAATGCCACCGAACTGCCACGCGAAACCGCGGAACAGGCCGGTGTCATGCGCCGGGTCATGGCCGACCAGATCAAGGCGTTGGGCGAACTGACCAGTCTGGTCAGCCGGTCCGGTCGTTCGCTGGATCTGGCCGTGCCGGAGGGCCTGGCCGAGGGTAGGGCGGAGCCCACCGCGATGCCGGCGGCGCTGCCGCCGCCCCGCCAGCCTGTCGTAGCCGACCTACCCGCTGAACGTAGCCAGGAGCGCTCCTTGGAGCGTCCCGCGCCGCGTCCGGAGCCGCCGCGCGAGGCTGCCCCGGTGAGTGCCCCTTCGCGGCGCGAACCGACGCGTCCCGAGGATCGGCGGCGTGACCTGTCGCCCGAGGAGATCCGGCGGGCGCTGCGACAGGACGAGGAGATCCGTCGCGAGCCGCCGCGGCTCGAAGGTCGCCCCGACACCGATCCCCAGGTCCGCCCGGAGAGCCGGCTGGACGAGCCGGCGAAGCCGCGCCGCGCCGATCCTCCGGGGGCGACGCCGGCCGCTCCGCCGCGTGCTGCCAACGGCCAAGCTGGCGGCCAGAACGGCTGGCTGTCGGATCTGCTGGCGCGCGCTTCCGCCGAAGAGGATGTCGTGCCGCCGGCGCAGGGTGCCAGGGTCAATGGTCGATCGGTCGAGTCCGTTGAAGGCATCTCGACCGACATGGCCCGCATGGTCGATGCGGAGGCAGCCTCCGATGCCTGGGAGCGCTACCGGCGCGGCGACGATGCGGCGTTCGACTCGACGATCTACGTCGGGCGCGGACGACAGACCTTCGAAGAGGTCCGCCGGAGATACGGATCCGACGGGGAGTTCAAGACGACGGTGGATCGCTACGTCCAGGAGTTCGAGCGCCTGCTCAGTCAGGTGCAGAGCGACGATGCCAACGACGACCGCATGCTGCGCGCCTACCTCGGCTCGGACAGCGGCAAGGTGTACACCTTGCTCGCCCACGCGTCCGGCAGGTTGGATTAGGCGTCATCGACGGGCGATATCGCATCCCCGGGCGGACCCGAACGAAGGCGCGTTCGGGTCCGCCGCCGAAGCGGATGGGGCCAGCCGACCTGTAAGCCGGGTTCTGTACGGCGCGGAGCCTCAAGCTCCCCGCGTGACGGCCATTCCTCTGGGACGACCGTTGCCGGCCGCCTCAAGCAACCAACCCGGGTGACGGTCGCAGGACGGACCTGGATCCTTCGCGGGACGCCGTGCCACCCCTATTCGGTTTTGCTCCCGGTGGGGCTTGCCGTGCCACTCCTGTTGCCAGGAGCGCGGTGCGCTCTTACCGCACCCTTTCACCCTTTCCGGCAGGTCGAGCACCGAGATGCGCGAATGCCGGCGGTTTGCTTTCTGTGGCGCTTTCCCTGGAGTTGCCTCCGCCGGACGTTATCCGGCACCGTATCCTGCTGGAGCCCGGACTTTCCTCCGCCGCGAAACCCGAAGGCTCGACGGCGACGGCCGTCCGGCCGGCTGGCAGCGCGTGCTAGGCTTTTGCGCATCCGCGGTCAATCGCGCGCTCGCTGTTCCCTCGATTCGCTCCGCCTCAACCCTGTTCGCGCATCGCGGTCTCCCACGGTGAGGAAAGCGTTGTGAAAAGATCGCGCCTTCACGCAATCATCAGCCGGCAGGGTTCAGGGTCTTGACGCTCGGCCCCTTCCCGACGCCAGTGGGCGCACTGGGCAGCGGGGGCTTCCAGTTCGAGACCTTTCATGCGAACGTTCTTCTCAAGCACCGGCTTCGCCCTCATCGCGGTCGCGGCACTGGGTACGGCTGGTTGCGGCTACACGCCGGAGCAGCGCGCCGCGTCCGGCGGCCTGATCGGTGCGGGAACGGGGGCGGCAATCGCGGGTGCGGCCGGTGGCGGCCCGGGCGCGGTCATCGCCAGCAGCCTGCTCGGCGCCGGCGCCGGCGCCCTGATCGGCGCCAACACGCGTCCGCCGCCGCCGCCCACCGTGGTCGTCGCCGGACCGCCCGGTCGCTGCGCCGAATTCGCCGAGGATGTTTATGGCCGCCCCTACTGCCGGGTCCGTTACGCTTACTGAGGCCGACAGCCGGCTCGTCGGGCGGCTCGTGCCGTCGCCGAACTTCGGCGACCGCCGGGGTCGCGCGGTGGATACGCTCATCCTGCACTACACCGGCATGAGGTCGGCCGAAGCCGCCTTGGCCCGGCTGTGCGATCCCGCGGCCGAAGTATCGTCCCATTACCTCGTGTGGGAGGATGGCCGGGTTGCGCAGCTCGTTGCCGAGTCCGATCGCGCGTGGCACGCCGGTCGCTCGTTCTGGGCCGGCGAAACCGACCTCAACGCGGTCTCGGTCGGCATCGAGATCGCCAACAGCAAGAAGGTCAAAGTAACGCTGCGCGAACTGCTCGAAGGCCCCGACTGGGCCGAAACCAAAGCGAAGATTCCCATCGCGCTGGGCAAGGACGTGTACGGCCGCACGATCATCGCCGACCTCGCCGCCATGCCGCACTGCCTCGTGGCGGGCGCGACCGGCTCGGGCAAGAGCGTTTGCATC
>CALMGA010000379.1:3686-6756 GCA_937863205.1 uncultured Beijerinckiaceae bacterium | reverse complement strand
CGTAGCCCAAGCATCGAGCGACCGTGCCGACCGGCTCGCCGCGCGAAAGGGCGCGTCCGGCGAGCATCATGCGCCAGCGTGTCAGATATTCAATCGGCCCCATGCCGACCAGCTCGCCGAACCGTGCCGCGAGGCCGGAGCGCGACAGGCCGACCCCGCGGGCCAGCGCCGCCACTGTCCAGTGCCGCGCCGGCTGACGGTGCATCGCCGCGATCGCTGCGCCTACATGCCGGTCGGACAGCGCGAACAGCCAGCCCACGTCCCGGCTTCCGTCGAGGTAGAGGCGAAGAACCTGGACGAAAATCATCGAGGCGAGCTGCTGCGCGATCAGAACACCTCCGGGCCTGCCGCCGGCAAGCTCCAGCTGCATTCGCTCGAAAGCCCACCATAACGTCTTCCAGTCGGAGTCGTCGTGCAGGTGGACCACCGGCGGCATCATGCCGAGCAGGATTTCCGCCTGCGGCTCGGCCAGCGCGAAATGGCTCCCGAGTACAGTCACCTCCGCGCCGTCGTTCAGCCTCACGAGCGCGCCTTCCTCGCTGCCGACGAAGTGAGGCCGCCAATCCTCCGGAGGAAGCGAGAGGTCGCTCGCGATCCGGAATGGCCGGCCATGTGGCAGCAGGAAGCAATGCCCCTGTCGCAGGTGGACCGGATTCCCGGCGTTCTCGACTGCGAGCCAGCAGGCGCCCGCGATCACGGCATAGCATTTGACGTTCGCCTGGGCACCGAACCAGACCGACCAGTCTCCGCCCGCCGTGAACCCGCCGATGCGATAGCTCGTCAGCCGCAGGAACGAAAGAACGTCGGACAGCGGGTCCATCTTTGGACGGGCTCCAAGGAATGGTGGACGGTTGCTTATAGAGCGTTCGGCTGAATCCGCCTACTTCAGACACGAGGGTTAGACGACCTGAACATCCCGCCCAACGCCTATTTGCGTTCGGCCGTACCGAGAAAGCGCACAATGTCCGAAGCACCCGTGTTCGTTGTCGTAGAAGTCACGGACGTCAAGGATCCGGAGGGTCTGAAGACCTATGCCCAGCGCGCGAGCCAGTTGATCGGTCCGCTCGGCGGGGAGCTACTCGCGCAAGGCGGCTCCGCGATCGGCGACGAGCCAGGGTTTGCTCCGCTCATGATCCAGCGCTGGCCCTCGGAGGCTGCGTTCCGCGCGTGGATCGACAGCGATGACTACCGGTCGCTCAACGAGATCCGTCTCGCCAGCGCAACGATGCGTGGGGCGGTCGTCCCTTCCACTGCCGGCACGCCGGGTCCGTGAGGGCGATCAGGTACTCGCGTTACGGCAGCCCGGAGGAGTTGCGGCTGGAAGACGTGGCGCTGCCCGATCCAGCCCGAGGGCAGGTCCGCGTTCGGGTCATAGCGGCATCCTACAACCCGATGGACGGGAAGATCCGGCGTGGCGAGATGAAGGCGCTCTCCGGCTTCCGCTTCCCGCGGGGGCTGGGCCACGACTTCGCCGGTGTGGTCGAGGCCGTCGGGCCTGGCGTCGAGCGGCTGAGGGTTAGGCGACGAGGTGTTCGGCGCCACTACGATCGCGAAAGCCGGCGCCTTTGCCGAGCATGTCGTCGCGGACGCGAAGAATGTCGGCTCCAAGCCGTCCTCGATCTCCTTCCACCAGGCAGCGGCGATGACCATTGTGGGCATGACGGCTTGGAACGGACTGGTCGGCAGGGCGAAGTTGACGGCTGGGCAATCGGTTTTCGTCAATGGCTGCATGGGAGGCGTCGGTCGTTCGGCCGTGCAGCTCGCGCGCATGTACGGCGCGCATGTCGTCGGCAGTTGCGGCATATCGGGACATGGGGATGCTCTGGCCTTAGGTGTGGCCGAAGCGATCGACTATCGTACCTTTGACCCGGCGGCGTATCGGGATCGCTTCGACGTGGTGTTCGACACGGCGGGCTCCTTATCGGTGCGCCAGTGCGGCACGATGCTGAGGACGGCAGGCGTGTCGCTGCACATCGTTCCCACCTTCGCCAAGATGATCGGCTGCGCGCTGTCGTCGCGACATCATCTGGTGTTCGGCAATCCCACGCCGCAATGCCTGGCGGGAGTAACCGACTCGGCAGGTTGCGGCTTCCTCGTCCCCGAGATCGGCCGCGTCGTCCCCCTCTCCGAGACCATCGCCGCCATCGTTGCGCTGGAAACGACAGGATCACTCAAAGGCAAGCTGGTGATCGTTCCCGGCTGATCGCCACCTCCACGGTCCGGGCCGGCTGTCCGGCGACGATCTAGCCTGCGTCCGTTCACGATGGCCAAGCCGACGCGAGCGGTCGAGCTCAGCACGTTTCTGGCGTCACCATTTCGGGCAGAACGCGATCTCGAATTTGCCGACCATCTCGAACGCTGAGCCTTCCCACAAACGAGCGCGAGCGGGGTCGGCCGAGCGAACAGGTCCGAGCCGGCCCCTGCAGAAGGACGTTTGCCGGGACACGTTCCCGATAGTCCTTTTCCGAAATGGTGGCTGATCGATGGAGTAAGGGCGGCGTCCATCGCCAGGGGAGCAGTTCGGCGAAGGCAGCGGCCGCCCCTTCCGCCGCCAGCGCCTCGATGATGGCGCGCCCAATGCCTTTGGCGCCGCCCGACACCGGCCAGTTGTGGCCACATTCAGAAGATCCGCGATGTCGTCGCCATGTACACGGTGGTCATGGTTAAAGGAACCTGTGGCCGCCGTCATGAGCGTGATGCGGAGCCGTCGCTCGGACGGGATCTTCCTGGTGTACGACCTGGGCGGAGGAACGCTGGACCTCGCCGTCGCCCAGAGCAGTCGTGGCAAGCTCAACCTCCTCTCCCAGGGCGGCATAGCGGTCTGCGAAGGGCGCGACTTCGACCGGCGCATCTTCGACGGCGTGGTCCTGCCGTGGCTCATGAAACGTTTCGACCTGCCCGACGGCTTCGCCTCCCTGCCGGAGTACCGGTCACTCAGGCGAATGGCGGAGCACGCGCTGGAGATGGCGAAGGTCGCGCTCTCCGGCCAGGAGGAAGCGATCATATCAGCGCAGGAGGAGGACGTCCGGAGCCGGGACCGATCCGGCGTCGAGGTCTACCTCGACCTGCC
>CALMGA010000379.1:1669-3676 GCA_937863205.1 uncultured Beijerinckiaceae bacterium | reverse complement strand
GTGATGGACTCCGTCGCCGCCGCTCGGGAGGCCGTCGACAAGACGGGCATCAGCGTCCACGACATCGAAAGGGTAGTCTTCGTCGGAGGGCCGACCCAATACCCGACGCTCAGGTCCCGGGTCGCCTTCGAGCTGGGCGTGGCCGGCTCGACGGACGTGGACCCCATGACGGCTGTCGCGGCCGGCGCCGCCATCTACGCGGAGGCGGTCGACTGGTCATCCGAGGGGCGCGTGCGCAAGTCGTCGCACGGGGCGATGATCGCCGGTTCCGCGCTCGACCTCAAGCTCGCCTTCGTCGCGCGCACCTCGAACGCTCGCGCGAAGGTCGCGATCAAGCTCGCGTCCGCGCCGCCGTACGGGACGGCGTTCCAGGTCGACTCGCTCGACACAGGCTGGACCAGCGGGCGCGCCGCGCTGAAGGGCGACGCGACCTTTGACGTGCCACTGAGCAGGGAAGGCGAGAACGTCTTCAAGGTCTTCGTGTACGATCCGGCGGGCGGCCTGGTCGCCCTCGCCAAGGACCGGTTCACGATCACCAAGACCGCCGCGACGGTTGACGCCATTCCGGCGTCGCACTCGATCGGCATCGAGGTCCTCGAAGGAAGCGACGGTCACGTCGCGCTCGACTGGCTGGTCAGGGCCGGGGACAGCTTGCCGAAGCGCGGCTTGCGGACCTACGGGGCTGGACAGTCGCTCTCGGCGGGATCCTCCGACTCGTTGAAGTTCAAGGTCTGGGAAGGCGAGATAGAGGACCCGGTCAGCGACAACCGGTTCGTCGGCATGTTCCAGATCGAGGGCACCGACTTCGCCGAGGGTATGATCCCGCCCGGCGCCGAGCTCAAGGTCAGGTTCGAGGTGAGGGACTCCGGCGTCATGGAGGTCGACGTGGACGTCCCGTCCGTGGGCTCGTCCTTCAGCAGGAGGAACTTCTACTCCAGGGCCGCCGGCGCGAGGGACCTCGGGCAGGAGGCGGCTCGCGTCCAAGGCGACGCGGCGGGGGTCCTGAAGCGCATAGACGAGGTCGCGGAACGGGTCTCGGACGACCGGCTCGACAGGGCGCGGGAGCGGGTCAGCCACGCGACGGCGACCGGGGTGGCCGCCTCCGACGCGGAGACCGTCAACGAGGCCCTCCAGGATTTCCTGCTCGCAAAGAGGCTGCTGGCGGACAATAGACGCGAGCACCTTTCGGAGACGCGAAGGATCGACTTGGAGAGGGCGACCTCCGACTTCAACCGGCACGTCAGACGGTTCGCCACGCCGGCGGAGGTCGGCGCCTTCGAGCGTCTCGCCGCGAGCGCCATGAACGACGTCTTCGACAAGAAGAGGCGCTTCGAGGTCGCGCTGCGCGACATGAGGAGCATGTTCTTCGGCATCCTCGTGCGCCAGGACTTCTTCGTGGTCGACAGATTCAACCTGTTCGCCGACGAGTGGTCTCACTTCTTCGTGGAGAAGGAACGTTACGACGAGGCCATCGAACAGGGCAGGCGCATGCTGGCGAGCAACGAAGTCGCGGGACTTCGGCAGGTCATGACATGGCTGGAGGCGAACTGCACCTTCCCGCCCTCGTTCGAGCAGTCGCTGGTCTCCGCCAACGTCGTCGCCAGCTGAAGCATGTACCACGAGCACTGGCTGCCTTACGGGACGGAGGTGGCGCCAACGGTCCTTATCGGTCGCGTCGTCGAGACCGGGTCGAACTGGCAGTTGGTCGAGGCGAACCACGGCGGACGCGCCTTCCTGGTCGCGCCGACCTTGGCCGCTCGATGGCTCGCCACGGGCTTGGTGTCCACCGATCACCTCGTGGAGTTTCGATCAGGCTCGCTGGAACTGCGAGTCCTGGACGGGGGCAAGGCCGAGCGCCTCTGCCGCGTCCGGGACGACAAACGCGGTCCCGACAACTTCGCCTCCGCGGTCCGCTTCGCCAAGGCGCTCGGCGCGACCAGGCAAGCGGGCGAGACCCACGCGCTCGACGCCTCGGTCTACTCCGAGCGGCTGACGCGCATACTTCCG
>CALMGA010000379.1:982-1659 GCA_937863205.1 uncultured Beijerinckiaceae bacterium | reverse complement strand
GGCGGGCGGGCGGCCTCCGGCTGAGCGCCACCTCGAAGGGACTCGCGGGCCATCTCGCATGGCTGCGCGAGGACGAACTCGCCAGGATCCTGACGGAGGCCGGCCTCGCGCCCGGTCGTGGCGCGACCCGCACGTTCGTACAGCCCCGCCTGCCGGACGCCGGTCCCTTCCGTCTCCCGGTCGTCACACGCTGGAGCACTTCTTCAACGAGCACGTCGTTGACGTGGTCCACAACAGGGCCGTGTACGAGGCGCTCGGCCTCGCGAACCCGCCGGGCATCGTGCTGGAGGGTCCACCCGGCGCGGCAAGACCTTCGCCGTCGAACGGCTCGTTGAGTACCTGGGCTGGCCCTCGTTCGCCATCGACGCGGCGAGCATCGGTAGTCCCTTCGTTCACGAGACGAGCAGGAAGATGTCGCAGGTTTCGGCAAGGCCATCGCCAAGGCCCCCTCGGTCGTGGTCATCGACGAGATGGATGTTTCCTGCACGTACGGGAACTCCGAGATCAGCGCACGCCGGACGACGGCGACGTCGGGCATCGGCGCCAGGGGGAGCGGAGCGCCGATGACGGCCTCGTGGCCCCGCGCCGCATCGCGGAGCTTCGAGTTGCTCTTCAGGTCCAACAGCGGGCACACCAGCACGTGCCCATCGGGCACCTCCGGCGGCGCGGGCAAGAAC
>CALMGA010000379.1:0-972 GCA_937863205.1 uncultured Beijerinckiaceae bacterium | reverse complement strand
CCGTACCGCGTCCGCGGCGGCCTTGCCGATGTGGCGCGTCATGAGGTGGCCCAGCTCCAAGGCCTGCCGCTGCGCGCCGCCCCTGGCGTACTGGTGCCGCTCGCACTCGCCGGTGACCAGGGCCGTCCAGCCGACGATGACTTCCTCGAAGCGGGCAATAATGCGCGTCGCGTTGGGGTGGCCGATCACGGCGGGCTCTTCGATCGCCGCCTTCAGGGCCGCGACGACGTGCAGGCCGTCGTCCCGGCACTTGTCCGCGTCCCCGACGGTCATGGACGTCACGCGCACGGCGTCATAGAGGCCGCGCAGCATGTGTGCGTCCTGTTCCGCCGCCGCCCGATCCAGGGAGGCAGCGAGCTCCCGCCAGCCCTGGTTGCGCGGGTCCGCCGCCCAGGACGCGGTCGCCTCGGCGAGCTCCGGGGCGAGTTCCACGACCTCTGCCACGAGCCGCGCCTCGTACCCGCCGTACTCGACCAGCCGCGCGTAACGCAGCACGCGGGGCAGCCGAGACAACTCGTCGGACTCGACGCCGTCCGCCGCGGCCCCCTCGCGGACGAGGTTGCCGATCCTGAACTTGCCGAAGGAGGCGTCGTGGTCCTCGTCGACGAGCGTGGTATCGAACGCGCGGTTCTCATCGAGGTACCCCTTGGGATTGCAGACGATCCGCGTGCCGTTGACGACGTAGTCGAAGCTCGAGTTCACGTGCCCGTGGACCCAGAGGTTCGGACGCCCGGCCTCGATGACCGAGGCGAGGTCGCTGACGAAAGCGGGGTTCAAGCGGTCGCCGGCGTACCCGGGCGCGATCGACCTCGGGTGCGGCGCGTGGTGCGTGATGAGCACCGTCGGGCCGTCGTGCGGCATCGCCAGCGCGCGGACGAGGTAGTCGCGCGAGGCCGCGTGCAGTGCCCTCGCCTCCTCGGGGCGGAAGCGCTCCCAAGGCCGCCGACGCCAGCCGATGGCGCAGTGGTCGTT
>CALMGA010000378.1 GCA_937863205.1 uncultured Beijerinckiaceae bacterium | reverse complement strand
CCGATGAAGCCGCCGAAGGTGATGATGTAGACGAAGTTGAACATCCAGCCGTCGCCTTCCCAAAGGCACTTGATGTGTTCGAGAACCGACTGGTGCTCGTTATCCGGCGGCTCCTTCGCGAAGATCAACATGACGGAGAACGGCAGCAGCATCATGAAGCCCGCGACGGCGTAGGCCGTGTGGTAGCCGTATTTCGTCGCGATCACCGGAGCGAACAGCGTGGCGAGCGCCGTGCCGCTGTTGCCGGCACCCGCGATGCCCATCGCCAAGCCCTTGTGTTCCGGCGGGAACCAGCCGGACCCGAGGGAAAGCGCCACGCCGAAGCTCGCACCGGCGATGCCCAGAAGAACTCCCATGGCAAGCGCCATGTTGAAGCTATCGACGAAGAAGAAGCCGAAGGCCATCGCGATCATGATGACGCCCATTTCGATCAGCGCGGCGTTCTTTCGGCCGATGTACTGCGAGATGACGCCCAGCGGGAAACGCATCAGGGCGCCCGCCAAGATCGGCAGCGAGATCATGAAGCCGGTCTGCTGCGGCGTCAGGTGAAAGGCTTCCGACAGGAACGGCGCCATGGCTCCGTTCAGCACCCATACGGCGAAGCAGAAATCAAAATACAGGAAGGAAGCGACGAGTGTTGGCGGATGCCCTGATTTCATGATCGCGTTGAAACCGGCCATTGATGATCTCCAGAAACGAGAAGCGTTGAGGATACGAGTGGTGCTGCTTCGCCGTTGCGGCAGCTCCCATTCAAAAAGGCTGCCACATTGGTGAAACAGTCCGTGTCCGTGCAGGGTGTCACGGCAGGGTTTCACGAGTGCATGGGATCACGAGTACATGGGATGGAGCGGCTGCGTTCCGCCTGCCGCCTTGTCCCCGACATCCGTGTCCCCGACATCCGTGTCCCCGACGAACATGCCGAGGGCGGACGGACCCTGTGACCTCCTTCCACATCGATGTGGGCGCACCCAGGGGTGGGCGGAGGACGGTGTGCTTCGCTGCACTCGCGAGAAGGAGGCACAAGACGTGCCAGATGTGAGCCGACATGTTGAACGTACGCCGTCGCCGGTCCAACAAGACCCACCCCTCTCCAACGGCCTCTCTTTGCCCGGCGGTGATACGGCCTTGACCTCCGCTTTCGTCGTGGCCAGTGGGGGAAACGGCGTGCCCGGCGTCGCCGACGACCTGCGGAGCGTGGGTATCGACGTCCTCGGCTCGTCGACGCTCGCGACGATGGTGCCGGACGTCATCCGCTGCGCGCCGGACCTGGTGATCTGCTACGAACCCCATCCCGGCGAAGCGCTGTTCGCCGGCACGGCCTCGTTGCAGGCGGTGGCACCGCGGCCCATCATCGTCTTCACCGGCGACCCCGACGCCGAGAAGATCAACCGCGCCGCCGCCTCCGGCGTCCACGCCTACGTGGTCAACGGCTACGGCCTCGACCGGCTACGCTCGCTGATCCACGTCGCCCAGGCCCGCTTCCGCCACGAGCAGGTGCTGCGCGTCGAACTGATGGACGTCCAGCACCGCTTCGGGGAGCGCAAGCTGGTCGATCGCGCCAAGGGCATCCTGATGCGGGTGCGTAACATTTCCGAAGACGAAGCTTACCGGGTTCTGCGAACGGCCGCCATGCAAGGCAAGCAGCGCATCGGGCAGGTCGCGCAGCAGGTCATCGATGCCGCCCGCTACGCCGAAGCGGTCAACCGGGCCGGGCAGCTGCGCATGCTGTCGCAGCGCCTCGTCAAGCTGTATGCCCTGATGTGCGCGGCGGTCACGCCCGAGCAGACGGCCAAGCTGTGCCGCCAATCGCTGGAACAGATCGAAAGCAACCTGACCATCCTCGGCCGAACGCTGTCGAAGCCGACGTTCGGCGACCTCATCGACGGCGTTCTCGTGCCCTGGACCACGCTGAAGGCGACGCTGGCCGGCACGCCGACCCTGGCCCGGTTGCCCGAGGTCGATCGTTTGGCCGAGCGCCTGCTGACGCAGTCGGAAGCGTTGACGCGGACGCTGCAGGCAGCCGGCTTCACAGCCGCCCTTCACGTCATCAACGTGTCGGGCCGCCAGCGGATGCTGAGCCAGCGCCTCGCCAAACAGGCGATCGTCGCCGGCCTGCTGCCGGCCGCCGCCGATGCGACGGCGATGGCTGGGGCGCACAAGGGCTTCGTCGACGGGCTGTCCTACCTGCAGGCGATCCCGCTCACATCGGCCGAGATCAAAGCGCTGCTCGATGGCGCGGCCAAGGCCTGGGCGAGCTTCCACCCGGCGCTGGCGCGCCCGGAGGTGCCTGCCGCGCGCACGGAGATCGCGGCCCTGAGCGAGCTGCTTCTGCAGCAGTTCGGCCAGCTCACCGACCTCTACGAGCGCGGCATCCAGATGCTGATGGAATAGGCGATCGGCCGGCCGTTGACGGGGCGCGGGCAGTCGCCTAGCCCTGCTGCCATGCCTGCCGCAGAGCCCTTCGATCCCACGCGTTCCTTTCAGGACCTGATCCTGACCCTGCAGCGCTTCTGGGCGGCGGAAGGCTGCGTGATCCTGCAGCCCTACGACATGGAGGTCGGCGCCGGCACCTTTCATCCCGCCACCACGCTGCGCGCGCTGGGACCGAAGCCGTGGCGGGCGGCCTACGTCCAGGCCTCCCGTCGGCCCAAGGACGGCCGATACGGCGCCAATCCGAACCGCCTGCAGCATTATTATCAGTTCCAGGTGATCGTGAAGCCATCGCCAGCCGACCTCCAGGACCTTTACCTGCGCTCGCTGGCTTCGATCGGCATCGACCTCGCGCTGCACGACGTCCGCTTCGTCGAGGACGACTGGGAAAGCCCCACGCTGGGAGCGTGGGGTTTGGGGTGGGAGTGCTGGTGCGACGGGATGGAAGTGTCGCAGTTCACCTATTTCCAGCAGGTCGCCGGCATCGAATGCGCCCCCGTTTCGGGCGAGCTGACCTACGGGCTGGAACGCTTGGCCATGTACGTCCAGGGTGTCGATTCGATCTTCGACCTGAACTTCAACGGGCGCGAAGGGGCGGACAGGATCACCTACGGCGACGTTTTCCTGCAGGCCGAGCAGGAATACTCTCGCCACAACTTCGAGGCATCGGATGCCGCCATGCTGTTCCGCCACTTCGCCGATGCCGAGGCCGAGTGCCGCTCGCTGCTGCGGCAGGGGGACCGGGACGGGCAATCCCTGATCGTTCTGCCGGCCTACGATCAGTGCATCAAGGCGTCCCACGCCTTCAACCTGCTCGACGCGCGCGGGGTGATCTCCGTCACGGAGCGGCAGAGCTACATCGGGCGCGTGCGTGAACTGGCGAAGGCCTGCGGCGCGGCATGGATGCGAACCGAGGCGGGCGGTTCCGGCTCGGGCCTGAGCCACCCTCACGTTCCGTCGTTGTAGTTCGAGCACTTCGTTGCGTAGGTCGCACCGCCCTTGCGGAAGGCGGCGACCATGTCCCCGGTCACGACGTAGCAGAAATGGCTGATCTGCGCCGCGCCGAAGACGTCGACGTAGTGTACCACCCCGTAGTAGGTCATCACCTTCTTGTTGCCGGCGAAATCGGCGACCGCGTCGGGGTCGAGGCTGAGCTGGTCGGTGTAGCTGGCGCTGGCCTGGGGCAGCACCGATGCGCCGTTGGCTGTATCCAGCGCCGTGATCACGGTCGGATAGGAGCCGTTCTCGCTTGGCGCATCGTTCCGGCTGGCCCAGCCGTAGTTCAATCGGTTGGCCGGGGTCGACCCGAAATTCCGCATGTTGTGCGACAGGGTGAACCGGTTGGGCGCTGTGAAGGCTGTGAGCTGCACGGATTCGCTGCCGACATAGGCGCGCAGCTGCCGATGTGCGAAATCCTCGTTGATCCCAAGCTGCCCGGAATAGATGTATGCCTGCGCGCCGCTCAGGAAGACGGCGGCAACCGACAGGATCAGGCTTAGCGTGGCCAGCCATCGCGGGGCCGTGCCGCCTCCGCTCACGTCCGGCATTGAGGTCTGCTCGGCATCAATCGGATCCACGCGTTACGGTTGCTGGAGCGATAACACCGACGCCGGGCGCGCGGATGAGCCCGCATCGCTCAATCTCCGATCATGGTTGAGACGGCCGGTGACGACACGGGCTTGTTCGCGCTAAACCCTCGCCGCGCCAGTTCGGCGACCAAAGGTCTCGATGCCCGAGCTTCTCCTCGAACTGTTCTGCGAAGAAATCCCGGCGCGCATGCAGGCGCAGGCCTGCGACGACCTGCGCCGCCTCGTCACCGAAGCGCTGGTCGCGCGCGGTCTGACCTATGCCGGCGCCGCCGCCTTCGCCACGCCGCGCCGGCTGGCCCTGCACGTCGCCGACCTGCCGGCCGCGCAGCCCGCCGCGCGCGAGGAGCGCAAGGGACCCAAGGTCGGCGCGCCGGAAACCGCGATCGCGGGTTTCCTGAAAAGCGCCGGCCTCGCCTCGCTTGAGGGGGCGATCGTGCAGCGCGACCCCAAAAAGGGCGATTTCTACCTTGCCGTCATCGAGCGACGGGGACGGCCGACCCTCGACGTGCTGGCCGAGATCCTGCCCGCCGTAGTGGAGGCGTTTCCCTGGCCGAAGTCGATGCGCTGGGGCGCGGCCTCGGCGTCGCCGTCCAGCCTGCGCTGGGTGCGCCCGCTGCACGCGATCCTCGCCACCTTCGGGCCGGAAACGGAGGACCCGGAGGTGGTGCCCTTCTCCGTCGGCGGGATCCGCAGCGGCAACACCACGCGCGGCCACCGCTTCATGGCCCCCGGCGCCTTGGCCGTGCGCCGCTTCGACGATTACGTGCCGGCGCTGGAACGGGCCAGGGTGGTGCTCGACCCCGCCCGGCGGCGCGACATCATCCTCTATGACGCCCGCACCTTGGCGCAGGCGCAAGGCTTCGACCTCGTCGAGGACGAGGGCCTGCTCGCCGAGGTCGCCGGCCTGGTGGAATGGCCGGTGGTGCTGCTGGGCGCATTCGATGCGGCCTTCCTCGACATCCCGCCCGAGGTGATCCGGGCGACGATCCGCGCCAACCAGAAGTGCTTCGTGCTGCGCGACGCCGCCGGCAAGCTCACCAGCCGCTTCGTGCTCGTCGCCAACATCGAGGCCAGCGACGGCGGCGCGGCGATTACCGCCGGCAACGCCAAGGTGGTGCGCGCCCGGCTCTCCGATGCCCGCTTCTTCTGGGAGACCGATCTCGCCGTCAGCCTCGACGCGCGGCTGCCCAAGCTCGACGCGATCGTGTTCCACGCCAAGCTCGGCAGCCAGGGCGAGCGGGTCGGCCGCCTGACCAAGCTCGCCGCCGACATCGCCTCGCTCGTCGGCGCCGACCCGAAGGAGGCCGCGCGCGCCGGTGAACTGTGCAAGGCCGACCTCGTCAGCGAAATGGTCGGCGAGTTCCCGGAGCTCCAGGGCCTGATGGGCCGATACTACGCCAACCATCAGGGCGAGCCGCCGGCGGTCGCCGCCGCCTGCGAGGACCATTATCGCCCGCAGGGGCCCTCGGACCGCGTGCCGGAGGCGCCGGTGTCGATCGCGGTGGCGCTGGCCGACAAGATGGACACGCTGGTCGGGTTCTGGGCGATCGGCGAAACGCCGACCGGCAGCAAGGATCCCTACGCCCTGCGGCGCGCGGCGCTGGGCGTGATCCGCCTGATCCTGGAGAACGGCCTGCGCCTGCCTCTCCTCGACCTCGGTGCGATGGCGCTGCTGCGGGCCGAGCGCTTCGAGGCGATGGCGGAGGCGGACAAGGTGGCGCTGCTGCGCGCGCTGCTCGCCTTCTTCACCGACCGGCTCAAGGTGTACCTGCGCGTCACCAAGGCGCGGCACGACCTCATCGACGCCGTCTTCGGCAGCCACGGCTCCGACGACTTCACTCTCGTCGTTCGCCGCGTCGGCGTGCTCGGGCGGTTCCTCGGCTCGGACGAGGGCGCCAACCTGCTCGCCGGCTACCGCCGCGCGGCCAACATCCTGAAGGCCGAGGAGAAGAAGGCGCCAAGCGAGGCCGCATCGTTCGCCGGTGCCTTCGACGCGGACCAGCTGGTCGATCCGGCCGAGCGGACCCTGACCGCGCGCCTGTCCACCGCCGCCCCGGACGCCGCCGAGGCCGTTCGCCGCGAAGATTTCGAGGAAGCGATGCGGGTTCTCGCCACCCTGCGCGAGCCGGTCGACGTCTTCTTCGAGCAGGTCACGGTCAACGCCGCCGACCCGGCCCTGCGCTTGAATCGCCTCCGCCTGCTCAACGGTTTCCGCGCCGCCGTGCACGCCGTCGCCGACTTCGCCAGGATCGGTGGCTGATCATCCACAGGTCGCGACGCAACCTCCCGCGATCTGGAACATTGCCAGAACGAGGAGACCGATATGGCTGACAAGCAGGATAAGACCGACCACAATCCGAAGACGGATCCGGCGCCGAATTCGAACGCGATCAAGGACCCGAGCGACTGGACCACCGGCGGCGAGCCGATGACCGGCGCGCAGGCGTCCTACCTCAAGACGCTGACCGAGCAGACCGGCGAAGCCTTCGACGAGAGCCTCAACAAGGGCGACGCGTCAAAACGCATCGACGAGTTGCGCAAGGAGGCAGGGCTGGCGAAAGGCTGAGGCGCACTTAACCTGCAGCTCCGGTTCCCGGTGAGACGCGCCCTCTGGCGGCTCGCCGGGCGTTCTTTACCGGGCAGGGTGTCAGATTGTTTCGTCGAGCGGCACCGTGCCGGTCGGCCGCCCGTCACGCGAAAGTGTGATCTTCTCGATTCGGGCCTCGGCATTTTTCAAAAGCGCATCGCAGTGCGTTTTCAGGGCCTCGCCGCGCTCGTAGATCGCGATCGACTCTTCAAGGGCGACCTGCCCTTTCTCCAGGCGCTCAACGATCGCCTCCAACTCCTTCATGGCGGCTTCGAACGGCATGCCGGCGATTGTCGCGGGAGTTGATTCGGCCGGCGTGTCGCCCTGAGTTTCGCGCAGGCCGTCGTGTCCGTTGAGGGAGGGGGAACGCTGCGGCATCTCAGGCGATCTCCAGCGTGAAGGGTTCGCCCTCGAAACACTCGCGGCCGCGTCCGATCGCCGCCACCGCCTCGATCATCCGGCCCTCGCGGCCGAGCAGGCGGTCGGCGATCTCAACCATCAGGCGATTGGGCGTCGCGGTCGGCGAGCGGGCGCGGATCTCGTCAGCGATGCCGCGCTCGCTCCGGCTTGCGTCGAGGGCGCAGGCGGTGATGAAGGCGGCGGCGGTGGATCGGCTGACGCCGGCGTAGCAGTGGATCACGAGAGGCGCGGCGCGGTCCCACGCCCGCACGAACGCCAGGACGGTCTCGACGTGCGTGTCGCGCGGCAGGATCTCTCCGTCGACGGCGAGGGTGATGTCGGACATCGCCACGAACAGGTGACGTTGATCGGGGATCTCGCGCGGGCGGATCACCTCCGTTCCCTCGTTGATGAGCGTCACCATCGTGCGTGCGCCGCTGGAGCGCACGACCTCGGGAATCTTCGATAGCGGACAGACGTGGATGCGGGACAAGCGGAGCCTCGTGGTGCCCGGTTTGGTGTCACAGCCGGGTCGCGGGTTCAAGCGTCGCGCGGTCCCAAGGTGTTGGCTCAAAGGCGTCAGTCGAGGGCATCTTCGCGCGTCAGCGCCTGCAATTCGGCGAGGAAGCGCTCGGCGGCCAGCGTCGGCGGCCACGGCTCCCAGGGCGTACCGCCAAAGAGCGGGGCGAGGGGATCGGCGCCGAGCGGCTCGTAGGGAATGCGCAGGGTGCTGCGCACTTCCTCGCGCGTCCAGCCCACGACGTGCAGCGCTTCGGACGCGGCGGCGATGCGGTCGGCGCGCTTGTGCGCCCGTGCTTCCGCCGGATCGAAGCCCTTCAAGCGATAGCGCAGGCCGACCGCCCGCTGCAGGTCGGCGGTCAGGGCCCGGTAGCTGTCGCCGAGGAAGGGCTTGAGCACGGAAATGCAGTCGAAGCCGAGCAATCCCTCGTCGGCATCGTGGAGAAGCTCGCGCAGCTCCGCCGCCGGTTCGTCGCCGCGGCTTCTTTGGCGAAACATCGCCAGCACCATCAGCGAGTGCTGCGCCACCGACAGCGGCAGCGGCCAAGCGGAATGGCCGCCCCAGCGGTAGGTGCGGGCGAGCCCGACGGCGAGGTCGGCGTCGTCCCAGTCGAAGGGCGTGGGGTGGAGCAGGTCGAGGCGCTTGCCCGAGGGCAGCCGCACCCAGGCGCGCTGAGCCGTCTGCAAGCGGCGCTCTATCCCGCCGCGGCCCGGAGCGCGGCGGCGATGCGCGTGGCATGCTCGGCCAGCACGGCGCCGTCGGCCATCCCCCCTTCGTGCGGGCGCAGCGGCACGCCGGTGAAGCGCGGCACGACGTGGAAGTGCAGGTGGAACACGGTCTGCCCGCCGGCCGCCTCGTTGAACTGGAACACGGTCAGACCGTCGGCATCGAACGCCGCCTTGACTGCGGCGCCAACGCCCTGCACGCGGGTGATCAGCGTCGCGAGCAGGTCGGGCGCGATGTCGAGCAACGTGCGGGCGCGGACCTTTGGCACCACGAGGGTGTGGCCCTTGCCCTGCGGCATCACGTCCATGAAGGCGAGCACGAAGTCGTCCTCGTAGACCTTATGCGCCGGAAGTTCGCCGCGCAGGATCCTGGCGAAGACGTTGCCGTCGTCGTAAGCGGCGGAAGATTGGGCGGGAACGCTCATGCGCCCTCTATGCCGGACCCCGCGCCCTTTTTGAAGGGTGCGAGTTCGCCGTATTCCTCGATCGCTTCGTCAATGGCGACGCGCTCGCGGGCGAGATAATCGTCGATGGCGCGGGCGAAGCGCTTGTCGGGGATCTCGTGGGCGGAATAGGTCGGCACCGCCCGGTAGCCGCGCGCCAACTTGTGCTCGCCCTGCGCGCCGGCCTCGACCCGTTTCAGCCCGTGGGCGATCGCCCATTCGATCGCCTGGTAGTAGCACACCTCGAAGTGCAGGAACGGGTGCTCCTCGATGGCGCCCCAGTTGCGGCCGTAGAGCGCGTCGTCGCCGATGAAGTTGATCGCGCCCGCGATGTAGCGGTCCCCGCGCTTGGCCATCACCAGCAGGATGCGATCGGCCATGGTGCGGCCCACCGTCTCGAAAAAGGCGCGGGTGAGATAGGGTCGTCCCCACTTGCGCGCGCCCGTATCGGTGTAGAAGTCGAAGAACGCCCGCCAATGCTCGGGCTTGAGGGTTTCGCCGGTGAGGCAGTCGATCGTGATGCCGGGGCTGAGCGCGTCGCGCCGCTCGCGGCGGATCATCTTGCGCTTGCGCGAGGCGAGGCTGTCGAGGAAGCCCTGGAAGTCGGCGTAGCCCTCGTTCAGGAAGTGGAACTGCTGCCCGGTGCGCTGGAGGAAGCCGGCCTCGCCCATCGCCGTCCATTCCGCCTTGGTCGCGAAGGTGACGTGGAGCGAGGATGCCTCGATCTTCTTGCGCCACGCCTTCAACCCGGCGATCAGCGTGGCAAGCGCCGCCGGCTCGGCATCGGCGGCGACCAGCAGGCGGCGGCCGGTCGCCGGCGTGAAGGGCACGCAAACCTGGAGCTTGGGGTAATAGTCCAGGCCGGAGCGTTGATAGGCATCGGCCCAGGCGTGGTCGAAGACGTACTCGCCCATCGAATGGGACTTGACGTAGCAGGGCGCCACCGCCTGCAGTCGTCCGGCGGCATTCTCCACCAGAACGTGGGTCGGCATCCAGCCCGTGCGTCCACCGACCGATTTGGAGCTTTCCAGCGCTTGCAGAAAGGCGTGGGTGACGAAGGGGTTGAAGCGTTCGCCCGCATCCGTCGCCGGGGCGCACGGCGTGGGGTCGGTGGAGGGCGCGGGATTGGCGCAGGCATCCCACTGCGCGGCATCGACTTCTGCGATCGACTGGGCGATCCGAACGACGGTGGGCGTTTGCATGGAGTGAACCTAACGCGCCGCCCCTTCGCCGCCAACCGTTGCCGGGCCGTCGCATTGCCGCGCTGCGCCGGCCGCACGAGGTTCGCGCTGTCGCTTTTCTTCGATCTGCTTTTGTTCTAGTACACGAAAGATGCCCCGTTCCCGCCCGGCCGGCTGATGGCCAAGCAGCGATCCTCCTTCGTGTGCCAGTCCTGCGGCAACGTCTCGCCGCGCTGGCAGGGCCGCTGCGAAGCGTGCGGCGCCTGGAACTCGATGATCGAGGACGGCGGTGCCGCGACCGGCATCGGCGCCGGCACGGCGCGGGCCGGCGCCAAGGGCCGCATCTTCGCGCTGGGCGAGCTCGGCACCGCCGACGAGCCGCCGGCCCGCCTCACCACCGGCATCGCCGAGTTCGACCGGGTGACCGGCGGCGGCTTCGTCGCCGGCTCGGTGCTGCTGCTCGGCGGCGAGCCCGGCATCGGCAAGTCCACCTTGCTGATCCAGGCCTGCGCCGCCCTGGCGATGAAGAACGAGCGGGTCGTCTACATTTCCGGCGAGGAGGCGGTGGACCAGGTGCGCCTGCGCGCCGCCCGGCTCGGCCTTTCGCGGGCCCGCGTCGAACTGGCCGCCGAGACCGGCGTCGAAGACATTGTCGCCACGCTCGGCCAGGGCCGCCGCCCCGCGCTCGTCATCATCGACTCGATCCAGACCATGTGGACCGAGGCGGTCGAGGCCTCGCCCGGCACGGTGACCCAGGTGCGCGGCGCCGCCCAGGCGCTGATCCGCTTCGCCAAGACCAGCGGCGCGGTGGTGATCCTGGTCGGCCACGTCACCAAGGACGGGCAGATCGCCGGCCCGCGCGTGGTTGAGCACATGGTGGACGCTGTTCTCGGCTTCGAGGGCGAGGGCGGGCGCGACTTCCGCATCCTGCGCGCCAACAAGAACCGCTTCGGCCCGACCGACGAGATCGGCGTCTTCGAGATGACCGGCGGCGGCCTGAGCGAAGTGTCGAACCCGTCCGCCCTGTTCCTGTCGTCGGGGCGCGAGCCGACGCCGGGCGCCGCCGTGTTCGCCGGCATGGAGGGCACGCGTCCGCTTCTCGTCGAGGTGCAGGCGCTTGTCGCGCCGACGTCGCTCGGCACGCCCCGCCGCGCCGTGGTCGGCTGGGACACGAGCCGGCTGGCGATGATCGTGGCGGTGCTGGAAGCGCACGCCGGCCTGCGGCTGGGTCAGCACGATATTTATCTCACCGTGGCCGGCGGGCTGCGGGTGAGCGAGCCGGCCGCCGATCTCGCGGCGGCGGCGGCGCTGATCTCCTCGCTGAGCGGCGTGGCGCTGCCGGCCGAGGCCGTATACTTCGGCGAGGTCGGACTGTCCGGCGC
>CALMGA010000377.1:1768-3251 GCA_937863205.1 uncultured Beijerinckiaceae bacterium | reverse complement strand
GCTTGGGGAGTGACGGCGATGATCGGCCCTGTTTGTGATCGCCAATCAACGGACTGGCTGGCTCGGTTTGAGGTGCTGTTCACACGCCCGACATGGCGGCGCGTTCGCGTTCTGGTCGAGGGCGCAATATTGACGCCTCATCGGCGAACCATCAGTACGGCCCTTCGCGCCACCGGCAAAAGTTCCGATGCGGATTTCGCTCTCTACCATGCCGTGCTGAACCGGTGCCGCTGGTCCGCGTTGGCGGCGGCTCACATCCTTTTGCTGATGCTGGTTGTCCGTTTTGCGGCTTCGGGACCCGTGGTGATCGGCCTTGATGACACCATCGAGCGCCGATGGGGTGCCAAGATCAAGGCCCGCGGCATCTACAGGGATCCCGTGCGGTCGAGCCACGGTCACTTCGTCAAGGCCAGTGGATTGCGTTGGCTGTCGGCCATGCTGCTGGTGCCGGTTCCCTGGGCCGGTCGCGTCTGGGCGTTGCCTTTCCTCACCGTGCTGATGGCGTCGGAGCGCGCCGCAGCGGTGCGCGGTGTCAGGCATAAAACGCTCGTCAACGGCGCCCGCCAGATGATGCTGCAGATCGCCCGCTGGCTGCCGGGGCGCTCCATCGTCGTTGTGGCCGACAGCGGCTTCTCCGCCATCGATCTGCTGGCCGCGGTGCGGACCCGAGTCAGCGTCGTGACGCGGCTCAGGCTC
Organism: uncultured Beijerinckiaceae bacterium; assembly: GCA_937863205.1. Next base: position 2,555 of record CALMGA010000377.1, on the reverse strand, counting down.
GATGCCCGCCTGTTCGCGTCCGCGGCACCCCGCGAGGCCGGCACGATCGGGCGGCCACGGCGCAACGGCGAGCGGCTCCCGACATTGACCCAGCGCCTCCTCGATCCGCAGACGAGCTGGGAGACGCTGATCGTCCGAGGCTGGTATGGCGGGACCGAGCGGCGCGTAGAGGTCGCCACCGGCATTGCCGTGTGGAGCCACCCAGGTCGGCCGATCGTGCCACTACGATGGCTTCTGGTGCGCGACCCTCTCGGTCTTTTCAGACCTCAAGCTTTCCTGTGCACCGATCAGGATGCCAGCCCCGAAGACATCCTGTCCTGGTTCGTCCGACGCTGGACCATCGAGGTCACCTTCGCCGAGGTTCGTCGTCACCTTGGTGTCGAGACGCAGCGGCAGTGGTCCGATCGCGCCATCGCCCGGACCACACCGGTATTGCTCGGTCTCTACGCGCTCGTCACCGTCTGGGCGGACGATCTTCATCGGTCACAGGCGCTCGTTGTGCGATCCGCCAAGTGGTACCGCAAGACGAGCCTGACCTTTGCCGACGCCATCGCCGCCGTTCGACGCCAGATGTGGGCTGAAGCGGCTTTCACGACATCTCCGGCATGGAACGAAGCGTCGAAAATACCGGGACCAATCTACAACCGCCTCATAGACCTCGCCAGCTACGCCGCCTGAATGCGCAAAGTCGAGCTAAGACTGCCGGCAGGCCATGGCGGACAGCGTTCCCCACCGACACGCCGACACGCGCCAGCTCCGCAGATCGTGGCCGGAATAAGCGACGGCG
>CALMGA010000377.1:0-1758 GCA_937863205.1 uncultured Beijerinckiaceae bacterium | reverse complement strand
CGTAGACGCCGCTCACGATCTTCATCAGAGTGGACTTGCCGGCTCCGTTCTCGCCGACGAGCATGTGGACCGATGCGGGCCGGACGCTCAGGTTCATCCGGTCCAACGCGAGCACGCCCGGGAAGCGCTTCGTGACGCCTCGCATCTCGAGTACGAAAGGAGAACCCTCATCCAGCATCGGCGAACCTCCCCGTTCGACGCGTCGTTTTGCTTAGAAGGTGTTTGAGAAGGATTCCCTTGGCGGCTTGGGCGTGATTCATGGGGCGTCGGGTTGACTTTGCGAGTCGCTATCGATGCCAAGAAAGAAGTCGACGAAGCGGCGAGCCTACGACACTGATCTGAGCGATGGCCAGTGGGCGCTGATCGAGCCGATGATCCCGCTGGCCGAGCCCGGTGGTCGTCCACGCAAGGCGGCAACGCGGGACCTCGTCGAGGCCATTCTCTATTTTCTGCGCGCCGGCGGCAGCTGGCGCCTCCTGCCGCACGATCTGCCGCCATGGCAGACGGTCTACTACTATCTCCGTCGCTGGCAGCGGGAGGGCGTCTGGAACCGGGTCCACCATGCGCTCGTGATGGCGGATCGTGAACGCGTCGGCCGCGAGGCCTCGCCGAGCGCGGCCATCCTCGACAGCCAGTCGGTTCGCACCGCCGATCAAAGGGGGGCTCGAAAGGCTACGACGCCGGCAAGAAGATCACTGGGCGCAAGCGCCATATACTGACCGACACCGACGGCAGGCTGCTCGCCGTTCATGTCCATGGTGCCGACGTTCAGGACCGGGACGGCGGCAAAGGCGTGCTGAAGCGCTCGCGAGCGTGCTACCCGTTCGTGCAGTGGGCCTATGCCGATGGCGGCTACGCCGGCCACCTCGTCGAGTGGGCGAAGAACAAAACCCACATCGTGTTGCACATCATCCGTCGTAACGCGACCGCCAAGGGCTTCGAGGTGCTGCCCCGGCGCTGGGTTGTTGAGCGAACCTTCGCCTGGATCATGAAGAATCGACGCTTCGCGCGCGACTACGAGCAACTCACCAGCGTCGCCGAAACCCTCATCGTCATCGCGGCTTGCGCCACGCTCGTCAGGCGTCGGCCATGAGCGAAGAAGGTCTTCTCAAACACGCTCTTATATCGCCGCTGTTCGCCCCTACACTCCCAGGAAACGGCCCTGGGTTGTCGTGCACCTGCAATATTGTTATAGAACGTTCCGCAGCTTGGCGTCGGGATGACATGCCAAAAAGATGTCATCGTTCATGTCGGACAGACAGACCTCATCGTCGCGCATAACAAGCAGCAGCAGGCCAGGCGCGTTGCGACCCGCTACGCCAAAGCCGCACTGTTTTTCGGCTTCCGGTACGTTGCCGCCCCAATTCTCTGGTTGAAGCACCATGTGAACAGGTCAAGTTCAACGAACTCGGCCAGGGAACCTGAACAGCCGTTCTCGGATTCGAACCTAGGTCAGCAAGGTAGCGGGTGCTGCGCCAATCTGGTGGGCACTGCCAATTAACGGTAATTGCCGCGTTCTCGAGAGGAACAATGGTGGTAGGTCTGAAACCCATAGCCCAGCAGGTCATTGTCATCACTGGAGCGTCAAGCGGTATCGGGCTCGCGACGGCTTATGCGGCGGCGAAGCGCGGCGCGCGGGTCGTTCTGTCTTCCAGAAATGGGCCTGAACTGGAGCGCATCGTCAGCCGGATCCGCGCCGACGATGGAATGGCGATGTCCGTCGTCGCGGACGTGTCCCGACGCGAGGATCTTCAAAAC
>CALMGA010000376.1 GCA_937863205.1 uncultured Beijerinckiaceae bacterium | reverse complement strand
ATGACCATGATCGGCGCCTCGCTGCTGTGGGTCGGCTGGTTCGGCTTCAACGCCGGCTCCAACCTCGAATCGAACGGCGTCACCGCGCTGACCTTCGTCAACACCTTCCTCGCCACCTCGGGGGCGACGCTGGCTTGGCTTTTCGCCGAATGGCTGATCAAGGGTGAGCCCTCCCTGCTCGGCATGTGCTCGGGCGCGGTGGCGGGCCTGGTGGCGATCACGCCGGCGTCGGGCTACTGCGGCCCGATGGGCGCCATCGTGCTCGGACTGGTGGTCGGCGTGATCTGCTTCTTCTTCGTTTCGGTGGTGAAGATGAGGGTCGGCTACGACGACTCGCTCGATGTTTTCGGCGTGCATTGCGTCGGCGGCATCATCGGCGCCATCGGCACCGGCGTCCTGGTCGCGCCCTACCTCGGCGGCGTCGGCCTGACCGATTACACGGCCAAGCCCGGCACGAGCGCGCCGGGAACCTACGTCATGCTCACCCAGGTTCTGATCCAGTGCAAGACGGTCGGCTTCACCCTGCTGTGGTCGGGGATCGGCTCGGCCATCCTGTACAAGCTCATCGATCTCGTCATGGGCCTGCGCGTGTCGGTGGATGCGGAGCGCGAAGGTCTCGACATCGCCGAGCACGGCGAGCGCGCCTACAACGTGTGAGGCCGAGTCCGCAGTTTCGCACCCGCCGGTCCGGCGGGTGGCGCCGCATCCGGCGCAGGCTTCCGGAGCCAACAAGGTTAAGCCAGCTTTAACCCCCTGCCGCTAGCCTGCTCGGGAGATCGCGCACGGTTACCGCCCTGCGGCCGCTCTCCGCCCAGCAGGACCGGATGCGCACGACGACCAGCAGCACGGCGCTCGACCACATTCCGGAGTCGCTGCGCCTTTTCATGAGCCGCCGCTGCGCCGAGGCGATCGGGGTCGCGCTGATCCTGGCGCTGGGTGCGCTGGGCCTTTCCCTGCTCACCTGGTCGGTCGGGGATCCGAGCCTCAACCACGCCACCTCCGCCCGCATCCGCAACTGGCTCGGAGCGCCCGGCGCCATCGCCGCCGACCTCGTGATGCAGATGCTGGGACTGGCCTCGCTGGCCGTGCTGATCCCGCTGACCTTCTGGGGCTGGCACCTGATGACGGAGCGCCGCCTGCCGCGCCTGGGGATGCGGCTCGTCCTGCTCGGCGGCGGCGGCCTGTGCGCGGCCGGGGTCGCCTCGCTCCTGCCGATCACCGCGCACTGGCCGCTGCCGACCGGCCTGGGCGGCGTGATCGGCGACCTCGTCATGGCGCTGCCCCGCAGGGTGCTTGCCGGGCTGCGCCCGGCGATCATCGCCGTCGCCCTGGCGCTGGCGGTCGCGGCCGTTCTGCTGCTCAGCGCATCCGTGGGCCTGCGCGAACGGTCGCGTTTCGAGGACGACGAGGCGTTGCCTCCGGCTCGATCCCTCGACGTCCTCCGCGACTTCGATGACGACGATGCCGAGCCCGGCCTCGGTCTGCTGTCGCTCGGCGCGCTGGTCCACGCCGGCCTGAGCGCGAGGGCGGCGCTGGCGCGGCGGCTGCGCCGCTGGCAACCCCGCCGCGTCAGGACGGCTCGCGAGCGCTCCGCATCCTTCGACCTGCCCTTCGACCTCGCCGACGCCACGCCACCTTTCGCTTTCCCCGCCGAAGAGGCACGGCGCGAGGAACCGCGCTTCGATGCCAGCGCCTACGCCCCTCCCGCCCTGCGCGCCCGCTCGGCGGAGGAGGCGATCCGCGTTTCACCGACCGCACCGGCACCGCGGCCGAGCGGACGCCATCTGCGCGAGGGGGCGCGCGCCCAGCGCATTGCCGGCGTGTACCAGCTTCCGCCCGTCGCCATGCTGAGCGAGGGCAAGCGGCAGACCGCGCCCAGCGTGTCGGACGACGCGCTGGCGCAGAACGCCCGCCTTCTGGAAGGCGTCCTCGATGACTTCGGCGTCAAGGGCGAGATCGTCAACGTCCGGCCCGGCCCGGTGGTGACGCTCTACGAGCTGGAGCCGGCGCCGGGCATCAAATCCTCGCGCGTGATCGGGCTGGCCGACGACATCGCCCGCTCGATGTCGGCCCTGTCGGCCCGCGTCGCCGTGGTGCCGGGGCGCAACGCCATCGGCATCGAGCTGCCGAACCTGAGGCGGGAAACGGTGTACCTGCGCGAATTGCTGGCGTCGCGCGATTTCGACCAGACATCCCAGAGCCTTGCCATCGCGCTGGGCAAGAACATCGGCGGCGAGCCGGTGATCGTTGATCTCGCCAAGATGCCCCACCTGCTCGTGGCCGGCACCACCGGCTCGGGCAAGTCGGTGGCGATCAACACCATGATCCTCTCCCTGCTCTACCGCATGAAGCCCGACGAGTGCCGCCTCATCATGGTCGACCCCAAGATGCTGGAGCTGTCGGTGTACGACGGCATCCCGCACCTGCTCACGCCCGTGGTGACCGACCCCAAGAAGGCGGTGGTGGCGCTGAAGTGGGCGGTGCGCGAGATGGAGGACCGCTACAAGAAGATGGCCAAGCTCGGCGTGCGCAACATCGACGGCTTCAACGCGCGGGTCACCCAGGCCAAGGCGGCGGGCGAGGTCATCACCATGCAGGTCACCACCGGCTTCGACCGCGAAACCGGCAAGCCGACGGTGGAGAACGTGCCGCTCGACCTCGTCACCCTGCCCTTCATCGTGATCATCGTGGACGAGATGGCCGACCTGATGATGGTGGCGGGCAAGGACATCGAAGGCGCCATCCAGCGCCTCGCCCAGATGGCCCGCGCCGCCGGCATCCACCTCATCATGGCCACCCAGCGCCCGTCGGTGGACGTCATCACCGGCACCATCAAGGCCAACTTCCCCACCCGCATCTCCTTTCAGGTGACAAGCAAGATCGACAGCCGCACCATCCTGGGCGAGCAGGGCGCCGAACAGCTGCTGGGCCAGGGCGACATGCTGCACATGCAGGGCGGCGGTCGCATCTACCGCGTGCACGGGCCCTTCGTGTCCGACGAGGACGTCGAGCGCGTGGTCGCCCACCTCAAGGCCCAGGGACAGCCAGACTACCTCGATGCGATCACGGACGAGGACGCCGAGCCGGCCGACGACGCGGTGCCGGAGGCGGGACTGGCGGACGAGTCCGGCGACATGTACGACCGGGCCGTTGCCGTGGTTCTGCGCGATCGCAAATGCTCGACGTCGTACATCCAGCGCCGGCTGGCGGTCGGGTACAACAAGGCCGCCTCGCTCGTCGAACGGATGGAAAAGGAGGGCGTGGTGGGCGCGCCCAACCATTCCGGCAAGCGGACGATCCTTGTCGGCGGCGGGCAGACATACGCGACGCTCGATCGGGGCTCTGCCGAACTGCAGGATGCCGATGACTAAGCGGCACCGCGTGGCGTGTGCGACATTTGATTTCGCTGTTCGAAGCGAGATCGAAGCTGCTTCGAACCCCGACGCAACCAGGCTTGCCGAAGCCTGCTTGGGCAATTCAACACCAGCCGTCCAAACTCCGGTCCGCAAGTCCCATTGCCGCCACAACGCCCTCCTAAGACGGGGCGACGGCCAGCAGGAATGATGATGAAGACGTCAGCGATCTGCCTAATCATCGGCTTCCTCGCCCTCGCCCAAACCGGCCCGAGCTTCGCCGATCCCGCCAAGCCGGCACCCACCGTGACCTTGACCGGCGACGAGGCGGATCAGGCCATCAAGAAGGCCGACGCCTTCCTGTCGTCGGCGCAGACCATGGTCGGCGATTTCATGCAGTCGGGCGCCGATGGGCGCCAGTCGGAGGGTCGGATCTATATCCAGAAGCCCGGCCGGCTCCGCTTCGAATACGCCAGCCCGGCCACGCTGGAAGTGATCGCCGACGGCTCCAAGGTTGCCGTCAACGACCGCAAGCTGAAGACGCAGGACACCTATTTCATCGGCCAGACCCCGCTGAAGTTTCTGCTTCAGGAGAAGATCGACCTGAAGTCCGACACCCAGATCCTCAACGTGCTGAAGACGCCCGACGAGGTGATGATCCTGCTCGACGACCGCACCACCTTCGGCGGCACCTCGCGCATCCGCCTCATCTTCGATGCGCAGACCTTCCACCTCAACCGCTGGCAGGTGCGCGACCCGCAGGGCTACGAGACGCTGGTCACGCTCTACAACGTCGACCTGCAGCAGAAGCCCGATCCCAAGCTGTTCAAGATCTCGAGCCTCGATTCGGCCAAGAAGTAGCCGCATCAAAAAAGAGCCGGAAAATGATCGGGGGCGGTTGACGCTGAGCCTGCCTGTCCCATCTACAGATCCAAGAGCGATCCCGTCGGTTGTCCGTATCCCCCCGTTTCGGACCTTCCGATCTGCATGCTGGTCCCCCCTCCCAGCATCTGTCGCTCGGAGGGCGCTCGACTCAGGTCGGGCGCCCTTTTTCTTTGTCTTTTCCCTCCCATCAAGGCCCGGCAAGCGAAACGCCGTGCGGGTCAGGCTGAAGAGCCCTACTCAGCCGCTCGCGCGCTCGGGAAAGACACGGCGGCGGCAAGGGCTTGGTCGAGGTCGGCGATGATGTCGTCGACGTGCTCGATCCCGACCGAAATGCGGATCAGGTCGGGTGTCACGCCGGCGCCGAGTTGCTCGGCGGGCGTCATCTGCCGGTGGGTCGTCGAGGCGGGATGGCAGGCCAGCGACTTGACGTCGCCGATGTTGACCAGCCGCTTGATGAGCTTGAGCGCGTCGTAGAAGGCCTTGCCGGCCTCCAGCCCGCCATCGCCGCCCCGTCGGCCGCCCCGCTGTCCGCTCCCGACGCCGAAGGTGAACAGCGACGACGCCCGTCCGCCCATGGTGCGGCGCACCAGCTCGGCGCAGCGGTGGTTCGAGAAGCCGGCATAGTTGACCCAGGCGACCCGCGGATCGTCGCGCAGGAAGCTGGCGACGGCGTGCGCGTTGGCGACGTGGCGCTCCATGCGCAGCGCCAGCGTTTCGATGCCTTGCAGGATCAGAAAGGCGCTGAAGGGCGACAGCACCGCGCCCGTGGTGCGGGCGTAGACGCTGCGGGCGCGGGCGACGAAGGCGCGCTCGCCGTAGAAATCGGCGTAGACCATGCCGTGGTAGGACACGTCCGGCGTGGTGAACATGGGGAAACGTCCGGCCCGTTCGCGCCAGGGAAAGCGCCCGCTGTCCACGATGATGCCGCCCAGCGTGGTGCCGTGGCCGCCCATGAACTTGGTCAGCGAGGCGATCACGATGTCGGCGCCGTGCTCGATCGGGCGATACAGCACCGGCGTCGCCACCGTGTTGTCGACGATCAGCGGCACGCCGTGGCGGTGCGCGCACTCGGCAAGGGCGGCCACGTCGGCGACGTTGCCGGCGGGATTGCCGATGCTTTCGCAAAACACCGCCCTGGTGTCGTCATCGATCAGCGCTTCCACGGCGCCGGCGCTGTCGTCGGCGGCGAAGCGGGTGCGGATGCCCTGGCGCGGCAGGATGTGGGCGAGCAGCGTGTGGCTGGTGCCGTAAAGCTGCGGCACGGAGACGATGTTGCCGCCGCCGTCGGCCAGGGTGAGGATCGCGATGTTGAGCGCCGCCTGCCCCGTCGCCAGGGCGAGCGAGGCGACGCCGCCTTCCAGCAGCGACACCCGGCGTTCCAGCACGTCGCAGGTCGGGTTGGCGATGCGGCTGTATCGGTAGCCCGGCACCTCCAGGTTGAACAGGGCGGCGCCGTGGTCGGCCGAGTCGAACTCGAACGCCACCGTCTGGTAGATCGGCACGGCGGCGGCGTGGGTCGCTGGGTCGCCGTCGTAGCCGCCGTGGACCGCTGCCGTTTCCGGACGCATGAGATCGCACCATTCAACCGAAGCTTCAGGCGCAACCTTTAGACGAAGCGGGGTCGCCGGGGAAATCCGAGAAGGCGTTCCGCCGCTCAGGCCGTGGCGCCGGCATCCACGGTGAGCACGGTGCCGGTGACGTTGCGCGCGCCGTCGCTCATCAGGTAAGCGACTGCCCCGGCGACATCGCTTGCCTCGGCCGTGCGCCCGAGGGCGGAGCGCCGCGCCACGCGCGCCAGATCCCGCGCGTCCAGCCCGGCGGTCATGTCGGTGGCGATGACGCCGGGGGCGACGGCGTTGACCGTGATGCCGAGCGGCCCGACTTCGCGCGCCAGCGATCGGGTGAAGCCGACCATCGAGGCTTTGGTGGCGGCATACACGGACAGCCCGGCCGTCCCGGCCGACGCCACCACCGATGCCATGTTGACGATGCGCCCGCCCGCGCCGGCGGCCATCATCGGGCGCAGGGCGTGCCGCGTCAGCACCATCGGCGCCAGCGTGTTCAGCCGCACCAGCACCTCGATGCGCGCGACCGGCATGGTGGCGAGCACGCCCGCCGTACCGAGGCCGGCGTTGTTAACGAGGCCGTAAAGCGGGCCGTGCGCTTCGCGCAGGGCGCGCAGCATCGCCGGCATGCCTTCGAAGTCGTCGAGATCGAAAGGGATGAAATGCACGGCGCCCTGGCCGGCGGCTGCCGCAGCTGACAAATCGTCGCTGGAACGGCGGGCGAGGGCGTGGACGCGGAAGCCGTCCTGGGCGAGCCGGGTCGCCACCGCCAGCCCGAGGCCGCGGCTGGCTCCGGTGACGAGGACGTTACGCAGGGCGCACCGCCGGATCGCGTCGGAGCTTGCCGGCCGGGGTGAGCGGCAGCGCCGGCACGAAGCGGAGCCGGACCGGCACCTTGTGCGGCGGCAGACTGGCGCGGCACAGGTCGAGAATGGCTGTTTCGGTCGCCGCGCCGACGGCCTCGGAGTCGCGCAGCACCACGTCGGCCGTGACCAGCGAGCCGGTGAGCGGGTTGCGCCGTGCGAAGACCAGCGACGTTTGCACGGCGGCGTGGGTGTTGATTGCCGCCTCCACCTCCTCGGGGTTCACCTTGAGGCCGCCGACGTTGATGATGCCGCCGCGCCGGCCGGTGAAGACGCAGCGCCCGCCGCGCACCTCCACGAGGTCTCCGGTGTCGACGAAGCCGTCGTCGTCGAGCAGCGGGGCCAGGGCGGCGCCGAGATAGTGCGACGCCGTGCGGGTCGAGCGGATGCGCAGCGAGCCCTCGACGAGCTTCATCGCCACGCCGGTGGGGCCAACGTCCTCGCGCAGCAGCGAGGCGGGGAAGCCGGCTCGGCCGTCGTCCACGGCGAAGCCGACGCCGGCCTCGGTGGACGCGTAGGCGTGGCCGATCGCGGCACCGGGATAGGCTGCGCGCAGGGCATCGAGCACGCCCTGGTCGGCGATCTCGCCCGACAGGCGGATGTAGCTCGGCGCGATGGCGTCGCCCGACCGCGACATCAGCACCCCCCGCCAGTGCGACGGCGTTCCCGATAGCGAGGTCACCTTGCCGAGCCGGCGGAGATGATCGGCGAGCGGCTCGCCGGCCCGCCCGACGGCGAGGTCGGTGCCGCCGAACACCGCGCGCAGCAGGATCTGCAGGCCGCCGTATCGACGGATGTCGTAGAACGTCGCCCACAGCCTCGGCCCGGCGGCTAGCGGGAGTCCGTCCCGTCCTGGCCCGGCCTGCGCGAAGGCGCCGGTCAGCGCGGCCAAGGTATGGGCGACGAGCTTCGGCCGCCCGGCCGTGCCCGAGGTTGCGAGGACCCATTGCGTGTCGCAGGTTCGACGCAGCGGTGGTTCCAGGCGCAGGGGAAGGCCGGCGCGCGCGACCGCGATCCTATCTTCGCCGAAGCCGTCCGGCGTGTCGGTCACGATTGCGTCGACGCCGGCATCCTCGACGAAGGCGCGGAGATCGTCGGCGCCGGCATCGGGCGGGGCGAGCGTGAGGCGCCGGGCGAGGCCGTCAAGCTCCACCATGGCGGCGGCGCTCAACACCTGCGTGGTGGTGGCGAGAAGCACGGAGCGGCCGGCGAGGCTTGCCGCCTGGCCGCCCAGGCAGGATGCGCCCCGGGCGAGATCGCCCAGCGCCACGGCCTCGACGCCGTCATCGACGCGCGTGCGCGAGGCCCTGTCGATCAGCCTGGGACCGCCGGCCTCAGCCGAGCGCATGCTGGTAGAAGCGGATGAAGTCGCCCACGGTGACCGGCAGGGCGATCTCGTCGGCGGCGGCGAAGGGATCGACGGCGAACGCGTCTTCCAGGCGGGCGACCAGGACGGCGAAGCCGAGCGAGTCGAGGCCGGTCGCGAGCAGGGGCGCGTCGTCGTCGAGGGATCCGAGGGTGAGCTTCTGCTCGGCCGCGATCCGGCGCATGGCGTCGAGAACGGTCGCGCGGATGGTCGATGGATCGGGGCTGGCTGACATCGGGATCAAGGCTTAGCCGGCGCCGCGCTCCGACACAATCGAGCGGGTTGCCGCCGCCGCGGCGAGGCGCCGCCGACGCTGCTCAGCCCCGTTCGTGGAAGTGGTCGTACACCAGCCTCGCCGTTCCCGCATTGATGCCCGGCACCTTTTCGAGGTCGCCCAGCGCCGCGCGCGACAAGGCCTTGGCGGTGCCAAAGGCGTTCAACAGCGCCCGCTTGCGCGCCGGGCCGATGCCGGCGATGTCGTCGAGCGGGCTCTTGGTGAACTCCTTCTTGCGCTTGGCGCGGTGTGTGCCGATGGCGAAGCGGTGGGCCTCGTCGCGCAACCGCTCAACGAAATACAGGGCGGGGTCGCGCGGGGCGAGGCGGAACGGCTCGCGCCCCTTCACGAAGAAGGTTTCCCGCCCCGCGTCGCGGTCGCGACCCTTGGCGATGGCGACGACGGCGACGTCGGTGATGCCGAGTTCGTCGAGGATGGTGCGGGTCGCGTTGAACTGGCCGCGCCCGCCGTCGATCAGGATCAGGTCGGGCCGGGCGGGGAAGCTGTCGGGATCGGGCGCCGCGCTCGCCTCGTCGGCGGGGATTTCAGGGACAGGAGCCTCGGCTGCGGGCGCATCGCGGCCGAGCCGGGTGAAGCGGCGCCGCAGCACCTCCTTCATCATGCCGAAGTCGTCGCCCGGCGTCGCCTCGTCGCCCTTGATGTTGAAGGTGCGGTAATGCATCCGCATGAAGCCGCCGGGGCCGGCGACCACCATCGCGCCCACCGCATTGGTGCCCATGATGTGCGAATTGTCGTACACCTCGATGCGGCGCAGCGTGCGGGCGAGGCCGAAGGTGTCGGCCAGCGCCGCCAGCAGCTTCTCCTGCGAGGCGGTCTCCGACAGGGTGCGGCCGAGCGTGCCCTTGGCGTTGTTGGCGGCGTGCTCGACCAGCTCGCGCTTCTCGCCGCGCTGCGGCACGGTGATCTCGACCCGGCTGCCGTAGTGCTGGCACAGCGCCTGTTCCAGCAGCTCGCGGCTTTCGATCTCGTGGCTCAGCAGGATGAGGCGCGGCGGCGGGCGTTCATCGTAGAACTGCGCGAGGAAGGCGTCGAGCACCTCGGCCGGCTCCATCGAGCGGTCGGCCTTCGGGAAGTAGGCCCGGTTGCCCCAGTTCTGGTAGGTGCGGAAGAAGAACACCTCGATGCAGAACTGCCCGGCCTGCTCGACGACGGCGAACACATCCGCTTCTTCCGTCGACTTCGGATTGATGCCCTGGCCACCCTGGATGGCCGACAGGGCGGCGATGCGGTCGCGCAGCCGCGCGGCGCGTTCGAACTCCAGCGCGGCGGCGGCCTCGCCCATCTCCCCCGCGATGCGGTCGCGCACCGCCCGGCTCTTGCCCGACAGGAAATCGCGCGCTTCCGCGACCAGCGCGGCATAGTCGTCGGGGCTGATCTCGCCCGTGCAGGGGGCGGAGCAGCGCTTGATCTGGTGCAGCAGGCAGGGGCGGGTCCGGTTCTCGTAGTAGGAATCGGTGCACGAGCGCAGCAGGAAAGCCCGTTCCAGCGCGTTAAGCGTGCGGTTGACCGCCCAGGTCGAGGCGAAGGGCCCGAAATAGGCGCCCTTGGTCGAGCGCGCGCCCCTGTGCTTGACGAGCTGCGGCGCCGGGTGGCCGGCGGTGAGCAGGATGTAGGGGAACGACTTGTCGTCGCGCATCAGCACGTTGAAGCGCGGGCGCAACTGCTTGATGAGGTTGGTTTCCAGCAGCAGCGCGTCGGTTTCGGTGGCGGTGGACACGAACACCATCCGCGTCGTCAGCGCGATCATCCGGGCGATGCGGTTGGTGTGGCCGGACGGGCGCATGTAGCTGGCGATGCGCTTGCGCACGCTCTTCGCCTTGCCGACGTAAAGCACCGCCTCGTCGGCGCCGAGCATGCGGTACACGCCGGGTCCGACCGGGGCATGCTTCCAATGGGCGCGGATCACGCCGACGCCCGCCTTCACCGAGGCCGGCGCCGCTTCGTCGTCCGGCTCCGCCGCAGGGCACGCCTCGTCGGGGAACTCGTCGCCGGGCTCCGCCGCGTCGGCGCTCGCGGTGCCGCAAGCCACGCCTTGCGAAGCCGTGCCCTGCGAAATCATGTCTTGCGAAATCATGCCGCTCAAGGCGGCGTCGCGCGGGCCATCGCCGACGTCCCGGCCGCAACGATCAACCTTCTCCGGCTCCGCGTCGCTCGCCTGCATGGTGCAGATCTAGACCTCGCGGCGGCAGCTGAAAAGGGCGGCTCGCCACCCCTCGCCTCATCGGCAAAGCGAAACGCGCGAGGCAGCGAACCCAAATGACCCGATGGTGCGTTGAACGCAGCACACCGGCCTCGGGCACGGGCGGCATCCCCGGCATTGCGGCCCGCCGAGCGGGCCTGTACACGCCATGCCATCGTTTCATGCCGCCGCCCCGATCGCCCGGAATCCGCAACCGGCCGCGTGCGTCGCATCCGGCAACCAAGGGTTCATCAATGAAGGTTTCAGCCATCGCCGCAGCGCTGTCCGGCCTGTTCGCCGCCGGAACGTTCGTCGGGTCTTTCCCGGCGCCGGTTCAGGCCGCGCCCGGCGGCCCCGCCGGCGAGTGGGTCGTGTCCGACCGCAGCGCCGTTGTTCGCATCAGCAAGTGCGGCGGCGGCTTCTGCGGTTTCGTCGCCAAGGGGCAGCCGGGCAAGGACTACCGCAATCCCGATCCGCGCAAGCGCAACAGGTCGGTGATCGGCATCCAGGTCATGTTCTCCATGAAGCAGAGCGGCCCGGCGTCGTGGTCGGGCGAAACCTACAATGCCGAGGACGGGCAGATCTACAACGGCAAGATCACGCTCGCCGGCGACAACCTGGAGGTCGAGGGCTGCGTCCCCGGCGGCGGCGTGTGCGGCTCGCAGACGTGGTCGCGCGCCCGCTGAAGAGGTAACAATACGACCCCGGCCGCTTCGGGCAGCCGTTGTTTCCGCATGGGGCGGCTGCTAGGAAATCCCGCCGGCATGCCGCGGCTCAACGGTCGCCCCGAAGATGGAAGCGGAATGAAGGTTCTGGCGGGCAACTCCAATCGCGCCCTGACCGAGGAGATCGCCGCCCACCTGCGGGTTCCTCTCACGAAGTGCCAGGTTCGCCGCTTCGCCGACATGGAGGTGTTCGTCGAGATCCAGGAGAACGTGCGGGGACAGGACGTCTTCATCGTCCAGTCCACCTCGTTCCCGGCCAACGACCACTTGATGGAACTGCTGATCATGACGGATGCGTGCCATCGCGCTTCGGCGCGACGCATCACCGCCGTGCTGCCCTATTTCGGCTATGCCCGCCAGGACCGGAAGGCCGGTCCGCGCACGCCGATCTCGGCCAAGCTCGTCGCCAACCTGATCACTCGCGCCGGTGCCGACAGGGTGCTCACCGTCGACCTCCACGCCGGGCAGATCCAGGGCTTCTTCGACATCCCGACCGACAACCTGTTCTCGGCGCCGGTGCTGGTGCGCGACATCCGGGCGCGGATGAGCCATTCCGACACCATGGTCGTGTCGCCCGACGTCGGCGGCGTGGTGCGCGCCCGCGCTCTGGCCAAGCGCATCGACGCCCCGCTCGCCATCGTCGACAAGCGCCGGGAAAAGGCCGGCGACTCGGAGGTGATGAACATCATCGGCGACGTGCACGGGCGATCCTGCATCCTTGTCGACGACATCGTCGACTCCGGCGGCACCTTGTGCAACGCCGCCGACGCGCTGCTCGCCAAAGGCGCCAGCGAGGTGTCGGCCTACATCACCCACGGCGTGCTGTCGGGCGATGCGGTGAAGCGCATCGGCGAGTCCAAGCTCAAGGAACTCGTTCTGACCGACACGATCCAGCCGACCGCGGCGGTGCGCGCCGCCGCCAACATCCGCATCGTACCGATCGCCAACCTGATCGGCGAAGCGATCGCCCGCACCGCCAAGGAAGAAAGCGTTTCAAGCCTGTTCGACTGAGGCGCTTCCCAGCCCGTCACGCCTTGCCCGTTACGCCTTGTCCTTCGACAGTTCGAGGTAGCGGGGCGTGACGATCTCGATGATGGCATCGATCCCTTCGGCGGCTTCCTTTTCCTCGGCGATGGACTTCTCGAAAGCCGTTGCCGCCGTCGCGTGGCCGGCCGCCTTGGCGATCACGATCAGCGAGCGGTAGGCGGCGATCTGGTCGTATTGGAAGGCGTAGCCGGCAAACAGGTTCTTCAGGACGGCGTCGCCCGACGCGCCGTGCACGGCCGCGCCGATCGCGCCGGCGGCCTTGGTCACGGCTTCCTTGAGGCCGGACGCGCCCTCGTCCACTTCGGCGAGCGCCGTATCGAGACGGCCGATCTGCGCCTCGGTGACGGCGCAATGCTTCTGCAGCACCGCCTGGTACTTGGGATAATCGTTGAGGCCGGGCGCCTGCTGCTTCATCTGCTGCAGGCCCTGCTCTTCGAGGGCGCGCGTGCTCTTCAGGGCATCGCGATACTGGTTGGCGTACATGCCGGCTCCTTTACGGCCCGACCCGTCGGGTAGGGACGCAATGCGGGGAGAGCCGCTCGGGTTGTTCCGCGTTTTGCCGCTGGGGCGAGACGTCGCGAGAAGCCTATGCGGCGTCGATGCACTCGCGGACCTTCGTGGCGAGCTGCGCGATGGTGAAAGGCTTGCTGATGAGCTGCACGCCGGGGTCGATGACGCCATTGTGGACGATCGAGTTGCGGGTGTAGCCGGTCATGTACAGCGCCTTGAGGTCCGGCCGCATCGCCCTCGCCCTGTCGACGAGCTGCTTGCCGGTGAGCTGCGGCATCACGACATCGGTCAGCAGCAGGGAGATTTCGCCACCGCGCTCGCAGATGCGCAGGGCGTCCGGGCCGTTGCTGGCGTGGATCACGGTGTAGTCGAGGTCGCGCAGCGCGTCGACGGTGAGGCGGCGGACGCCGTCCTCGTCCTCCACGACCAGGATGATCTGGCGCGGCTCGCCGCGCGGCAATTCGGCCGCGGGCGCGGCGGCGCGGGCGAACACCTCGCCCGGCGTGTCGGACACCTCCGGGCAGCGCGGCAGATAGATCCTGACCGTGGTGCCCCGCCCGGGCTCCGAGTACAGGTTGACGTGGCCGCCCGACTGCCTGACGAAGCCGTAAACCTGACTGAGCCCGAGCCCGGTTCCCTTGCCAACCGCCTTGGTCGTGAAGAACGGCTCGAAGGCCCTGGCCGCCACGTCCGCGGTCATGCCGGCGCCGGAGTCGGTCAGGGCGATCATCACGTAGGGTCCGGCCGTCACCTCGACGTGGGCGGCCGCATAGGCGTCGTCGAGGTCGGCGTTCGCCGTTTCCAGCGTGAGCCGGCCGCCGTCGGCCATCGCGTCGCGGGCGTTGACGGCGAGGTTGATGATCGCGTTTTCGAGCTGGTTGGCGTCGGCCTTCACGTACCACAGGCCGCCGCCGAGCACGGTTTCCACCTCGACCGCGTCCCCCAGCGTCCGGCGCAGCAGCTCCGACAAGCCGGGCAGAAGCTTGTTGAGGTGCAGGATCGCCGGCGCCAGCGGTTGCCGGCGGGCGAAGGACAGCAGGCGATGCGTCAGGTTGGCGGCGCGCTCGGCACCCTCCATCGCCATCGCGACATAGGTGCGCAGCTTGGTTTGATCGGGCGCGATGCGCCGGTTCATCATGTTCAGGCTGCCGATGATGATCGCCAGCATGTTGTTGAAATCATGCGCGAGCCCGCCGGTCAGCTGGCCAACGATCTCCATCTTCTGCGCTTGCCGCAGCTCGCCTTCGAGCTTTTCCCGGCGTTCGGCCGCCGCCGCCAATTCGACCAGCGCCGCTTCGCGTTCGCTGCCGGTCGCCAGCAGGCGAAGCTCGCGGCGTCGGGCGTCGTTGAGAACGAAGCCGGCGGCCATCATCGCGGCGACGATCGCGAGGGCCACCGTCACCTCGGCGAGGCGTCCGGTCGAATGCGCGCGCTCCTCGCGGACCTGGGTATCGCCGTCGTTGAGTGCAGCGAGCTGGCCCACGAGGGTGCGGGCCTGATCCATAAGGTGCAGGCCCTTGTCGGTGTCGAAGACGGCGAGGGCTCCCTTGTGATCCCCGGCGCTTTGCAGGTCGACCGTGCGTTTCAGCTCGGCCATCTTCGCGTTGGCCACCGTTCTGAACTGCTGGAGGAGCTGTCTGGCGTCGCTGTCGGCGGCGAAGCCCGCGTCGAGATCGCCGAGCTGGACGGCAAGGGCGCGGGTCGCCAGCTCGTAGGGCGCGAGATAGGCCTGGGTGTCCTTGAGCAGGAAGCCCCGCTGCCCGGTTTCCGCATCCTGCAGGACGGAGAAGGTTTCCAGAAGTTCGCTGCGCGCCTTGAGGGCCCGTGTGATGGCGCGGACGTCGCGCTCCCGCTCGCTGACCAGGGACGCCGTGATCGACGCCACCGCGAGCAGAACCAGGAAGGCGCAGAACAAAGGCACCAGCGCGCGGGCGGTACGCTTCGACAGTAGGCTCATGGGTCAGCTTAGCCGTTCAGCCGTGGATAACGAAGGACGCCGACCGGCTCACGGGCGGCGCGTGGGGTAGCCCCGGCCCCGACACTCCGCCTCGCGCGTGGCGAAACGAGGTCAGCTGGCCAGCATCTGCAGCTGCAGGCGCCGGCCGCCACGGTCGAACAGCTCGCCCTTGCGCACGGTGAGACGGTCTCGCAGCACCGCCAGCTGCAGCGTGTCGCGGCGCGCCTGCGCCTCGACGTCTGGCAGGGGGGCCCCCGCGCCGTTGGCCATTGCGGCGCAAACGGCGAGGGCCGACCATTCCGCCTCAGCCTGCGCGACCATCGCCGCCAACTCGTCCCATCGCAGGTCCGGGCCGATCACGTGGAGGTAGCTCGACCTGACCGGCACGATGGTTCCCGGCGCGTCCTCGAACAGGATCAGGAACATGGTGAAGGTCCCCTCGCGGTCGAGGGTGGCGGCGAGCCAGTGGTCGAAGGCCGTCGGCAGCATGGTTGCCCATCCCGGGGTATGTGCCTCCTTTTCCGCCAAGATCGTGCGGTCGTACAATCACTTAAAACGTGTCTTTGCGCTCGAAGCGTGGGCTCGCGCTCGAAACACCCGCTGGGATCGCGACGGCCGGTCAGGCCGCCTCGGCGCGGGAACCGAAGATCAGGTCCGGCGCCCGCACCACGCGGCGCAGGTCGCCGTCGCGGCGGGTCAGCCCCTCGCGGTCGAAATATTCCAGGATCTGGATCGCCACCTTGCGGCCGTTGTCGAGCCGGTCGCGGAAGGCCGCCGCCGGGAAGAAGCCGGTGTCGCTCGCGCGCGTCAGTTCGTCGGCGAGGCCGGCCATCTCCACCACCGTTGTTCTCAGGAAAAAGTGATCGTGGGCGATCTCGACCAGGATGCCGGTTCGCACCAGCACCTTGCACGCGCGCCGCACGCTCGGCTCCGCCACGGCGACATCGCGGCCGAGGTCGCGCACCCGTGGCGGCCGGAACCGCTCGGCGGCGATCAACGGCACGATCCGCTCGGCGATGCGCCGGTCATCGGCACCGAGTTCGGCGACGTGACCGGGCAGGCGGACCCAGTGACCCTGCAGCGCGATGCGCCGTTCGGCCGCGAGCCGGTCGCGAACGGCGGCGAACAAGGGCTTGGGCAGCGCGAGCGCGAGGCGCAGCCGCTCGCCCGGAAGTCCCGGCAGCTCGGGATGGTCGGCGTGGAAGCCGGCGAGCCTTTCCGCAACCTCGCCGCACAGTTCGGCCCAGCGCTCGGGCGTGTGGGCGTAGGAGATGTCGCCGGCACGCAGCACCTCGCCCATCTCGGCAAGGCGCCGCATCTCCGCCGGCCCGAGCCCGCGATCGGCGGCGAAAGCGTGCAGGTCCTCGAAACCGGGCGGCAGGGCGAGCAGGGCGGCGAGCGCTTGCGCGGGATCGCCGGGGCGCAGCGCATCGAGGCGGGCCATGCGCTCCGGGCTGCGGCGCTTGCGCAGGGGCGCGCGCGGGTCGAGCACGCGGCCGCCACCCACCGTGCGCTGCCCGCTGGCATCGCGCACCACGAACAGGTCGCCGTGGCGCAGCGGCAACGCGGCGTCGAGCACGACCTGCACCGGCCCCCGACCGCCCGGCGGCAACGTCTGGCCCTGCAGCACCACGGCCCGCGCGGCGACGTCGCTGGCACCGCAATGGAGATGAAGCGGCGTCCAGTCGCGAAGCGGCCGGGGCTCACCGGCGAGCAGGCGGAGGTCGGCGTCGAAGCGCTGCGTGTCCACCGGCTGCGCCCCGCCGCAGATCCAGGCGCCGCGCCCGAGGACCTGCCGGTCGATGCCCGATCCGCTGAGGGCGAGGGCGCAACGCTCCCCGGCCTGTCCGGACCTGGCATCGCGGTTCTGGGCGTGCAAAGATCGAATGCGGGCGCGGATGCGGCCCGGCATCACCGTGACCTCGTCGCCGACCGCCACGCGGCCATCGAGCGCCGTTCCCGTCGCCACCGTGCCGATGCCCGGCAGGTTGAAGGTGCGATCCACCGCCAGGCGGAAGACGCGGCCGCGAAGCGTCTCCCGGTGGCCGTCGGCCGCGACGGCGACGGCGGCGGCGAAGAGTTGTTCGCGCAGGGCCTCGATCCCCTCGCCCGTGGCGGCCGAAACGAACAGCGGATCGGCGGTGAACGGCGTGCCGGCCAGCGTCGCCGCGATCTCCCGCGCGACGGCGGCGCGGCGGGACGCACCGATGCGGTCGCATTTGGTCACCGCCACCAGCCCGCGGGCGAGGCCGAGCGTTTCCAGGATCTCCAGGTGCTCGCGGGTTTGCGGCATGATGCCGTCGTCGCCCGCGACAACGATCAGGGCGAAGTCGATCCCGGCGGCGCCGGCGACCATGGTGCGGACCAGCCGCTCGTGGCCGGGCACGTCGACGAAGCCGATCAGCTTGGTCTCGCCTCCGGGTGCGGCCGGCCCCGGCATGTAGGCGAAGCCGAGGTCGATGGTGATGCCGCGGGCCTTTTCCTCCTTGAGGCGGTCGGTATCGACGCCGGTCAGGGCGCGCACCAGAGTCGTCTTGCCGTGATCGACGTGACCGGCCGTGCCGACGATCATGCCGCGGCTTGCGTCGCGCCGGGTCGGGTGGCGTCATGCGCATCGGCGGCGCGGCGCTCGCCGTCCCGGATCGCCTGGGCGGACAGGCGGCCCTTGACGCTGGGCAGGAAGCGGGCGGCGAGCAGGCTGCCGCGCCGCACGGCGATGGTGAGCTGGTACAAGGCCTCGTCCTGGTCGGCGGCGACGCCTTGGCCAAGGTGGAGGGCGGCGCCGAGCATGGCGGCGGCATCGCCGTCCCCGGCCGAGCTGGCCCGTTGCCACCAGCCCACGGCCGCTGCGGCGTCGCGTTCGGTGCCGAGCGCGTTGTAAAGAATGGTGCCGAGCCGCGTCGCCGCACCGGAGAAGCCCTTGGCTGCGGCCGCCTCCGCCCAGCGCCGCGCCTCGGCGAAGTCCTGGCCGATCATCTCGCCATCGAGCAGCATGAAGCTCAGCATGTCCTGCGCTTCGCCGTCATCGGCCTCCGCCGCCGCGCGGAACCAGCGGGCGGCGGATTCGCAGTCGCGCTCGACCCCGAGGCCCTCGAAATGCAGGGTGCCGAGATTGCGTTGGCCGACGGGATCGCCGTTTTCGGCCGAAAGGGTGAGCCAGCGCAGCGCCAGCGCCGGGTCGGCCGGCACGCCGCGACCATGGACGAAGCAGCCGCCGACGTTGTTCTGCGCCCGCGCCACGCCGGCCTGCGCCAGCGGTCCCCAGATCGCCAGGGCGCCTTCGTCATCCCCCGCTTCGGCGCGCGCGCGGGCTCGGGCCATCTGCTCGTCCACCGTGGGCTCGGCGGCCTGCGTTCGGGCCAGCAGGCGGGCGATCAGGCGTTTCATGAGCCCAGGATCAGGAAGGGATTGAGGCCGCTGCGGCGCCAGCCGTCGGCGCGCAGCATCATGTCGAGGCCGTAGGAGGCGACGTCGTCGGCGATGGGTTCGAGCACGCCGTTCTTGGTCTGCACGAGGTGCTTGATGTAGCTGCCGCAGCCCTCGCAGACTTCCGCCGCGATGTCGCCGGTGGACCCCTCGACGGATCGGTAGGAGATGCCCTTGTCGGTGCCGCAGGAGGTGCACTTGACCCGCAGGTGGTTCCACATGGTGCAGCACAGCGAGCAGGTGAGATAGCGGTTGCCCTGCGCGTTGGGCCAGCCCACGATCGTGGAAGAGGCCGGTGCCGCGCCGCAGCAGGGGCAGAGCGTTTCGCCGACGTTGCGCAGGCTGGTTTCGTCGATCTGCGCGGCGTGCAGGGCGTACCAAACCTGCAGCGCCGCGGCGACGACCGCGCTTTCGCCCAACCGCTCGATGGCGAACACGCCATCGGCCACGTCGCGCAGCATGCGGCCGCGCTCGTCGGGTGCCATCGCCGTCAGCGAAGCGAGGACGGCGCGCGGTCCTTCCATCAGGTCGGCCCGGCGGAGGTCCGCGAGCAGCGCCGCCAGCAGCGCCGACGCGCCCTCCTGCCCGGCGAGATCGAGCGTGAGCGGCGGCATGCTGTGGACGAGCGCCCGTGCGACGCCCTCGGGCAGGCGGGGCAGCGGGGCGCCGGCCACCGTGCGGTGCTGCGCCGCCGACAGTTGGCCGAGGAAGGTGAGATAAGCCGCGATCTCGCTGTCGACGGCGATGGCGGCGAAGCGCTTGGCCCGCTTATCGAACAGGATCTGCGGGGCGGGGACGCGCGCGTAGGGCGGCTCGCCGCTCGGCGTTTCGCCGGTGAACTTGGGATCGATCCCGCCGATGGTTGCCATGCTGGAAGAGAGTGGCCCCGCGATCACGGCGCTGCAAGGGTTTGTGCCGCCTGCCAACGGGGCGGCAGACGGCGGCGCAAGGGGCGCCGCCGCTGGTTCACGCTTACTCGGCCGGCTCGCGCGTCAGCCTGGGACCCGGCATAGGCGAATGCGGATCGTCGGCGCCGGGCTCGCCCGGCTTGGCCTCCTCGCGGCCGAGCGCGATCTTGCGCAGCCACTTGCGGTGGTGCCGGTAGGCCCAGCCGCCGGTGACGTTGCCGCGGATCATCGCCCGCGTCGTTCCCTTGATCCAGATGCCGGCGTAGATGTGGACGATGATGATCAGGATCGCGATCAGCGCCGCCATCGAGTGCGCCGCCAGCGCCCAGCGCTTCGTTTCGATGGTCGTGTAGATGCCGAAATACTGATCCCAGATGATGATGCCGGACGCGAACATGATCGCGATCAGCGCCGACTGGCCCCAGAACACCATCTTCTGCCCGGCATTGTACTTGCCGAGTTCCGGTAGCCCGGCATGGTTGTTCTGCACGATGTTGCCGAGCTTCAACATCCAGCGGACGTCGTCGCGGTTGGGAATGTTCAGCTTCATGAAGCGAACGAACAGCATCGCGAAGCTGGCGATCAGGAACACGCCGAACCACGGATGGTAGGCGCGGGTGTCCTGGCCGCCGCCGAACAGGTTCGACAGGAAGAACAGGCTGGGGTGGAACAGCGACAGGCCGCTCAGCGTCAGCAGGGTGAACAGGGCGGCGGTGATCCAGTGGTTGAGCCGCTGGGCGGTGTTGTATCGGTCGACGTAGACGCGGCCTTTGTTGTCCGCATCGTGAACGTCGCGGGGGATCTTGTCGTCGGGCTTGAAGGCCTCAGTGCTCGGGGCTTGCATCGTGCGGCTTGTCCTCAAGATGCGCCATGTCGAAGGCGACGGTTTCGTCGTGGTTGTCGACCTCGTCGGGCCCGGCCGCCACGTAGTGGAAGAAGCTGCCCACCGCGGCGAAGGCCAGCCCCGCCAGACCGACGACCTTGAAACCGCCCTTCCACAGCGCCACGATCGGCGAGATCCTCGGGTTCTGCGGCAGGTTGGCGTAGAGGCGCGGGTTATCGGCGTGGTGCAGCACGTACATGACGTGGGTGCCGCCGACGCCCGGCGGGTTGTACAGCCCGGCCTTGTCGAAGCCGCGCTTGTTGAGGTCGATGATGCGGCTGTTGGCCTGCACGATCATGTCGTCCTTGGTGCCGAACATGATCGCCGCCGTCGGACAGGCCTTGGCGCAGGCCGGCGCCTGCCCGACCGACACGCGGTCCACGCACAAGGTGCATTTGTAGACCTTGCGGTCGACGGGGTTGATGCGCGGGATGTTGAACGGGCAGCCCTTGATGCAATACGTGCAGCCGATGCAGTTTTCCGAGATGAAGTCGACGATGCCGTTCTCGTACTGCACGATGGCGCCGGGCGACGGGCAGGCCTTGAGGCAGCCGGGATCGGAGCAGTGCATGCAGCCGTCCTTGCGGATCAGCCATTCCAGGTTGCCGTCGGGGTTGTCGTATTCGGTGAAGCGCATCAGCGTCCACACCGACGGCGAAAGGTCCTCCGGGTTGGTGTAGTTGCCGTGGCACGACTGCACCGGCTGGCGCAGGTCGTTCCACTCCATGCAGGCCGCCTGACAGGCCTTGCAGCCGATGCAGCGCGACACGTCGATGAGCTTGGCGACCTCCTGGCTGCCGCGTACCCGCGGCGGCTGCTCGGTCGAGGCCGAGCGCCGGATGATGTCGAGGGACTGATAGTCTGCCATCTGCCCCTCCCTTAGGCGACTGCGGGAGCGGTGGTCCGCTCCAGGTTGACAAGAAACGCCTTGAACTCGGGCGTGTTGGTATTGGCGTCGCCGACGAACGGCGTCAGCGTGTTGGCGCCGTGGCCCATCAGGGTTTCGCCGATGAAGCCCCAGTGGATCGGCACGCCTACGACGTGCACCGGCTTGCCGTCGCACATCAGCGGCTTGATGCGCTTGGTCACCATCGCGACCGCCTTCACCGAACCGCGCTTCGACCAGACGCGGATCCAGTCACCCCGGCTCACGCCCTTCTCCTTGGCCAACTCCTCGCTGATCTCGATGAAGAACTCGGGCTGCAGGATCGCGTTGATCTTGGCGTGCTTGGTCCAGTAGTGGAAGTGCTCGGTGAGGCGGTAGGTGGTGCCCGCGTAGGGGAAATCCTTGGCGTCGCCGAAACGCAGCCAGTCGTCCTTGAACACGCGTCCCGCCGGATTGCCCCGGACCTTGGGAAAGGCAACGTTGACCACCGGAGATTCGAAGGGCTCGTAGTGCGTCGGCAACGGCCCGTCGCGCATCAGCTCGCGGCACCACAGCCGGGCTTGGCCCTCTTCCGTCAGGATGAAGGGTCCCATGCCCTTTTCCGGGGCCACGTTGACGCCGTAGTCCGGCACGTCGTAGCCGACCCACTTGGCGCCGTTCCACTTGATGAGCGTTCTGTTCTCATCCCATGGCTTGCCCTTGGTGTCGGCGGAGGCGCGGTTGTACAGGATGCGCCGGTTCGCCGGCCAAGCGAAGGTCCAGTTCGGCGCGATGCCGGCGTCGTCCGGGTCGGCGGTGATCCGCCGGGCCATGATGTTGCCCTGCTCGGTGTACTGGCCGGCGTAGATCCAGTTGCCGCACAGCGTCGTGCCGTCGGCCTGGAGCTGGCCGAAGCCGTCGAGCTGGCGGCCGGCCGGGATCATCTTGTTGGGATCGAGCGGGTCCTTGACCGGGGCCAGCGTGTAGCCGTTCACCTCCTTGGCGACCTCGTCGGGCGTCGGGTCTTCCGGGTTGAGATAGGGCCAGTAGGTGTTGAGGATCGGGTCGGGGAAGGTGCCGCCTTCCTTTTCATAAAGGGCGATCATCCGCGAGCGGATGCCGGCCAGGATGGCGATGTCCGACTTCGCCTCCCACGGCGCGTCCTGCGCCGGCCAGTGCCACTGCAGCCAGCGGGCGGAGTTCGCGAGCGAGCCCTCGTCCTCGGCGAAGCAGGTCACCGGCAGCTGGAACACTTCCGTCTGCACCTGGGCGGGATCGATCGGATTGAACTCGCCGTGGTTCTCCCAGAACCGCGAGGTTTCCGTTTCCAGCGGGTCCATCGTGACCAGGAACTTCAGCTTCGCCAGCGCGGCGCGGACCTTGTTCTTGTCGGGGATGGACATCAGCGGGTTGAAGCCCTGGCAGATGTAGC
>CALMGA010000375.1:1328-1794 GCA_937863205.1 uncultured Beijerinckiaceae bacterium | reverse complement strand
TGGGCACCTCGGCCATTTGGTGGGCGATGGGGAGGGTATGGCCGGCTGCGTTGTCTGCACCGACACGCGCGATGAGGGCGGCCTCCAGGCGGATCATCACTTCGTCGTGCCCTTCGGCGGCCAACCACAGCGCGCCGCCCTGTCGATTGACGGGCTTGCGCATAAATTCAGTTCCGAGCATTACGCTCAACGCAAGGTCGATCCCCACGAAGGTTTTGCCGGCTTGGCTCTGGCCGGCGATAAAACAAATTTCCCTCTGCGGCAGGAGATCTTGCACGAGCCAAGGCGGCATCGTCGGCAGCTTGTCGCGGTGCCATAGAAGACGCGGGCCGGTTGGCTGAGGGCGAAGCTCCACGACGTTGTCGGGCTCGGGCGAAGCGGCGCGGTAATGGTCGGCCTGACGCTCGGGGCGAGCTTTCGGTTCGGACAAACCGGCCTGTAGGCCGCTGCGGATCGTTGCGCGAGC
>CALMGA010000375.1:0-1318 GCA_937863205.1 uncultured Beijerinckiaceae bacterium | reverse complement strand
CGCGAGCCGCTGCAGCGCCGTCTTCGGCAACCATCCCGTTGGCTTGGGCCGCCTGGAAGAGTCGCGCCTCAACCTCGCTGCGGTCCATGAGACCTGAGCCGACATAGTGACCGAGCTTCAGGGCGGCATTGTTCAACGCGGCGTTGCGGCCGCCCGCCGGCGTGCTCGCCACCGTGGCGCACTCACCGTTGATCGCCTTGCGGGCAAACGCGTCGTTGCTGCCGGTCGACGTGCGAGCAGGTGCGGGCTGGGCAGGCTCGATATCTGGAGCCTCGATCTTGGCATCAAGCATATCGAGAAGCCAGGACGGCGCCTCGGCGAAGGTGCCGAAGCTGTCCGGTGCCGCGTCGTAGCTCGCCCCGTCCGGGCGCCGAGAGGGCGCCAGGAGCACGTAGCCGCCTTCGCCGCGGACGTCGATGCCGCGGCCCTTCAGGGCGCCCACGCGGTTCGTCACGGGCCGGGCGGGGTCGAAGGCGAAGAGCAGATGAACGCCTCCGCCGGCCGTCTCCTGCATGTGGGTGAGTGGTGCCGCGCCGTTCTCGCGCTCCAGGTCCGCCCATGTCTCAACGCCGTCGGGCGCGCCTTCGCTCCGGGGCCGGTCGAGGTCGACCGCGAAGGCTCCGACACGCTCGCCCATCGCGCACGCGATGGCCGCGCCAGGGTGGCGGGCCCACATGGCCCGGATGCTGGCTTCGTCGGTCGAGGCCTGGTGCTTCCAGGCGCCGAACGGCGTCTTCGTGGTGGGGTCGACAGGGAAGACGGGCCAGCCTCGGGCGCCGTACCATATGGCCGCATCTACGAGCGGAAGGGCAGGATCGTTGAGCCAAGGAGGCGTGAAGCCTATTGCTGGCCTAAGCGACCTGAGTTCCGACCAAGGCACCCGACCCGAGCGGGCCGCGTCTGTTGATGCGGGCGAAATCGTCCGCGAAGTGGAGAGCGTAGCGGGCGAAGTATCGGTGGAACGTGGAGACGTGTTGGCGTTTTCCGCCACAAGGCGGATTGTAGAATTGTCAGGCATTATGAGACTTTCCTATTGACTTAGGTTTATGGAAAGTCTACGAACACAGCGTTCGATGTGAAGTAGACTTTAGCGGTCGGGGCAGAAATGCTCCGGCCGTTTTTTCTTTTTATGCGGCCTTGACTGGCGGCAGGCGAAGCTTCTCCCGGATAGGAGCTGAGAAGATCAGAAGCTTTCCCCCGACGTGGGTCGCATCAATATCCCCGCGCGCTGCTGCCCCATAGATTGCGGAGCGCGTCAGGCCGGTTACGCGGGAAAGTACAGTGGCACTAATAAGTGCAGGTCTCAGCACTTCATCGA
>CALMGA010000374.1 GCA_937863205.1 uncultured Beijerinckiaceae bacterium | reverse complement strand
GTCCTCCCGTCACCCTTTCAGCCGGTCAAGCGATGGCCCTGGAGCTTGCGCCCGCAGCGTCGGATCCCTGCCGCGATGCGCTAAGCAGATTTCCGCGAGGCTGCTCAGCCGAGTGCGAGCACGGCGTCGGCGAAGGCGGCCGGCGCTTCCTGGGGCACGTTATGGCCGATGCCGGGCAGGATATGCCGCTCGCAGCGGCCGCTGAAGCGAGGCGCGAAGGCCGCCTCCGGCTCGGGCGGGGTGATGCCGTCGTCGGCGCCCTGGAGCAGGATCGTTGGCACGCCGATCGCCGGCTTGGCGGCGAGGCGCGCTTCCCACGCGTCCAGCGTGGGATCGCCCGGCGCGTTGCCGAGCCGATAACGGTAGGAATGGATGACCACGGCGACGAAATCAGGGTTGCTGAAGCTGGCCGCGCTGCGGGCGAACGTGTCGTCACCGAAGGCCCAGTTCGGCGACCACTGCGTCCACAGCAGGCGGCACAGCGCATCCGTCTTGCCGGCAAGGCCGGCGCGGCCGCGCTCGGTGGCGAAATAATACACGTACCACGAGCGATGCTCGGCGGCGGGCGCGGCGGGCGCGGCGGCGCCGGCGATGTCCTGGATGTTGTAGGCGGCGCCGCAGCTGACCAGGCCGCGCACGCGATCGGGGTGGAGCGCGGCGAGAACGCAGGCCGCGCGCCCACCCCAGTCGTAGCCGGCGAGCACGGCCTGCGGGATCGCGAGGGCGTCCATCAGCGCCAGCAGGTCGGCTCCCAGCGCCGCCTGCTGGCCGGAGCGCGGCGTGTTCGGCTGGAGGAAGCGCGTCGCCCCGTAGCCGCGCAGGAACGGAGCGATGCAGCGGCGCCCGGCACCGGCGAGGCGAGCCATCGCGGACTCGTAGCCGTGCGCATCGTAGGGGAAACCGTGGAGAAGGATGACCGGCGCGCCGTCGGGGGGACCGGCTTCGAGATAGGCGACGTCGAGCACGCCCGCGATCATGCGCTTCATCGAAAGAACTCCATCGCTTGCATCCACATGGTGGCCACCTTCGACCGGCTCGCCCGCGATGCGGGGCTTGAACGGCGAGAATGAGCGCTGGTTGCGTGCCGGGCGGCTTCGACCTTTACTTCGCCTACGGATCCAACCTCGATTGGGACGACTGGTCGGCGTTCTGCCGGGCCCGCGGCTTCGATGCGGCCGTGCTGAGGGCGATCGGACCTGCCGTCCTGCCCCACGAGCAGCTGGTGTTCGATTACCGGTCGGTGCGTCGCGGCGGTGGCGCCCTCAACATCCGTTCCTGCCGCGGCGGCACCGTCGACGGCCTTCTTTTCAGCGTGCCTCGCGACGGCTGGGCCGCCCTGGACCGCAAGGAGGGCCATCCGCACCGGTACCGACGAGAGATCGTGACGGTGCGCGAACAAGGGGGACGCGAGGCGGCGGCCTGGGTTTATCGGGTGATCCCGGCGATGCGGATCGGCTTCTGCCCGCCGCGCGATGATTACCTCCGCCTTTGCCGCGCCGGCCGTCTCCGGTACGGCCTGTCGATCCGGCAGCTCGATGCGGCGGCGGCCGGCGAACCGGAGGAACCGCAGCAATTCCCTCGCGACGAGTCGTGACATCATCGCCACAGTCACGCGAATTGGATGGCAGCCCTTCGGCGGCTGCAGATCTCGCCATCCGCCGCCACCTTGCGGACGCGATCGGCAACGCTAATTCTCGTTCAGAGTAACCGAACCGCTTGGTTCGGTTGGAATTATAGACCCGTTGATACATCGGCGACCTACTGGGTGAAGCCTTCGACCAGTCCGCCATCCTCATAGAACCTTTGGCCGAAAGGGTGAAATCATGCGCATGCTCCTCGCCGCGGCTCTCGTCGCCTTCAGCAGCTTCGCCGTCGCGCAAACGCGTCCACCGCTGCCCGACACACCTGCCAGCCAGCAGGACGCGGTGAAGAAGGCCTGGATCAGGCATGCCATCGAGCATCTTCTCAACGGCCCGGACGAGCATGCCGAACGCGGCGATGCTGTGCATGTCGACTGACCGACGTGTCACGCCGGCACGATCACGAGGCACGACCTCTGTCATCGCGCGTCCCACCGCCTCGGGGAACCGCGTGATGGTGACGGTGCACTCCTTCACCTTGCCCAACAAGGAGAACGGCACCCGCATCATGTCGACAAGCAAACGGACGGCCGAGGAGATCGCCGCGATGGGCGGCGAGATCGTGCCGGAAACCGCCGAAACCATCGATGAAGCCCAGTTGACCGCGCAAGGCGATTACCTGCGTACCGACAGCAAGCAGAATATGTGAGTGGTCCGGCGCGGGGCCGATCGCGCCGGTTAGCGGCGCGGTTGCCTTCCGCCGCTGGCCATGTTCCCTGCGGCCATCCCACTCTCGCCGCATAGGCACGTCATTCAATCCGCATGACCACCGAGCGTTACAATGCGCGCGAGGCCGAACCGTACTGGCAGCGGGTTTGGGACGAGCGCGGCATCTTCCGCACCGATCAGCCGGGCTCGCCGAATGCGGGGCAACCGCGTTCGCAAGGAGCGGGTCCGACGGAGGCCCCTCCCCGGCCGAAATACTACGTGCTGGAGATGTTCCCTTATCCCTCGGGGCGCATCCACATGGGGCACGTGCGCAACTACGCGATGGGCGACGTGGTGGCGCGCTACCGCAGGGCCAGAGGATACGACGTCCTCCACCCGATGGGCTGGGACGCCTTCGGCCTGCCGGCCGAGAACGCGGCCCGCGACAGCGGCTCCTCGCCGGCCGCCTGGACCCTCCGCAACATCGCCACCATGCGCGCCCAGCTCAAGAGCATGGGATTGTCGCTGGACTGGTCGCGCGAGATCGCGACCTGCGATCCCTCGTACTACAAGCACCAGCAGCGCCTGTTCCTCGACTTCCTCGCCGCCGGCCTCGTCGACCGCAAACAGGCCAAGGTGAACTGGGACCCGGTGGACATGACCGTGCTCGCCAACGAGCAGGTCGTCGATGGCCGCGGCTGGCGATCGGGCGCGATGGTCGAGCAGCGCGAGCTGACGCAATGGTTCCTGCGCATCTCCGCCTTCGCCGACGAGCTGCTCGCCGGCCTCGACACGCTGGATCGCTGGCCCGACAAGGTGCGGCTGATGCAGCGCAACTGGATCGGCCGCTCGGAGGGCCTGGTGGTGCGTTTCGCGCTGGACGCGCAGCGCTTCGGCTTCGACGCGCTCGCCGTCTACACCACGCGGCCCGACACGCTCTACGGCGCCAAGTTCCTGGCGATCGCCGCCGATCACCCGCTTGCCGCCGCCGCCGCCGACGTTGATCCCGCGCTGGCCGCCTTCGTCGCGGAGATCCGCTCGCTCGGCACCTCGGTCGCCGCCATCGAGACAGCGGAGAAGCGCGGCTACGACACCGGGCTCAAGGCCGCGCACCCGCTCGACCCCGCCTGGTCCCTGCCGGTCTTCGTCGCCAACTTCGTGCTGATGGACTACGGCACGGGCGCCATCTTTGGCTGCCCGGCGCACGATCAGCGCGACCTCGACTTCGCCCGCGCCACCGGGCTGGGGGCGACGCCGGTGGTGTGCCCGGAAGGCGTCGACCCGGCGACCTTCACGGTCGCAGACAAGGCGTACGACGGCGACGGCCGGCTCATCAATTCGCGCTTCCTCGATGGGCTCACCATTGCGCAGGCCAAGGAGGCGGTGGCTGGCAGGCTGGAGGGCGAGACGCTGGCCGGTGAGCCTGTTGCCCGACGGCAGGTCAACACCCGCCTGCGCGACTGGGGCATTTCGCGCCAGCGATACTGGGGCTGCCCGATCCCGATCCTGCACTGCGAGCGCTGCGGCGTGGTGCCGGTGCCGCTCGCCGACCTGCCGGTGGTGCTGCCCGACGACGTCAGCTTCGACCAGCCGGGCAACCCGCTCGACCGCCATCCGACGTGGGCGCACGCGCCCTGCCCGGCTTGCGGCGGGCCGGCGAAGCGCGAAACCGACACGATGGACACCTTCGTCGACTCGTCCTGGTACTTCCTGCGCTTCACCGACCCGTGGAACGAGGCCGCACCAACCGACACCGGCTCGGTCGGGCGATGGATGTCGGTCGACCAGTACATCGGCGGCATCGAGCACGCGATCCTGCACCTGCTCTATGCCCGCTTCTTCACGCGGGCGATGGCGCGCACCGGCCATGCCGGGGGTGGCGCCGGCCAGGTGAGCGAGCCCTTCGCCGGCCTGTTCACGCAGGGGATGGTGAACCACGAAACCTACAGGGATGCGGACGGGCGCTGGGTTGCGCCGGCCGAGGTCCGCTTCGAGGGCATCCCCGAAGCCCGCCGCGCCTTCAAGCTCGACGGCGGCGCCCCCGTGACCATCGGACCGGTCGAGAAGATGTCGAAGTCGAAGCGCAACGTGGTCGACCCCGACGAGATCATCGACACCTACGGCGCCGATACGGCGCGCTGGTTCATGCTGTCGGACAGCCCACCCGAGCGCGACGTGATCTGGACCGAGGAGGGCGTGCAGGCGGCGGGCAAGTTCACCCAGCGCCTTTGGCGGCTGGTGGGCGAACTGGCCGGCCTCGCCGCGCCGGTCGGCACGCCGGCCCCGGCGGCCTTCGGGCATGCGGCGGCGGCGATCCGCAAGGCGACCCACGGCTCGCTGCTGGCGCTGGGCGAGGACGTGGAGGCGCTGCGCTTCAACCGGGCGGTGGCGCGCATCTATGATCTCGCCAACAAGCTTTCGGCCGCCGTGGGCGCGATCGAAACGCCGGAGGTCGGCGGCGATCTCCGCTTCGCCTTCCGCGAGGGGGCGGAGGTGCTGGTGCAGCTGTTCGCGCCGATGATGCCGCACTTGGCCGAAAGTTGCTGGAATGCCATCGGCCATCATGATCTCGTCGCCGAGCGGCCCTGGCCGGTCGGCGATCCATGCTTGGTTAGGGAAGACGTGTTAACCCTGCCGGTGCAGGTCAACGGCAGGAAGAGGGCCGACGTGACGGTTGGACGCGAGGCCGGCGACGACGAGATCAGAACGGCGACGCTGGCGCTCGAAGCGGTGGCGCGCGCGATCGAGGGCCGCGCGATCCGCAAGTTCATCATCGTGCCCGGGCGGATCATCAATGTGGTGGTCTGAAGCCTCGGCCCGGATCGGGTCTGCGTCGCGACGCGGCAGGACGCGACGCGCCTTCGCGGCAGCAGTCGCTTCGTTCGCCGCTTTGCCGATGGCCGGATGTTTGGCGCCGATGTACGGCCAGTTCGCCGAAGGCGGGCCGGGGCTGCAGAGCGAACTCCAGGGGATCGCGGTCGAGCCGATCCCCGAACGCATCGGACATTATCTCGGCGACGACCTGGTGTTCGACCTCAACGGCACGGGCTCGCATCCCACGCCCAAATATCGCCTGTTCGTGACCCTCAACGAGGCGGTGCAGACGCCCCTCATCGATACGGTGTCGGGCCGGGCCAGCTCGGCCACCGTGGTGGTCAATGCCCAATACAGGCTGGAGAACTTCGCCACCGGGCTGCTCGTCACCAGGGGCTCGGCCTTCGTGTTCAAGAGCTACGACCGCACCAGCCAGCGCTTCGCCGACGTGCGCGCCTCCCGCGATGCCGAGATCCGCGACGCCAAGCAGCTGTCCGACCTGATCCGGCAGCGCCTCGCCGCCGCCCTCGCCGAGCAGCGCCTGGGCGGGGGCCCGGCGCAGGTGCGGGAAGCCAACCGGACGCAGGCCGCAGCCGAGAAGGCGGCGGACGGCGAACTCGTCGGCGGCGCCAGGTAGCCTTCGTCGCTTTCACCGCAACGGGACGCATCATGGTCGCGGTCAGGTCCGGCGATGCGGACCGCTTCATCAACAAGCCGCCGCCGGGCGTCTTCCTGTACCTCGTCTTCGGCAGCGACGCCGGATTGGTGGCCGAGCGCCTCCGCACGATCCTGGTGCGCGCCGTGGATGATCCCAAGGACGCCTTCCAGCTCCTCCGCCTGTCCGGCGACGACCTCGCGGGCGACCGGCTGCGCCTCGCCGACGAGGCCAATGCCGTGCCCATGTTCGGCGGCCGCAAGGCGATCGGCGTGGAAGCCACCGGCAAATCGCTGCTCCCGGCCATCGAGCCGCTCCTGCGGGCGCGCCCGCGCGACTGCGTGGTTGCCGTCGAGGGCGGGGCGCTCAAGCGCGACAATCCCCTGCGCAAGCTGTTCGAGAAGGAGCCGGCGGCGGCGGCGATCGAGTGCCATCCCGACGGTCCGCGCGAGGTCGGGCTGCTGATCGACAGCGAGTTGGCCAGCGCCGGTCTCACCATCGAGCCCGACGCGCGCGAGCTGCTGCTGTCGCTTCTTGGCCAGAACCGGCTGGAAACGCGGTCGGAGCTGGACAAGCTGGCGCTTTACGCCCACGGCGCGGGCCGGGTCGAGGTGTCCCACGTCGAGGCGATCGTGGCCGATGCGTCGGCGCTGGTCGTCGATCACGCGGTCGATGGCGCCTTCGAGGGCGCCTTCCCGGCGATCGAGGGGACCACCGAGCGGCTCTTCGGCGAAAGCGGCGACGTCAACGTCCTGCTCGCGTCGGCGCTGCGCCATGCCACCAGCCTGCATCGGGCTCGCCTCACCATGGATGCCGGCGGCCAGTTCGGCGGGGACTCCGGCTTCTACGGTCTTCGCCGGGCGGTGGCCGAACGGCAGCTGCGGCGGTGGGATGCCAGAGGACTGCTCAAGGCGATCGCGGTTCTCGGCGAAGCGGTCGGCCGCGCCCGGCGCGAGCCCCGCCTCGCCCAGGCGATCACCGTGCGGGCGCTGTGGACGGTGGCACTGGCCGTGCGCGGCGGCCCGAAAGGCGACTAAGTCGCTCGCGTCCCGAGGATTTCGCGGCAAAAAAAACCGCCGGCGCGAAGCCGGCGGGGAAAGTCACGGGAGGAAACGCCCGGAACCTCGCGGCGTCCGGACAACGAAAGGGTCGCTTCCGCTGCCCACAGATTGAGCGTTTCCAGTGTCAGGAACAATTGACACCAATGCATAGCAGTACGGCATTTTCGTCAGAGCTGGTCGACCAGCCCCGGCGTGTCGGCGAGCACGGGCTGGCCCAGGTCGGCATCGCGCGGCCCGGCCATGAACTGCGCGCGGGCGAGAACGGTGAAGGCGCCATCCTGCGCGACCAGCTCGTCGAAGGTGCCGCTCTCGACGACGCGGCCCTTGTGCAGCACCAGGATGCGCGAGGCGTGGCGCACGGTGGCGAGGCGGTGGGCGATGACGAAGGTCGTGCGTCCCTGCGTGGCGCTGGCCAGCGCCTTCTGCAGCTTCCGCTCGGTTTCCGCGTCGAGGGCGGCTGTGGCCTCGTCGAAGATCATGATCGGCGGATCCTTGAGGAGTGCGCGGGCAATGGCGACGCGCTGGCGCTCGCCGCCCGACAGCGAGCGGCCGCGCTCGCCGACCCCAGTGGCGAGGCCGTGCGCCTGGTTGGCGACGAAATCCGCCGCTTGGGCGCGCTCCAGCGCGAGCTGGATCTCGGCCGGCGACGCGTTGGGCTTGCCGATCGCCAGGTTGTCGGCGATGGAGCGGGCGAACAGCATCGGTTCCTGGAACACCACGCCGATGTTGCGGCGCAGGGCATCGAGCGGCAGGTCGCGGATGTCGATGCCATCGATGGTGATGCGCCCCGAGCCGGGATCGAAGGTGCGGTGGAGCAGCCCCAGCGTGGTCGACTTGCCGGAGCCGGTGGCGCCGACGAGGGCGATGGTTTCGCCGGGCTCGACGGTGAAGGTGAGGTCGCGCACGGCGGGGGTCGTCGCCATGCCCTCTCCCGCGGGATAGGTGAAGGTGACGCCTTCGAAGGCGACGCGTCCCCTGAGCCGGCCGGGATCGCGCGCGCCCGGCTTCTCGGCGACGTGGGGCACGGTGTCGAGCACGGCGAAGAAGTCGGCGAGCTTGGCCTGCTGCAGGAACAGCGAGTTCGTGAAGTTGACGAGTTGCTCCAGCTTGCCGATGAGCAGGTTGGCGAAGTTCATGAACATCACGATGCCGCCCACCGTGCCGATGCCCTTCATGTAGAGGGCGGTGCCGGAGACGAAGATCAGCAGCAGCGTCACCATCGAGGCCGTGCGGCCGAACACCACCGCGACCACCCACCACGACAGAACCGGCATCTGCGCTTCCAGCAGGGTGCGGCTGAGGTCGCGCATGGCGCCGGTTTCCAGGCCGATGCGGGTGAAGCTCTGGATCACCGGGATGTTGCCGAGAACGTCCGAGGCGCGCTCGGCGAGCGAGGTGTTGTAATGTTCCACCCTGCCCTGCAGCGCTTCGGTGCGCCGGCGCACGTAGGTTGCCGCCATCCCTGAGAGCAGCACAAGCGCCAGCAGCAGCAGGCCGAGCCGCCAGTTCAGCCACAGCGACAGCGGCAGCACCACGACCAGCGACAGCAGCGCCGACAGGTTCTCGCGGAACAGGCTGAGGTAGACCACGAACATCGCGTTCGAGCTTTCGATCATGATCTTCAGCGAGCGCCCGGAATGGGTCACGGCGTGGAAGGTCATCGGCAGATCGAGGGCGTGCTCGAAGAACATCGCCATCACCGCGAGGCGGCGGCGGTGGGCGAGGCGGTCGGCGAGCAGCGACACCACCACGGCGGCGGCGATGGATGCGACCGCGAAGGCGATCCAGGCGGCCACCGTCGGCACCAGGGCGGCGATGCTCGGCCCGCCGGCAGGATGGGTGAGCTTGTCGATGAGGCGGCCGAACAGCACCGGCTCGGCGAACTGCGCGATGACGAGGGCCACCGCGCCGCCGACAAGGGTGACGACGGCTTTGCGCTCGCCGCCGAGCAGCGCCAGAACGCGGGCATAAATCTGATAGAAGGACATGGACGGGTCTTTGCGGATGTCGCGTACCCCTACGGCGGCGCAGGTGAATGGGCGTGGAACGGTGACGGCTTGCGACATAACCGAGGTGGCTGACGCCGACGAGACCCTTTCAACGGCCGTCTTCGCCTTCGCGGCGGGAGCCGACGAGGCCGGGCAGCGCCTTGATGCCGCAGCCGCGCGCGTCGCGGAGGGGCGCGGCCTCGCCCTGTCGCGCACGCGGCTGAAAGCCCTGATCGAGGACGGCTGTCTCACGATCGACGGCGCGGTGGCGCGCGATGGCAAGCGCAAGCTGAAGACCGGCGAGGCGGTCTCGCTCCGGGTGCCGGAGGCGAGCGACCCCGAACCGAAGGGGGAGGCGCTGCCCCTGGCGGTCGTCCACGAGGATGCGCACCTCATCGTGATCGACAAGCCGGCCGGGCTGGTGGTGCATCCCGCACCCGGCCACGGCAGCGGCACGCTGGTCAACGCGCTGATCGCCCGTTGCGGCGCCAGCCTGTCGGGGATCGGCGGGGTTCGCCGGCCGGGCATCGTCCACCGCCTCGACAAGGACACCTCCGGGCTGCTTGTGGTCGCCAAGACGGATGCCGCCCATGCCGGCCTCGCCCGCCTGTTCGCCGACCACGGCCGCACCCTGCCGCTGCAGCGCAGCTATCTTGCCTTCGTGTGGGGCGAGCCGTCGCGACAGGCCGGCGCGGTGGAGGCGCCGCTCGGGCGCCACGGCACCGATCGCCTGCGCATGGCGGTGACCGACCAGGAGCGCGGCCGCGCGGCGATCACGCACTGGCGTTTGGAAGAGCGGTATGGCGGCGGCGAGGGCGGCCACGTCGCAGAAGGTCAAGTCGGGGAAGGCCAAGCCGAGGCGAGCCTGCTGGCCTGCCAGCTCGAAACAGGGCGAACCCATCAAATCCGCGTACACATGGCGCATCTCGGCCATCCCGTGCTGGGCGACCCCCTCTACGCCCGCGGTTTCCGCACCAAGGCGAGTCGGCTGCCCGAAGCCGCGCGCGAAAAGCTGGACTCGCTCGGGCGCCAGGCGCTGCACGCCGCCCGGCTCGGCTTCGCCCACCCGATCACCGGCGAGATCCTGGATTTCGAAAGCGCGCTGCCGGCCGATCTCGAGGCGCTGCGGATGGCCCTGCGTCGCGCGTGATCGCACCGACCTTCCGCCGGGTCTGAGGTCGGTGCGACATCTGCATATGCAACCGCTTTGCCGGATCGGTGTTGCGTAACAGAGGTCTGGCATTGGACGAAACAGAAGGACGCTCGCAGATCCCATTGGAGTGCGTCGGACCTTGCCGATTTGTAATGCCGGCGAAGAATGAAGCGCCCTTAGGTTCGGGCGCGTGGTTCCCCATGTCCACAGGTTGAGTCGTCGATGCGTGTCATGGCGACGCCGCGAGCCTGCCGAGTTCGGGGGCTCTTTG
The DNA here is from genome assembly GCA_937863205.1 of uncultured Beijerinckiaceae bacterium. Next base: position 9,043 of record CALMGA010000374.1, on the reverse strand, counting down.
GAGGATAAGAATGGCTGCTGCCCTGCCCATGATCTCCGGCGAAAGCGGACTTTCCCGCTATCTGACCGAGATTCGCAAGTTTCCCATGCTCCAGCCGGAGCAGGAATACATGCTCGCCAAGCGCTGGCGTGAACATGAGGACCCCGGCGCCGCCCACCAGCTCGTCACCTCGCATCTTCGCCTCGTCGCCAAGATCGCGATGGGTTATCGCGGCTACGGCCTGCCGATCGGCGAGGTGATCTCGGAAGGCAACGTCGGCCTGATGCAGGCCGTGAAGCGCTTCGAGCCCGACAAGGGTTTCCGTCTGGCGACCTATGCGATGTGGTGGATCCGCGCGTCCATACAAGAGTACATCCTGCGTTCCTGGTCGCTGGTGAAGATGGGGACCACGGCGAGCCAGAAGAAGTTGTTCTTCAATCTGCGCAAAGCCAAAAGCCAGATTTCCGCCCTCGACGAGGGGGACCTGCGTCCCGATCAGGTCGAGATCATCGCCACGCGACTGGGGGTCAGCCACCAGGACGTGATCGACATGAACCGCCGCATGTCGGGCGACGCGTCGCTGAATGCGCCTTTGCGCGAGGAAGGCGAGGGCGAGTGGCAGGATTGGCTCGTCGACCAGTCGTCGAGCCAGGAGAGCATCCTGGCCGACCAGGAAGAGAAGGACAACCGGCTCGGTGCCCTGCGCAGCGCGCTCACCGTGCTCAACGACCGCGAGCGTCGCATCTTCGAGGCGCGCCGCCTCGCCGATGATCCGATCACGCTGGAGGACCTGTCGGACGAGTTTGACATATCCCGCGAGCGCGTGCGCCAGATCGAGGTCCGAGCTTTCGAAAAGGTGCAGGCGGCCGTAAAGAGCGGGGTCGCCCGCATCGAGGCCAACCAGCCGGGACGCCTCGGCTTGGTCGAGCACCACGCCACGGCTCACTAGCTAGAACATGGGACCGGGCATGGCGCTCGGTCCCGTTCTTCAGGTCGATGTTCCCATCGGATCGAAAGGCGGCGCGCACTTTCAGTCCGACGCGTCAGGTAGCCTCGCGTAAGCCCGATCGGGTAGTCTGATCGGCATCGCGCGGCACCACCTGTGCCCTCTCGGCCTCACCGGCCAAGACAACGGCTGGGCTCCGCCTGAACGCATGCATCCGTGTACCCTCTGCCTTGAGGCCGACATCTTCGGCTTCGCAGGTGCGATCATCGAGACCGCGCGACGGGAACCACGGGCATGTCTTCATTTGTCAATCAGAGTGCAGCGGCGGCGCTGATCGCCTTCGGGCTGACCGGCAGCCTCGCGTCCTCAAGCTTCGCGCAGGACGCGGCGAAGCCTGCCTTTACCCCGCACTGCACCGGCCTGATTTGTGACGCCTACTACGCCGGCATTCCCGCGGGCGAACCGTCCCCGTCCTCGCTTCCCTGCCGCGACTTCATCTGCGGCTTTTTCGGTGGCCGGACGCCCGAGCAGCCGGTCGCGGCAGCCGAGCCGGTCCCGGCCGCGCCCGAGCCGAAAGCAGCTCCCGTTAAAGTGAAGAAGAAGCGGGTGGCCAGGGCTGCGCCGAAGCCTGCCGACACCACGACCAAAGCGGCTGCAACCAAGGCGGCTGCGCCCAAGCCCATCGAAGCGGCGGCGCAGTAGGCCCGCTGGACGCGCCGGGAACCAGGGCGCTCGTCGGCGACGCCGCCGGGCGCATCGGCTCCGATGATCCACAACCCACGCGATCTCGATGTGGCATCTCGGCCACAGCCGCCCGGTTTCTTCGAGCACGGCCACTCCGCTGACACGTTCGGCCGCAATGAGGATCCCACGTTCACCAACTCGTGTGACGGGAAACGTCCGATGCTCCCTTCCGCCAAGATCGCAGCGTTCGCCGCCTTGTCCGCTCTTTTCGTCGCGGGCGCGCTCGCAAGCGGCGCCGCCGCCCAGCAAACCCCGCAAAGATGCAGCGGGACGCTTTGCGACATCTACTACGGTTCGCCAAGCCCGGCCCAGGAGGGGGCGGCACCGGCAGCCGCGCCCGCAGCGGCAACGCCTTTGACCGCGCCGAGCAGCGGCTTCCTGTCCAACATGTTCTCCGGTTCCAGCGCCGCCCCGGCCCAAGGGTCGGCGGCACCGGCGCCGCAACGCTCCTCGTTCTTCAACGTCGGCGGCGGCGGTCTCACCGGCGGCAACCGCGACGGCGAATGCGGGGGGACGATCTGCGACCTGTTCCACGGTCATTCCAGTGCAAGCGACAACGACGCTCCACTGTCACAGTCGCAATCGGGCACGCCGCAATCGCGTTTCAGCTCCTTCACGGCAGCGGCCGAGCCGCCCGAGCCCGTCGCGATGCCAGTGGCCGCACCCGCCGCCGCACCCGCGCCGGCCGGATCGGCGGCAGCGCCGCAAGGGCGCGTGGCTTATCGTGCACCGCCGCCCAAGCCTTCGTGCGTTCCCCGTGCCGGCGATCCCTGGTCCTGCTACCGGCATTGAAGGGGACGTGTTTTCCGCACGCGGGATGGATCCCCTTCGCGTGATCTCGCCCTAGTTGCCGAGGCGACATCGCAAAGGGTGATTCCATGGACTACCGACGCCTCGGCACCACCGGCCTCAACGTGTCGCGGCTCTGCCTGGGCTGCATGAGCTACGGCGTGCCCGATCAGGGCACCCACGAATGGACGCTGCCGGAGGATCAGGCGCGGCCTTTCATCCGCAAGGCGCTCGACCTCGGCATCAACTTCTTCGACACGGCCAACGTGTACTCGGCCGGCACAAGCGAGGAGATCGTCGGCCGAGCCCTGAAGGACTATGCCCGGCGCGAGGACGTGGTGATCGCCACCAAGGTGCACGGGCGCATGCGGGCGGGGCCCAACGGGGCCGGCCTGTCGCGCGGGGCGATCCTGCACGAGATCGATGCTTCGCTGCGCCGGCTCGGCACGGACTACGTCGACCTTTACCAGATCCACCGCTGGGACGAAGAAACGCCCATCGCCGAAACGCTGGAAGCGCTGCACGACGTGGTGAAGGCCGGCAAGGCTCGCTACATCGGCGCGTCCTCGATGCACGCCTGGCAGTTCGCCAAGGCGCTCTACCTCGCCGACCGCCACGGCTGGACGCGGTTCTCCACCATGCAGAACTACGTCAACCTGCTGTATCGCGAGGAGGAGCGGGAGATGCTGCCGCTGTGCCGGGTGGAAGGCATCGGCGTCATTCCCTGGAGCCCGATGGCGCGCGGGCGCCTCACCCGCGACTGGTCGGACGAAACCGAGCGGCTGCGCACGGACGAGTTCGGCAGGACGCTCTACGCCAAGACGGAGGAGGCCGACCGCCGCATCGTGGACGAGGTCGGCGCCATCGCCCGCGCCCGCGGCGTTTCGCGGGCGCAGGTGGCGCTGGCCTGGGTGCTGGCCAAGCCGGAGGTGAGCGCCCCTATCATCGGCGCCACGAAGCCGCATCACCTCGATGATGCCGTCACCGCCTTGACGCTGAACCTCACCGCCGATGAAAACGGGCGCCTGGAGGCGCTGTACGTCCCCCACGCCGTCACCGGCTTCCAATGAAATAACCGGGACGCGGAGATGATCGGGATGCGGAGATGACCGGAATGCGGAAAACGGCGGTGATCGTCGGCGCCTCGCGGGGCTTGGGGCTGGGCTTGGCGCGCGAATACACCGGCCGTGGCTGGCGCGTCGTGGCGACGACGCGGGGACGGCACGATGCCGCGCTCGACACCCTCGCGGCCGCAGCCGGCGAGGCCCTGCGCCTCGTCACCCTCGACATCAACGACGCGGAAGCCGCCGCCAGGCTCGGCGAGGCGATCGGCAGCGATGAAGCGCGGCTCGACCTGCTGTTGGTGTCAGCCGGCATCGCCGGCGACCGCGAGCGGCCGGCCGGACGGGTTGCCCCCGACGCCTTCACTCAAGTCCTGCTCACCAATGCCTTGGCCCCGATGCAGCTGATCGAGGCGCTGGGCGGTCGCGTTCCCACCACGGGCGCCGTGGTCGCGATGAGCTCGGGTCTCGGCAGCGTGACGGGGAACGTCAGCGGCGGCTACGACACCTACCGCGCCAGCAAGGCGGCGCTGAACACGCTTCTGCGCTGCTATGCGGCGCGCCATCGCCAGCAGACGGTGATCGCGATGCACCCGGGCTGGGTGCGTACAGCCATGGGCGGCAGCGATGCCGCGCTCGACGTGGAGGAGAGCGCCAGGGGCATCGCCGAAGCCATCGCGGCCAGGGCGGGACAACCCGGCTGCGTCTTCCTCGACTGGCGCGGCCAGCCGATCGCCTGGTAGCCGAAATGGCAGCCGCTTTTCCGGGTCGACGCGGGACAACGCCGCCTACCCCTGGCCGCATCCCCTGAACGCCCAGCGGTGACGCGGCGCCGTGCAGCGCTTACATGGGAGCCAAGCGTCCCAAGCAGGCGCTTCGAGGAGGTCCGCACCCCATGACGCTCACCATGCCGAAGCCGGAAGCCGCGATCCTCGACCGGCGCGGCGAAATCGTGGCGCGGCTGGAGGCGATCGTCAGGCCCGGCAACGTTCTCGCCAATGCGCGGGAAATGCGCCCCTACGAGTGCGATGCCGTCACCATGTACCGGCAGATGCCGCTCGTCGTGGTGCTGCCCGAGACGGTGGCGGAAGTTTCCGAGATCATGGCGCTGGCCAAGGAGATGAACGTCAAGGTGGTGCCGCGCGGCGGCGGCACCTCGCTGTCGGGCGGCTCGCTGCCGCTGGAGGACGGCATCCTGCTCGCCATGGGCAAGTTCAACCGCATCCTGGAAGTCGACTATCCCAACCGCTGCGCCGTGGTGCAGCCGGGTGTCGCCAACCTCGCGATCTCCAAGGCGGTGGAGGACGAGGGCTTCTATTACGCGCCCGATCCGTCCTCGCAGATCGCCTGCTCGATCGGCGGCAACGTGGCCGAGAATTCCGGCGGCGTGCACTGCCTGAAGTACGGGCTCACCACCAACAACCTCCTCGGCCTGGAGATGGTGCTGATGGGCGGCGAGGTGATCCGGCTCGGCGGCAAGCACCTCGACTCCTCGCTCTACGACCTCATCGGCGTGATGACCGGCTCCGAAGGGCTACTCGGCGTGGTCACGGAAGTCACGGTCCGCATCCTGAAGAAGCCCGAGGTGGCGCGCGGCGTGCTGCTCGGCTTCCCGACGGTGCAGGCCGGCTGCGATTTCGTCGCCGACGTGATCGGCTCCGGCATCATCCCCGGCGGCATGGAGATGATGGACAACAAGACCATCGTCGCCACCGAGAACTACCAGCCCTGCGGCTATCCCCGCGACGCCGGCAGCCTCGTCATCGTCGAGCTCGACGGCACGGCCTCCGAGGTCGACCATCTCATCGAGAAGGTGTCGGGGATCGCGGCGAGGCACGAGGCGAGCACGGTCAAGGTGTCGACCTCCGATGCCGAACGGGTGCAGTTCTGGCAGGGGCGCAAGAACGCCTTTCCGGCCGTTGGCGCGGTGGGTCCGGACTACCTGTGCATGGACGGCTCCATCCCGCGATCAAAGCTCGGCCTCGTGCTGGAGCGGATGGAGCGGCTCGGCGAGCAGTACGGCCTGCGCGTCGCCAACGTCTTCCACGCCGGCGACGGCAACCTCCATCCGCTCATCCTCTACGACGCGGCCAAGCCCGGCGACACCGAGCGGGCGGAAGCCTTCGGCTCGGACATCCTGCGGCTCTGCGTCGAGGTCGGCGGCGTGCTCACCGGCGAGCACGGCGTCGGGGTGGAGAAGCGCGACCTGATGGGCACCATGTTCACGGACATCGACCTGCAGCAGCAGCAGCGGCTGAAATGCGCCTTCGATCCCGAGCACAGGCTCAACCCGGGCAAGGTGTTCCCAACCCTGCACCGCTGCGCGGAACTCGGCCGCATGCACGTCCATGCCGGCAAGGTCGCCTTCCCCGAGTTGCCGCGGTTCTAGAGCATCGGACCGAAAAGTGCGCAGCGGTTTTCGGACAAATCCGATGCGGCACAGCAAGTTAGAGCATCGGACAGGATCCGGTTCAGGGTTCGATGCTCTAGACGAGCGCCGCCCCCAGCAGCAGGGCAAGGCCGGCGCCGGTCGACAGGATCAGGCGCAGGCGCCCGAACCAGGGCGGCGCCATCCCCGAGCGCACGAGGCCGAGGTCGATCGGTCCGAGCGCCAGGGCGGTCAGGCCGAGGCCGGCGAGCCGCCAGGGCTCGGGGGCCGCGAGCAGCGCCCAGGCGACGAGCGAGGGCACCACGGAGATGGCGTAGTTCAGCCCGCCGTCGCCGGCGCGCACCGCCAAGCCCCAGCGCATCCCGCCAAGGAACGAGACGATCACGGCGGCGTAGGTCGCGAGGGCAAGGTCAAGCGCGGCCACCCGGAAACCGAAGGCGCCGTGAACGAGAAGGCCGAGCGCCAGGGCCCAGAACGGGATCAGCCCGGCAAGGCCGAGCGCCAGCGGCGCGGTCGGGATGGCGGCGGGCGCGAAGAAGCGCGAGCGCCACGTCGGAGCTGACCACGCCATCTAGCGCCCGCCCGAGATCGTCAGGATCGTGCCCACGGCGTAGCTCGCCTCCGCCGACAGGAGCCACGCCACGGCGGCGGCGATCTCATGCGGCTCGCCGCACCGCCCGAGCGGCACGGTCGGCCCGACCTGGGCGGCGACGCCCTGCGTCATGTCGGTGACGATCATGCCCGGGGCCACCGCATTGACCCGGATGCCCTCGCGGGCGACCTCCTTGGCGAGACCGATCGTGAGGCTGTGCAGGGCGCCCTTGCTGGCGGCGTAGGCGACCATGCCGGCGATGCCGCCGGTTGTGGCGGCGATGGAGCCGACGTTGACGATCGCCCCGCCCGGCCCGCCGTGCTTGGTCGAGAGCGCGCGGACGGCGTGCTTGGCGCACAGCGCGGCGCCGACGACGTTGGTTGCGAGCACGGCCGTGAGGCTCGCCGCATCGTGCTCGTCGATGCGGCGCATTTCGCCCAGCACGCCGGCGTTGTTGACGAGGCCGGCGAGCGGCCCGAGCCGTGCGGCCTGCTCGAACAAGGCCGCGACCTGCGCCTCGTCGGCAACGTCGGCCCCGACGGCCAGCGCCCGGCCGCCGCCGCGTCCGATCTCGGCCACGAGGGCCTGCGCCGCCTCCGCGTTGCGCTGGTAGTTCACGGCGACGCCATAGCCGTCCGCGGCAAGCCGCTTCGAGATGGCCGCGCCGATGCCCCGGCTGCCGCCCGTGACGATCACCGTGCCGCGTTCAACCACGTGCTGCTCCTGTTGCGGGCTGCCATCGGTAGGCGACGGGGCAGCTGTTTGGTTCCGATGCGCCGGCAACGTGCGGGAGCGCGAAAGGGCAGGCCCCGGAACTCGATTTCACGGATAAGCTCGACGGTGCCCGACCTACACCGGCACGCGCAGGCTGGCGCGCAAACCGCCGAGCGGACTGTCGCCCAGGGTGATGTCGCCGCCGTGCGAGCGGGCGATGTCGCGGGCGATCGAAAGGCCGAGGCCGGTGCCGCCCGCGTCCTGGTTGCGCGCCGCGTCGAGCCGGACGAAGGGGCGGAACACGTCCTGGCGGTTTTCCGGCGGGATGCCGGGACCGTCGTCGTCGACATGGATGGTGAGGAAGCGGCCATCGCGGGTGACGTCGAGCACCACGGTGGCGGCGTGGCGGTGGGCGTTGCCGACGAGGTTGCCGACGCAGCGCTTGAAGGCGTCGGGGCGCACCCTCACCACGGGATCGCCGGCAAAGGCGATCTCCAGCATTTCGCCGTGGCGCTCGTCGTCGGCGCGGATGTCGTCGAGGAACTCGCGCATGTCCACCGGCACCGCCGGCTCGCCGGCATCGCCGCGGGCGAAGGCGAGATAGCCTTCCAGCATGCGCTGCATCTCCTCGACGTCCTTCTTCATCTCGTCCGAGTCCTCGTTGCCCTCCATCAGGGCGAGCGAGAGCTTGAAGCGGGTGATCACGGTGCGCAGGTCGTGGCTGACCCCGTTCAGCATGGCCGTCCGCTGCTCGATCACTCGCTCGATGCGGCGCTTCATCGCGATAAAGGCGTAGCCGGCCTGGCGCACTTCGCGGGCGCCGCGCGGTCGGAACTCGATCTCGCGGCCCTTGCCGAAGGCTTCCGCCGCCCGCGACAGGCGCAGGATCGGCCGGATCTGCGTGCGCAGGAAGGCCACCGCCACACTGATCAGCACGAGCGAGGTGCCGAGCATCCAGACGATGAAGATGTAGGAGTTGGAAGCATAGGCCGCGCTGCGGTAGGCCACCGCGCGCAGGACCGCGTGCGGCAGCTCGATGCGGATCTCGATCAGGTTGGACCGACCAACCGTGTCGAGCCAGAACGGGCGCCCGATCTGCTTGCGGATCTCGTTCGAGAGCGCCCCGTCGACGATGGAGAAGAACGGCTTGGGCAGGGCCGGCGGCAGATGCCCGGCGGGGAGGAATTCGAGGTCGATCTTCATCCGGTCCTGCGCGATCCGGGTCAACGTGTCGAGGTTGGCGTCCTGAGGGTAGGATTGATAGATGTCGATGATCGCCGACAGGTCCTGGGTCAGCACGGTGGACAGCCGGTTGGTGACGAGCGCCCAGTGCCGCTCCAGGAAGATAAAGGTAAGAACGCTCTGCAGGATCACCATCGGCAGGATGACGATGAGGATGGAGCGGGCGTAAAGCCCCTTGGGCAGCATGCGGGGCAGCAGGCCGCCGCCGCGCCGCCCGACCTCAAGGGCCGCCTGCGGGACCGTCCGCAGCCAGGGTGAGGACACCAGCGTCATGGAAGCACGGGATGCATGCGGACACCTTCGTGGTGGCGCGGGTCAGGGCGCGCGGCTGCGCGAGACCGTATGGCATGACCACCGACGCCGTCCCAGCACGGTGACCGGACTCGCCGGCTGAAGCAATGGGGCCGGCGTCCGCCCCGGATCCTTCGGGTCCGGCAGGAGTCGTTCGCACGATTGCGCCAGCGAGCAGATTTCGCAGCGGCTCGAGCGCTGGGTCGGGATCGCCGCTTCATTCGGCGGCAAGAACAAGCCTCGCGTCTGACACGATCGTGCGCGATGGGAACGGCGCGACCTGTCGCCGTCCATCC
>CALMGA010000373.1 GCA_937863205.1 uncultured Beijerinckiaceae bacterium | reverse complement strand
GCGCGCGAGTTCGCTCACCGTGGCCGGCAGGCCGCGGCGTCGAACGTAATCACTGTGCGCGAACAGGCGGACCGCCACCTCGCCGATCCGACGGGAGACCAGCGCGGCCTGGGTCGGCAGGGTGTTGCGCACCGCGAGATCGGCGTCGTGACGAAGGAGGTCCTCGTTGCGGTCGCTCAGCGACAGCTCGATGTCGATGCCGGGGTGGGTGCCGCGGAACCTCGCCAGCATGGGCGGCAGGACGAGGCCGCCCGTGGCCTCGCTCGCTGCCAGCCGGACGGTGCCGCACGTCGCATCGTCGGCGCCCGAGGCGGCACGCAACAGGGTTGCCGCGGCCGCCGCCATGGCTTCGGCATGGGGCAAGAGCGACAGCGCACGATCGGTCGGCCGCAAGCCGTCCGTCGAGCGGGTGAACAGGGGTACGCCGAGCGCACACTCCAGGGCGGCGATCTGTCGGCCAAGGGTCGGCTGCGTGAGGTCGAGGCTGCGGGCTGCGGCCGAAAGGCTGCCGCCGCGCGACACCGCCAGGAACGCCCGCCACAAGTGCCAATCCGGGTCCGACGCCATGCAACAACGTATAGCTGACCATCTCGTTTCATCAATCGATGTCGGTGACCGGCTCGACGATCTTGCGTCCAGGCAATACGGGAGGACGCGATGGCGGGCGGAAAACAGGCGCTGGTGATCGGCGCGACGGGTGGCGTGGGCGGCGAAGTGGCGTCGGCGCTCCTGCGACACGGCTGGACGGTTCGCGGCCTCGCGCGCGACCCCACTCGGGCCCGTCGAAATGGCCCGGCCGGGATCGACTGGATCGAGGGCGACGCCATGCGGGAGGACGACGTGATGCGTGCGGCCGCGGCCGTCGAGCTGATCTTCCACGGCGCCAATCCGCCCGGCTACCGCAACTGGCGCGGCCTCGCCATTCCGATGCTGCGCCATGCGATCGCGGCGGCCGAGGCGGTCGGCGCGCGGCTGGTTTATCCCGCCAGCGTGTACGTCTATGGCCCCGACGCGGGGCCCGTCATCGCGGAAGATGCGCCGCAGCACCCCCGCACGCGAAAAGGGCGCATCCGGGTCGAGATGGAGGCGATGCTGCACGCGGCGTCGGTTCGGGGCCTGCGCACGCTGATCGTGCGCGCGGGCGACTTCTACGGGCCGCGAGCGCCCAGTTCCTGGGTCAGCACGGTCCTCCTGCGTGACGGCAAGGACCTGCGCCGCGTGGTGACGCCCGAACGACCCGGGGTCGGGCATGCCTGGGCCTACCTGCCGGACCTCGCCGAGACCGTGGCGTCGCTGGCCGACCGCGACGCCGACCTCGCGCACGAGGAGCGGGTGCACTTCGGCGGCCACTACCTCGAAGGGCGAGCAATGGCGGAAGCCGTGCAGCGCGCGCTGGGCGGTGCGGTGCCGATCCGGCCGTTCCGCTGGCTGCCGGTCTACCTCGGCGCGCCGTTCGTGACCTTCCTGCGCGAGGTGATCGAGATGCGCTACCTGTGGCAGGTCCCGCTGCGCCTCGACAATGGGAAGCTGGCGGCGCTGCTCGGCCAGGAACCGCGCACGGCACTGGATGAGGCGGTCCTCGCCAGTCGTCGCGCGCAGCAGACGCGGGGCCGTTGAGAGGCCTATCCAGACCCCCCGCCGAAACACAGCGAGCGGGCCGCACGTAGAAGCGGACGGTGTTCACGGAAAGCTCCGCGGCCCGCGCGAACTCCGACGTCAGCATCCCGCGCCACTGACCCTGGACCGCACTCAAAAATTTATAAACCAAGTTCCCCGCTTTGCAGCCTGCCATCAGCGCTCAGTCCGGAGCCCGATCAACGGCGGACGAGGTGTCGGCAGGCCTGGACCTGTAGGGGCGGCGCGCCCTAACGGGCGTGTCGGCCGGCACCGTCGTGGAGACCGCCCGGACGCTCGCCGCCGCCCGCGTTGTCGGGATGACGCGCGACCTCGGCAAGGCCCGCCGCGCCGCCGAAGCTGCAGGGATGGCAGCCGAGGGCGGACGCCTGGACCTTGGCAACCTCGACCTCGCGTCCCTTGCCGACGTCTGGCCTGCCTGAAGGGGGCACCGTTGACGGCATCGAGACGCCGTTCGGGACCACCCACCGCCTGGACCGCGGCGCGCGGCGAAAGAGGTCGGCGGTCGCGACTGCGAGCGCTGCCACGTCAGCCGGGTCATGCCGGACTGTGCCTCGGCACGGTGGGTTCGACGACGAGGTCGAGCAACGATAGGACTGACCGTACGGATCGGCGTCGAATCCCTGCGCCGATCCATATATTCTGCGCCCCCCGTGACAGTGGCATCCTCAGCGCTCTCCATCCCGCGCCGCCCGATCAGATGATCCGTCCTCCACCGGTCCCCGAGGTCGGTCGCGCAGCGCCGTACAGGAAGCTGTCCACGAGGAATTCGATGGTACGGTCACTTAGATCCAAGTGCCGGGTCGCGATGAGGTACTGTCCGCTTCCGAGCACGATGTCGCGCAGCTCCTTCGCATCCAGGCCTTGTGGCAGTTCGTTGCGGGCCTGCGCACGTTCGAAGTAGACGAGCCAAGCCTCGTCCGCTTGGCTGATCCGCTTGGCGAGGGCGATGCCGAGGGCGCTGTCCAACGCCGGCCGGAACCTCAACCGGAGAAGGGACAGCATGGCCGGGGAGCGGCAAACCTCGCGCATACGTCTCAGATGCTCGATCAGGTCGCCGCGGAGCGAACCCGTATCCGCAAGTCCAGCCCTGTCCGACGCCTGCGCCAGCGCGCTCATCGCGAGCGCCTCTGTCGTCGGCCATCGCCGCCAGATCGTGGTCTTGTTCACGCCCGCCCTGACGGCGACCCGTTCGATCGAGAGCTTGTCGAAGCCGACCTGCGCGATCTCTTCCAGCGTCGTCTCGAGAACCTTTTTGACGAGGTGCTCGCCCCGCCGACGCTTCGGCGTGTCTGAGATGGTCATGCGTCGGCACGATAGATCATCCCAGGACAGGGCGACCAGCTAAGCTCGACTTTGGCCAATCAGGCGGCCTGACACAGGGCGTAGGCCCATGGTGCTG
>CALMGA010000372.1:335-1230 GCA_937863205.1 uncultured Beijerinckiaceae bacterium | reverse complement strand
GCTCACCGTAGTGGTCCCGATTGAACGTGACGTCCGGCAGCAGCAGGAACGATGTACAGGAGTTCACGATGCTGTCTGCGTTCTCGCCCAGGTCGTTCGCAGACTGGCCGATAAGGGTCACGCCGCCAAGGTTTTTGCGGACCTGCTTGATGCTGGCGAGTGCGCCTTCGAGAAGCTGCTTGTTCTTCATGTTCGAGAAAATCTCCTCGATCACGACATGCTTGGGAACGCCGAGGTTTTTGGGGTCGTACACTACGTCGTCAATGCGGCGCAGCAGCCAAATCATCAAAGGCTCGATTAGGTCGGGGTAGTCCTTCGCCACGCCTGCGAAGTCCCAGCACTGGATACGCGAGAGGCTAAGCGAGTCCTCTACGTTATCGAAGATCGCGTTATAAACGCCGGTGTCGATCCACTTGGCGAGATACCGGCTCAGGTGCTTGGGCAGCAATAGATTCCTAAGCCTGCGAATCTTGCGGTCGATGAGGTACATGCCCTGCACCTCCTTGAACACCGCATCCTCGTCCTCGGGGCTGAGGGTAGCCCCGCCGCTATTGAGCAGCATCTTGACGAAGTTGTAGAGAAACTTGATGTTCTTCTCGGTCGGCTCCAGGGCGCAGGGGTTGACGCGCGGGCCGTCCAGACCGATGCGGTCCACCTTGCCACCGTACAACTCCACCATGCTTTCGTAGCTGTTGCCGATGTCAAAAATGAAGGTGAAGCCGTGGTATTTCCGCTCCAACGCGAGCATCTGGTTGGTCTGGACGGACTTGCCGGTACCGGTCGGCCCGATGGTGAGCTGGACCCGCACGCCGGACACATAGGCATCATGGAAAAACGGCGTTCCCTGCCGGGTCTCGAAGACATTCAGGTATTCGCTATCCAGGTCGTCCGATTT
>CALMGA010000372.1:0-325 GCA_937863205.1 uncultured Beijerinckiaceae bacterium | reverse complement strand
TCCGATTTAGGGTGACCGATATTGGGGGCGAAGACGGGCGAGAGGCGAGCGTGATGGTCTTCTCCCAACCAGAGCGAAAAGACGTTGTAACGGTAATTGCAGGGAAACATGGCGTAGAAAGCCGAGAGATTCCCGATGGTCTCCTCGATCACGGTCGCCTGCGCGTCCACAAAAGTGCGGTGAACGAGGGGCGTATTCTCCCTGAGTTCTTCCGCGCTCGAAGCAGAGAGAAGGAGCGCCACGCTGTACTTGCCCTGGGTCTTCTTGTTCAACTCCTTGACCACCAGGCCGAGGTCGTCCACGCCTTCGGAAGCGGCTCTTGCAC